>SIAB01000013.1 GCA_009692015.1 Phycisphaerales bacterium
GGCGACGGGCGCAGTGATTCAAGTGGCAGCGGCACTGGCGCTGGCGCGGATTCCAATGCTTCGGGAAGTGGCGGCGTTCTCTCTGCCAATCCTGATGAGCGACCAGCCGGAACAGGAACATCGCAGGAGAATCAACCAGTCACGCCAACGGTGACCTCGGATCGCGCGAGCCCTCGAGCGACACTTCCTCGAATCGGCTTCACACCGTCGCAGCCCGTCCCCCCTTCCATCACTCCAACCGGACCCTTGGCACTTGGCGATCAGGGTGCTGGTTCGTCGGTGAGCGGCTCGGGCGGAGTTGGAGGGTCGGGAGGCTCTGGCGGAACAGGCTTCATGGGGATCGAGACCGATGCGAAACGCATCGTCTACCTGCTTGATTTCTCAAACAGCATGTTTGGTGGAAACGGCAATCCAAAGATCGATCACATGCTCTTTGAGCTGAAGAAGAGTGTGAATCGCTTGCCATCCGATCATTCGTTCTATGTGATCTTCTTCGACAATGAAGAACTGCCGATGCCGCCGGACGCGATGGTCTTGGCGAGCAAGTCAAACAAGTCAACCTACTTCGCCTGGGCTGACACAGAAAGTGTTGGACCATCCTCACGCGGCGGCACGGATCCCTCTGGGGCACTTGACATCGCCCTTTCGAGATTGAAGCCGGACGCGATCTTCCTGCTCACCGATGGCGGTTTCGACGCCGATCGCTCGTTTCAAGTGATCAACACCAAGAATGCGGATCACCGCGTTGAGATCAACACGATTGGATTTCACGATCGATCAAACGAAGCCGTGATGCAGCAGATCGCCACCGAGAATCATGGCGAGTATCGATACATTCCGCCGCCCCAACCTTGATCTCGGGACTACGCATCGTCGCTGAACAGCAGGTCATTTACGATCGACTCGAGCATTTCTTGACGGCCCGAGGCTTGCGGTGCGGGCGCCAACCGCGCCGCCTCCTGGGCACACTGCGCGAGTGAGAGTGTTCCGGCGCGAATCTGTTTTCCGATTGGCGAATCCCACGAGGCGTAGCGCGCAGCGACGAATTCAGCGAGGCGACCATCAGCGCGGATGCGGGCCGCTGCCTTGAGGCCGATCGCAAACGCATCCATTCCCGCAGCATGGGCATGAAAGAGATCGATGGGCTCGAAGCTCGCCCGGCGCCGCTTGGCGTCGAAGTTGAGTCCACCCTTTTTCAAACCGCCCGCGTTCAAGATGGCAAGCATGATGTTCGTTGTGAGGTAGGCGTCAGTCGGAAAGCGATCTGTGTCCCATCCCAGCGTGGGCGTACCCATGTTGGCGTCGATCGACCCGAGTGCACCAGCGGCAATCGCCACGGCGAGTTCGTGTTCCATTGAATGTCCAGCGAGCGTGGCGTGGTTGGTCTCGATGTTCAACTTGAACCTGGTGATGAGATTGAATTCGCGCAGGAAATTCAAAGTTGCCTCGCTATCACTGTCGTACTGATGGGTGGTGGGCTCGTGCGGCTTTGGCTCGATCAAGAGCACGCCACGGAATCCAATTGACTGGGCATGATCGGCGGCCATGTGCAAGAACCGCGCAAGTTGCTCGCGCTCACGGGCGAGATCGGTGTTGAGAAGTGTGTCGTATCCCTCGCGCCCTCCCCAAAGGACATACCCCTCACCGCCGAGCATGTGGGTGACTTCGAGTGCCTTACGCACTTGCGCCGCGCCGTGGAGGAATGCGTCCACCGCTGGACTCGTTGCCGCGCCATGCATATACCGAGGGTGCGAAAACAGATTGGCTGTCCCCCAGAGCAAGCGCTTGCCCGTGGCACGCTGCAGTTCTATGGCGTGCGCGGCGAGCGCGTCGAGGTTCTTCTCTGACTGGGCAATCGTCTCTCCCTCCGGTGCGAGATCGCGATCGTGAAAGCACCACCGACCAATCTGGCACTTGGTCAAGAACTCGAAGAAGGCCTCGGCACGTCGCATCGCATTGGAAATGGATGCACTGCCGTCGTCCCAGGGAGTCACTGCCGTTGCTGCGCCAAATGGATCCGCCAAACCGTTGCGCATGGTGTGCCAGTAGCACGCTGCGAAGCGCAGGTGCTCCTCCATGGTGCGACCCTCAACAGAGGCGGTCGCGTCGTAGTGGTGAAAGGCGAGGCGCTGTGACTGGCGCGGGTGAGTTCGCGCCGCTGACTGCCTCGCCTCAAACTTCAGCGGCGAAACGTCGGGAAAGAATTCGCTCGTCATCGAGGCGAGTGTACGAGAGAGCGACTTCTCACTCGCTTTCGAGCGATTCCAATCGGTGCACGCAGTGCGCGACAATCGCTGCGCAGACCAACAAGATGATCGCGAGTGTCATGAACGCACGGAGCGGGGAGCGTCGGGCGAATTCGGGGGCGAGGAATGCCGGCGCGAGCCAGATGATTGCCCACACTGCTGCTGGGAGAGCTGATGATTGGTGATACGCATAGCCAGCGAGTGCAATTCCCATCGCGATGGTGAGTGCCGCGAGTGTGAATGGTGCGCCGGTGGCGAACGACGCAGAGCAGAGGGCGAGTGCTCCACCACTCGCGCAGGTTGCGCCAACGGCCGCCGCGACGATACCGAGTTTGAGCGAGCCTGCGGCGAGTAGAAGCGCAGCGAGCGAGAAGCAAGAGATCGACAGGGCGAAATTGACTTGGATCGATTCGCGCTTGATGGCCGGAGTGAGGATCAGAGCAACAACTGCAGCGACCAGAGCGAGCAGCGCACGAACTCCGAGGGCGTTGAGTCCCGGCAGCGCCAGGACGAAGACGGCCAACGCAACGCAGGCGGCCGTACGCGGCGTGAACGATGCACCAATGCCGATCACGGCGGCGCTCACCGCCAGCCAGTGCCATGACTGTGAAAGTTTCCAGAGCGATACGCCCTCGACCATCTGCATCGACAGGACCGCCGCACCCGCAACTGCAAGCCCCCCTGTCCAACTCGCGACGCGCCGAGCCGAGTCGGTCGACCAAGGCTTGCGCGGTAGGAGCAGCAGACACATGGCGCACGCCCAGGGCAAGATCACGCCGTCGAGAACCGCCGGAATCAGATCAAGCACCGCTGACATGCGCGTCGCTGCAGCGGGTGGGGTTTACTTGCCACTCTTTGGAGCAGCTGCGTCGATGCACTCGAGCGAGACGATGATCCGGGTCTCGTCGCCGATCGCTCCCTGTTCGACTCCATAACCCATTCCAAAGTCGCTGCGCTTGACGACGAACACTGCTTCGAATCCAGCACGCTGTGTGCCGCGGCTCTCTGAAATCGCCGAACACTCGACTGGCACCGCGACACGCTTGGTGACCCCATGCATAGTCATGTCGCCGGTCACCTCAAACATACCGCTCCCGAGCGACTTGGCGCTGGTGCTGGCGAAGGACATGGTCGGAAACTCGGTCGTGTTAAAAAAGTCTGGACTTTTCAAATGACCGTCGAGCTTCTTGTTGCCGGTGTCCACACTGCCCGCTTGCACGGTCACCCGCATCGACAGCGACTGATCGGGCGCGTACCCAATGCTTCCGCTGACATCATTGAAACGACCCCAGAACTGGCCGGCGCGATTGTGACGCACACGGAAGAGTGACATCGAGTGGACATCATCCACTTCAAAGTTCTGGACCGATGCCGTGGCGGACGCTTGAGTTGGAGCGGCCTCCTGCTCCCCTCTGCGTGCGGCGAGCATGAATCCCGCAGCGATTGTCGGGATAACCAGAAGACGGCAGAGTGGACTGTGAAAGACATTGCCGTTCATAAGAATCGCTCCAAAGAGAATGTGCCAGCTTCTGCAGCACACCGTGGCGGCAGCGAGTCACGAGCCTACGAGATTTTGTGACTTCGAATGTGCGCGCCGGGCGCGCGCGCTCCATCGTTCAATAGCAATCAGCGTCTGATTTTTCGGCGAACGATCCCGTCGACCAACATGGCTGCAAACGGTTGTTGCGGCGCAATTCAAGGAGGTCGCACTGCCATCCGCCGATTGAGTGCTGGACACCTCGCAACACCTCTTGCCAGTTGGTTGACAATGGCTCGGCCCGTTGGGCAGTCCTCAGGGGGTGGACTGCAGATCGGTTCGTATCTCGTCTGCTGTGCTGCGTCTTTGGATTCATGGATGGGTTGCCTTTGCTCCCACACCCATCGCGCCAATCGAGAGGCGACTTCAACCAACTTGGCTATTTCAGGATTGTTCTGTCGCTAGTTGATAACTCGCAATCAGTCTTTCAGGTTGTTCGGGTCGAAGCCGAGCTTCTGCAAGACTCCATCAAACTGATCGAGTGAGAAGAAGGCGATCGAGAGTGTTCCGGCACCAGGTTTCCGTCCTCTCTTGATTTGAACTTTCGTCCCGAGGTGTTGCCCGAGGCGCTTCTCAAGATCCCCAACCTGTGCAGATGGTCGACGGGATGGCGGCGTCGCGAGATGGACTTGAAACCCAGTGGCATTCTTGATCCGCTGAACCTCCCGTTCGACTTGCCGCACAGACCACTCATCGTGGAGCGTTCTTTCAACGAGTGCCCTCCGCGCCGAAAGGTTTTCGATGGCGAGGAGCGCCTTTGCGTGGCCCTGAGTCAGACGGCCCTCGCGCACACACCCAGCTGTGAACGGGTCCAGTTCGTTCAGGCGCAATAGATTTGCAACGGACGCCCTGTCGATGCAAACCCGCTCCGCTGCCTGCTGCTGTGTCAACGAAAACTCACTTATCAGTCGCTGAAGTGCCTTTGCTCGTTCTAGCGGGTTGAGATCCTCCCTTTGGACATTCTCGATCAAGGCGAGCACGGCCGACTGAACTTCGTCCGAGTCCCGGGTGATTGTTGGGATCGCACTCCTTCCGATCGCCTCAAACGCTCTCAGTCGGCGCTCGCCGGCGATCAATTCATGCGTCTTCCCGCCAACCGGAACGCGCAACTTCCGCACAACAATCGGCTGAAGCAGGCCGTGTTGCCGAATCGATTCGCCAAGTGCCTGAATGGCCCGTTCGTCGAACTTCTCTCGTGGCTGTCTCGAATTGCGGGCGATGAACGAGATTGGGATCTCAACGATGACAGAGTCGAGAGACACTTCTGACCTCTTGGAAATGTTCCCCGTGGAACGCTGCTCGACACTCGGATTGATTGGTGCTGGTACATGGCTCACAATTGGACCAGCCGGAATAAGAGAGCCGAGCCCACGGCCCAACCTAGAGAGTCCAACCGACTTCGATTGTTGAGATGCTGGTGATTGTGAATTTGTCGCTGATTCCTTGCGTTCTTCTGCCATAACGACTCCTTTCGTTGGGTTCCACGTGGAACGATTGTGTCAGCATGATACCACCACTCAGAGCAGCACACAACAAGTAGTTTGGTTTTATCGGACTCATTACACCGCCTACTCTTTGCCTGATGCAGAATCAAGATCCAGTCCTGAGTGTCTCGGCCAGTGATTCGGTTCTGAACCTCGCCGTGGTTGGGTCGACGATTGATGCAGCCGCTGCGCTTCGGCTCCAAGCTGCCATCGAGAACGCGCTGGCGTGTGCGCCGAAAAACATTCGGTCGGTGCGAATAGATGTCTCCGACCTGCTCGCCATGAGCAGCCGCGGATTTGAGACATTCTTGGTTCTCAATCGCAAGTGTGCCGAGGCCGGGCTCGCGCTCACCATTTCAAAACCAACGCCAATGTTTTACAGGTTGCTCGAGCGCATGGGATTCCTTCGTCTCTTCAAGATCGAAGAATCTTGACTGCGCCGAGAGACTTCTAGTCCACCGCCAGCGTATCGCCGACATTCGGAAGGCGCACATCGCTCGTGACACTGGCTCGCAGGATCGCCGCGAATTCGCCGCGCGCCTCTTCAGATCCATGCGTCAGGGCAATCGTTGCGGGTGATGGACCCATTCGCTTCACCCACTCGAGCAGATCGTCTGCATCCGCGTGGCCTGAGATTCCTGCGATGCGATCAATCTTCGCCCGCACATCCAGCGCGGCGCCATTGATCTCGACCCGCGTTGCCCCCGCCAAGAGTCCGTGACCGAGGAGTCCATCGAGTTGATGACCCGTGAAGAGAATGCGCGTGTCGGGTTGATCGATCGCCAGTTTCACATGCCGCAGGATCGGTCCCGCATCGCAGAAGCCCGAACCCGCGAGGATCACACAGGCCGTTTGAATCCGATCCACCGATTCTGATTCGCGGCGCGACATCAGCGTGTGCAGTTCTGGAAAGTGCAGGGGGTTGGTGCCGCGCATACAGGCGCGGTGCACGCTCGCCTCGAGCAGTGCGGGATGCCGCGCATAGAGTTCGCTCGCGCGACTCGCCATCGCCGAATCGAGATACACGGGCATTCCCTGCAACACGCCATCACGCGAGGCGCGGGCAAACATTTGCAGCATGGTCTGGGCCCGTCCGAGTGCGAATACCGGGAGCAAGAGCCGTTGGTTCTTGGCTCGCGTCTCTTTCAATATTGAGACGAATTCCTGATACTGATCCACTTGTTGAAAGCGTCTGGCGCCATTGGTGGACTCCATCACCAACAGGTCGGGCGTTTGCTCGGGCCATTGATGGGGAGCGAGCAGGGGGTTGGCGATGGGTCCTACATCGCCAGAGAACAGCACATGCACGGGATCACCGCCGCCGACCCGTTGCACACGCAACTCAATACTCGCCGCACCGATCACATGCGAAGCATGCAGAAATCGCAGATCCACTCCCTCGGCGATCGGCTCCCACACCATGAATGGCAGCGCGCGAATGGCGCGCCCCACCCGTTCTGCAGCGCGGTGCATGAAGAGTACGGGTGGTGGTTCAGTTCGAATCCCAATCGCCGTGGCCAGGTTGGCTGGAGCGAGTACCCGCGAAGTTGGCGCGGTGCCCGCACGGTGTTCTGTGATTCGAAGCTGCTGCAGCGTCGCCGAAGATGTCAGCACCCGCGGCAGAAGTTCGGCGGTTGGTTCGGTGACCAGAACGGGACCGTTGAATCCAAGTGCCGGCAACATTCCCAGCCGTCCGCAGTGATCGATGTGCGCGTGGGTGACGAGGACTGCGTCGAGTGTCGAGAAGTCCAAGTCGGGCGCAACCAGATTGCGCATCTCCTGATCCATCGTTCCCTGAAACATTCCAAAGTCCACAAGGAGATGCGCCCCGCGTGTGATCACCTCATAGCACGATCCGGTCACCTCTCCAGCTGCGCCGTGAATTCGCACCGACACAGTTGGACCAACTTCACGCATATGAGCGGGTGTACCATTCTTGCCCAATGCTTGTGTCTTGGCTCATCGGTCTAGTACTTCTTCAGGGATCCCCTTCACTGCCAGCATGTCCTGAGTTTGAAGTTGCGAGTTCTTCACTGCCCGAGCGACGAGCGGCACTTGATGCCTGCGCAGCGGCAGCGAATCAAAAACCGATCGACTTCTTTCTGGATCTGGTTTCCAAACTCGCTCCCCACGATTCGCGAACTGATCGTTATGGTGCCGTCGCGGCTGGTTGGAGTGCCGAGGAACTTTCTCAAGAACACATCTGCGCGCGGCTGCTGGCGATCCTCGATGAAAAGGGAAGCTCAGCCAGTGCGCGGGTGGTGGCACTTCGAGCGCTCCATGCTCTCCCGCCCGAGAAGCGTCCACCGTCTGCACGAGTTATAGACCAGTTCTCTATCGAGATCACAGCCGTTCCCGCCCAGATGAGTTATGACATCAAGGCATTCACTGTCTCGCCGGGCGCGCTCGTTCACCTGACTCTTCACAATCCAGATGGGCTGGAGCACAATTTGCTCGTGGTTGCGCCGGGCTCGCTCGCAGAAATGGGAACCGCGGGGGACCGCATGGGGCAGGTGCCGGATGGTCGAGCCAAGGAATTCGTTCCAGATTCCGCCAAAGTTCTCTCGGTCATGGGTTTGGTTGCGCCAGGGAAGTCCAGCTCGATGTGGTTTGTCGCACCATTGACGCCGGGAACCTATCCATATGTGTGCACCTATCCCGCGCACTGGAGAACCATGAATGGAAAGATGAAGGTTGCTGCGCCCGCCGCAGCGGCGGCTCAATGATTGTCGAAGAGGGGGGTTGAATCCATATGCATTGTGTGCTTGGTAGTCTTCCCAATCACAAGGAAAACCCTATGTCAACCGCGAATCCTCCATTCTCGTCGACCCCTTCAACCGTTCGCACTCCAGCGCTCCTCGGTGCAACGGCCAAGGCGCTCATGCAGAAGATCGAGTCCAAGACGGCAACGATCGCCATCGTCGGGCTTGGCTATGTTGGCTTGCCGCTGGTTCGCGCCATCCGCGACAGCGGCTACCCGGTCATTGGCTTCGATGTGGACCAGCGCAAGATCGACGCGCTCAACAAGGGCGCGCGGTACATCCTCCATCTCGGCGATGATTTCTTCAGCACGCTGCAGGCGGACAAGCAGTTCACGCCGACCTCGAACCCGCTAGACCTCGCCAAGGCCGATCTCGTGGTGCTGTGTGTGCCGACTCCACTTGGTCCCCATCACGAGCCCGACCTGACCTATGTGCTCGAGAGCACCAAGACCAGTGCCAAGTCGCTGCGCAAGGGACAACTCGTTGTTCTCGAATCGACCACCTATCCCGGCACAACCCGCGATGAGATGAAGCCGATTCTCGATGCAGTTGGACTGAAGTGCGGCGAAGACTATTTCTTGGCGTACAGCCCAGAGCGCGAGGATCCAGGCAGCATGGGACGAAGCGCGCAGCACATTCCAAAGCTCGTCGGAGGAGTCGATGATGTCTCGACCGATCTCGCAATGGCGTTCTACACCCGCGTGGTGAAGTCGGCCCACCGCGTTTCGACGGCCGAGATTGCCGAGAGCGCCAAGCTCCTGGAAAACATCTACCGCGCCGTCAACATCGCCTTGGTGAATGAAATGAAGATCGTGCTCACCGACATGAATATTGATGTCTGGGAAGTCATCGCTGCAGCAAGCACCAAGCCCTTTGGATTCCAAGCGTTTTATCCAGGACCCGGACTCGGCGGTCACTGCATTCCGATCGATCCCTACTACCTCACCTGGAAGGCACGCGAGGTGGGACGGACCACGCGCTTCATCGAACTCGCCGGCGAGGTCAATACCTCAATGCCGCACTATGTGATCGAGCGAACCCAACTCGCGCTCAACGATCACTCGAAGTCTGTCAAGGGATCGAAGGTCCTCGTGCTCGGGATCGCCTACAAGAAGAACATCGATGACCCACGCGAGAGTCCCTCCGCAGAAATCATCGAACTGCTTCGGGATCACGGGGCCGACGTTTCCTATCACGATCCGCATCTGGCTATCTTCCCAGCGATGCGCAAGCATCGGGTCAACCTCTCGTCGGTGGCGCTGACACCAGCCACCCTCGCAGCGAGCGATTGCGTGCTCATCCTCACCGACCATGATGCCGTGGACTATTCCTTGCTTGGACAGCACGCCAGATTGGTCGTCGACACGCGCAACGCGATGGCGCGTGTCCCTGAGAAGCACATGAAGTGCCAACTCGTGAAGTCCTGATCGATGAACCCCGCGCGAATAATCTCCGCTGCGAGCATCGCGTTTCTCGCCGTTGCCCCGGCACTCGCGCAGGAAACCGCCAACGCCCCGCGGCAACCGAGCGTCACCATGCTGACTTCGGCGTGGGTCGGGTACGCCGCCATGGCGCTCATCGCCGCACTTATCCTGTTCATCAGTTTGCGGGGATCCAAGCGATCCGCTCAGAAGGACTCATGAGACAGCGATCTCGAATCGTCGCCCTCACGATCGCCAACGCGATTCTGCTGTGCGCGATTGTTGCCATCCCGCTCTCCAAGCGTGCCGACGGTCAAGAGCGGCTGGGGATTCGATCGCACGCAACCTACTCCATGGGTGGTGGCAATGTTCCCGGTGTCGCCACCGGCGCGCTCTACATCGTTGATCAGACCCACGACGAGATGCTCAGTTTGATGTGGAACGACAGTGTGAAATCAATGACCATCCTTGGCTATCGCAATCTCGCCGCCGATAGTGCGGTTTCTTCGAGGCCCCGTCCATGAAAGGCTTGAAGCTCGAGTGGACCCTGGCGACTTCGGCGTGTGTGCTGGCAACCGTCTTCGTGATGTTGCTCGCCCGTCCGCTCGATCCGCTGGCCTACGGCGGTGAGTCGGTGACGCCTGCGTCGGATGGGATCGGCGTGATGACACTCGGGACGGGTGATGGACCAGATCATCGACCGACCGAGTGTGTGTACTTACTCGACAACCGAAACGAGACGCTGATGGTTTATGCCGTTGAGAACGCGGGGACGAATCGAAACCTGGTGCTGCGAAGTGTTGAGAGTCTCCCGAACCTCTTCCGCGCGGCACGACCGAGGTAAGTGCGATGCGAGATCGCCCGGTCGACACCGTCACCGCCGTCGCTCGCGCCGCGCGCTTCACCAAACGATCCATCAAGGCTTCATCGAAGCGGCACGCGCTGCGCATGACGCTGGCGATGATCGATCTCACAACCCTCGAGGGCAAGGACTCTCCAGAGAAGGTTCGGGCGCTCTGCCAGAAGGCGATCGCGCCGAGCGATTTGCCGTTTACTCCAGCTCTCCCGAGCGTCGCTGCCGTGTGCGTTTACCCCGCGCTCATTCCGATCGCCCGCGAGGCGCTTGCGGGAACATCGGTCAAGGTTGCTTCGGTGGCAACAGGCTTTCCGAGTGGCCAGTATCCACTCGATGTTCGCCTCGCGGACTGCCAGCGCGCTGTGGAAGCTGGGGCGAACGAGATCGATATGGTGATCTCGCGCGGACTCTTTCTCGCCGGTCGAACCGATGATGTACGACGGGAAATCATTGAGACTCGCGCGTTGTGCTTCGCCGCAGCAACGGCATGCAGGCTGACGCCACCGCATCTCAAGATCATCCTCGAGACTGGTGAGCTGGGCACACTCGACTCGATTCGTCGCGCCAGTGATTTGGCGATTGATGCGGCCTCGAGCATCCCCGAGCTGCCAACTCTTCGGGATGGTGATGTGTTCATCAAGACATCCACGGGCAAGGTGCAGCCAGCGGCGACGATGCCGGTGACACTCATCATGCTCGAAGCGATCCGCGATCACTATCTCTCGACTGGAATTCGTATTGGAATGAAACCAGCAGGGGGGATCCGCACCGCCAAGAGTGCGATCGCCTATCTGGTCATGGTGAAGGAGACCCTTGGTGATGAGTGGCTGGTGCCATCGCTCTTTCGATTTGGCGCCTCGACTCTCGCCAATGATGTCATTCGACAATTGATACGGCTCGAGCTGCCGCGCCCATCGACCGTGCCTGGCGCGGTGCGATACGCCGCGTCATACGACCCAAGCGAGTGATCGCACTCGCTCTAGAGTCTCGGTCGGAATTCCTTCGGTATGAATGGTTTGGGCGGAAACTTCACCCGCTCAATCGCCACACAAGCCATCTCAACATCGGCGAGTGCGGCGCGAACACGACGCCAGGGTGCGAAGATTGCATCGACAGCCGGACCCTGGGTGTGTTCAAGAACACTTGACGCCGGAATCTTTGCGCTCGCGTGGGTGAGCGCCTTCGATGCCTCATCCAGTTCGCGCAACATTCGTTCGAGATCGGCGCGCAAAGCAGCAAGTCGCAGCGCCGTTGGTCGCGCCCGTGGTCCACCCTCTGTTCGCTTCCACGATCCTTCGCGCGATGTGTTGCCACGCGGCGCTCCGCGACCAGCGCGGGGCGCGTTGAATCCACCAGCGCGGGGTCCACCCAGAGAACCGCCCGGGCCACGACCATCTTGATCGTTTGGATTTCCCCGCGGATAGAAGGGGCGGTTGGGGGGTACTGGCATGGAACTGATCCTAGGGTGGAACGGTTGCTGTGGTAAGACAGTTCTCGTGAGATTCTCTCAAGCGACGATTGCCGTGATTGCCGTTGTTGCATCACTGGTCATCCTGGCGATGAAACTGACCGCCTGGTGGATGACCGGTTCAGACGCCGTGCTCTCGGATGCGCTCGAGTCGATTGTGAATGTCGTGGCGAGTCTGATGACGCTGGGCGCGATTCGCTTCGCCGCGAAGCCAGCCGACGCCGAGCACCCATATGGCCACGGCCGCGCCGAATTTGTGAGCGCAGCGGTTGAGGGCGGAATGCTCGTTGCGACAGGAACATTCATCATCATTCGCTGCGTCTCTGGGATGTTTGCCCAGTCACCACCAATCGCCTACACCGGTATTGGGCTTGTTCTGGTGATTGCCAGCGGCGCGTTGAATCTCGCGCTCGCTTGGTTGATGGTCTCGACGGGACGGCGCACGGAATCTGCGGCTCTCATCGCGGATGGCATGCACGTCCTGAGTGACTCGATCACCACAGCGGCTGTGATTGTTGGACTCGTGCTCATTCGATTCACGGAATGGTTCTGGATCGACCCGGTGATCGCGCTGGCGCTCGGGTGTTTCCTTCTCTCTATGGGATGGCGCGTCGCCAAGGGTTCGGTGAGTCGACTGATCGACCGCCAAGACGATGGTGACATTGCGAAACTGACCGCGCTGCTCAGGCGCCATCTCAATGGCGGCGGCCAGACACCGACCATTTGCTCCTTCGATAAGGCGCGATGCCGCCACGACGGGAGCAGGCACTGGATCGACATGCACCTGCGACTGCCGCCGAGCATGAGCGTCGCGCAGAGTCACGACATCGCGACCGTGATCGAAGAGCGGGCCATCGCAGCGCTCGGCGGCGGGGGCGAAGCAACGGCCCACTGCGAACCCTGTCAGGATCGCGACTGTCCCTGCAATCGCGCTGCCAGTACCTCGTAGGACGCGGCGATGAGCGCGACGAATTCCGGAAGACCGCGCCTGAACAACCCGATGCCGAAACCGGTCACGGTCTCTCGAATCAACACCCATGCGGCATAGATGGCGACGCGCGAAAGTGCGCCGTTCTGCCTGCGTGTCATTTCCCAAGAATCTGCGAGCGCTCGCAGGGCACCTCGGCGCGGCGCGAGCGGATCGATGATGGTCAATCCGGCGAAGGCGAATCGAAACTGGAAGTACACCGACAGCAGCACGAACGGCAGACCGATCGCCATGACCGTAACTGTAACCAGCATTGTTTGCTGCGATGGATCGCCGTCGCTCGACATGGCACCGACCACTCCGACGATCACACCACCGATGAGTCCGACGATCATCCAGAGCAGAAGTGGGATCGCCCCAACCAGAATAATCGCGGCAGAGAAGAGCGCAAAGTCGAAGGGGTGCAAGTAGGCGGCGCAGAGATCTGCGCGGGCGGCCGGCTCACGGCGGATTACACGCAGGGCCATCAGCAGGGCGCCATACGAGAGTGGCAGGATGACGATGGCCAGGATTGCAAGTCCGAGGAAGAGATGGCTGATGGCCGCGCTGAGTTCTGTCGCCATCAGCTCGAACATTTCTCCCTCCGAAAGATCGCCGCTGGCTTGCGAACTTCCGAACAACGAGTCAATCGCACCCCACAGCGGGATGATCATCATGACTGCGGTGACGACTCCCGCCCACACCAGCGCGGCACACGGCGTGGCGATCACCTCGCCAATGCGACTGCGAAGTTCAGACAGCAGGGGTGGCTGGTTGATTGGTCGGTTGGCTTGTTGGTTGAATTGGGATCCCATCTCGATTCAGCAGCATGTTGTAAGCCAGACCAAACTGAGTCAGCGCCAGAGGTATTCCCAAGAAAATGAGTGGGAGCCCGCAACACAAGGCCGTGGCGTTTGCCATCAGCCCGACCGTGATGAGCAGTCCAAAGAGCGCGAGCGGCACAACCACGAAGAGCGACCAGATCACAGCAAAGCAGGTGAGGGTTGCCAGAAGGGACCCCGCCTCAGCCGTGACTTCTGGTTTGGGTGAGCCCTTCGCCGCGAGATTCTGAACGATGTTGGCTGCTTGTGATGGAATGTTGGCAATGAGATAGATCACAACCCCAGCGGTCAGCATCAGCCACGACTTCTTATAGAGCGCCCAGCTCTGACCCCATACATTTGTGAATGAATACTCCATCTGGTGTTCCTTGGGTTACTTTTCTTGTGGCGACGACTCCAACCTCGCCGCCCATCGTATCCCTTGGTTGAGGTGTTCTCGAAAGAGCGGCTCGCAGAATGATTCCTTGGTGTGCCCGCCCGCGGTGTACCAAGATCGACCCGCCTTCATGTTGCGCCACCAGGCACAGGGATGGTCTCCGTTCATTCCGCCACCCGCAAACGTGGACTCGTCGAGTGCCGCGAGAATATGAATGCCATCCACCGTGCGCGGGTTGCGCTTGAATCGATACCACTCATCTGTGCGCGGCCAGCGCTCGGGCAGCATCGCGGTGGATGGATGCGACTTGTCCTCGACGACAACTGTCGCAAGTTGGATGTCGGGATGCCCGGCGAAATGTGAGCCGATCATCTTGGCGAACCAAGGCCATTCATGTTCGGTGTCGCTCGCCGCATGAATGCCGGCAAAGCCACCACCCGTCTCGATGTAGTTTGCAAATGCGGTCTGCTGTGATTCGTTGAGCACATCACCGGTGGTCGACAGAAACACCACGGCGCGAAACTGCTTGAGATTTTCTGTGGTGAACTGCGCCGAGTCTTCGGTGTGCACCACCTCGGCGGTTGGAGTGAGGAGTTCGGTGACGCACTTCACACCATCTGGAATCGACGGATGCCGAAAGGTCGCCGTCTTGGTGAAGACAAGGATGCGAGGCTTGGATTGAGATTGCGGCGCGGCTTGCGGCGCAATGTCACCCGCGCCCAGGATCGCAGCAAGGGCGAGGCCGATTGTTGTTGCCGCGGTGAGCAGGGTGCGCATCGTCTTGTGGGTTACAAGCCCTGCGTTGGCTTCGCCTGGGGAGGTTCGTTCGACTTGGACTCTGCTGCGTTCCCGACGGCCTTGCCTTGCGCACCGGTATCCGACTTCGTGTGGTCGGCATCCTTTGGATTCGTCACCTCAACAGACAGGCGAACAGCAATCTCTTCTGTGCTCGGCTCGCGCAGGAGAACCTGGTCTCCCTCATCGAGGCCACTGAGAATCTCAACAGCCATCTCGCTGGACCGACCGATGACAACTTGCCGCTGACTGAATGCGTCGCCATCTGGGACATAGACAAAACTCACTGATCCCTGACGAAAGATCGCCTGCACCGGAATGTTCAAGACATCATCGACCCGCCCGAGCAGGATTGAAGCCTTGCAGCGCATGCTCGGCTTGAGTGCCAGTGTGCCATCATCGTCGAGGAGCACGCGAACCTTGTAGTCGCGGCGATTGGGATCGCGCCATCCGCCGCTCTCTGCGAGCACACTGACATTCATCACTGTGCCACGAATGGGAACATTCGGGTTGGCATCGCTGAAAATCGTGACCTCTTGATCGGGTTTGATTCGACCCGAGAGTGCCTCAGAGACTTTCAGATAGGCGACCATCTGCGATGTGTCTGGGATGATCATCACCAGTTCGTTGGGCTTGAGTTCTGTTCCCGCCGCGGGTGGTGGGGTATCTCCAGAGCGACCCCATCCACCGGATTCCAAACTGCTTGCGTAAACAACCAGTCCTTCCATCGGGGCATAAATGATGGTGTTGCCGAGCTGGCGCTCGCCCTGAGTCAGTCGTTCGCCGGCGGTCTTAGCCCGAAAGGTCGCACTCTCGAAATCAGACTGCGCCTTGACGATTTCGGCGTCCTTCTTCTGCTCGGTGCGCAGTCGCTCGGCCGTTGCCTGCTCAACATCAGATCGCTTCTTCGCCTCGTCCTGTGGTCGCTGATATTTCTCATAGACCTCGATGTCGAGCGCCGACTGCTTGACCTTGGCGTCGGCCTGAATCAGTGTGATCCGATCTTTTTCATACTCGTCGCGACTGATGAATCCCCGGGCGACGAGCGCCTCGGACTCGGAGAAGCGTTTGCGCACCCGCTCGGCGTCAATCGTCGCGGCCTCGAGCGCGGTCTCAAGCGTCTGGCGCTTCGAAACAAGATCACCACTGATCCATCCCTCCAGCGCAAGGCTGGCAAGCTTCACCTGAAGATCGGCCTTGTCGATTTCGCTCGCGCGCTCATTCTTCTTGATCGCCAGAGCCTGTTCGTTGGACACCGCCTCGGCCTGGGCGGTCTTGAGCTTGTCCTGCATGTCCTTGAGTTTGTCTGCCGAATCCTCGCTGGCAAATTTCAGGAGGACATCACCCTTGGCGACACGCTTTCCTTCGCCAACGATTTCTGTAATGACTGCGCGGTCCTCGAGCAGATTGCGTACTTCAACCTGCCGAAGCGCGGCGAGTTCACCAGAAACTGGGATCACCATGTCGAAGTCGGAGCGTTCCACGCGGCATCTGTCGAGCTTGCCCGAGGCGGATCGATGACCCGCTGCGCCGCCGCCACGGGTTTCCCCCCTGAAAAGCGTTGACCAGAGAGTGAACGAAACGAGCGCGACCGTTCCGACGGCAATCGCAACCGCGATGCGCTTGCGCCGACGTGGTTGGGGCGCCACTACGACCTGATCTTCAATTGGCAGGAACTCATCCGACATCTGCTATGAGCCTAGCCTCAGGCGGAGGGAATCCCTGCTGGTTGCGCGAGAATTCCTGGACCGCGCCGATATCGAACCTCCATGCCATCTGGAGCGTTGATCTCACCATCATCGGAGATTCGAAGCTGTCCAGTCTGCCGCAGATATTCAAGAATGGCTATTTGCACTTCGCGCAGAGCGCGCGCCTTGTCATTTTCAGCTGTGTTGAGCGCGTCGACGGCATCGGTGCGATCACGGGGGTTGGCGCGGTCGGGTGCCGCGTCGATACTGGCCTGACGGTTCTTGGCAATCTCGATGTTGCGATCCTGAAGTGAGAGCGTGTACAGACCACGATCGATGCGGCGAATTGCCTGCTGCACTTCGACCGCTGCGGTGTCCTTTGCAAAGATGAACTGTCGATCAAGTTGCTCGAGGCGAACTTGCGCCTTGCGAACATTGACCTCTTCGATCGTCCGGTCGAGCGGTAGATCAACATTCATGCCCACGACCCAGTTTCCGAGATTCTCGTCAAGTTGAATGCCGTTGAAGAAGTCTGGGTTGTGCTCAAGTAAGGCAGTCGCAAACACGCCTGCGCCTGGCAAGAGCGCGTTTCGCGCGTTGTCGACTCGGCGCCGAGCATCGACAACTTGGTCGCGCACATTCTGCAAGTCGAGACGCCACTCAAACGCGAACTCGACAGCGCGACGAGGATCAACCACCGGCGGATCGAGATCGAGCATCTCTGGATCGATCACCACGGGCGATGCCGTGTCGTATCCGATGCGCAACTTGAAGCGATCCACTGCAAATTTGTAGGACTCTTCGAGCGCAGAGAGCCGGTCGATGACGAAGAGTGCGCGTTGTTTGGCGAGGTCTGCTTGAAACGCAACTTGTCGTCCGCTTTCCACCAGAGCGACTTCGCGTTCGACGATTGCCCGAAGTCGCGCAATCTGGTTGCGGGTGTTTGCAACCACCTGCTGTTGCACGACAAGATCATGAAAGTCGCTGAAAATCGCGATGTAAAAGCGGCGGCGGAAGTCCTCGAAGGACCGCGCCCCGTAGATCATGTTGCGCTTCGCCTGAATGAGATCCTCTTGGGCAACGAGTCCGGCTCCGCGCAGAAGCGGGATGTTGAGATTCAGCGCGAACTCAACCGAGCTGGCTTGACCGAGATCTACTGCCGAGCTCATATCCCGCGATGCTTGTGCGAGAATGTTCGCGCTGATCTCGCCTCCGTAGGGAAGTTTCTGGCTCACAGACAGGTCGTTAACCAGTTGCAGCGCGGTCGACCTCGAACTGTTCACGCTCACCCCCTGCACCTGCGGCGTGATCGTGTCAAAGAAGCGCGGACTCCACATGTGCTGCTGGATAAGCAGGTCGAGTGCGATGAGCAGGTACTGCTCTTCGGCGACCCGGTACTCGAGGCTCTTGCTGATGCCCTGCTGCACACTCTTGGCAAGGGTGAAGTGTTCTGCATTTGGAGGGGGTTCGACGACCGTGATCACCTGCTGAATCGTCTTGTCCGCATCGATCACCGCCCGTTTGCGACCCTCGTACTTCAGAGATTCTGGGGCGGGATTGACAGTCGGCGGCTGATTGAGACTCGGGGCATCGGCGGTGAAATAGTCACCCTGGTATCGCGATTCAGCCTGCTTGGTGGAGGGCAGACTTGACGGTTCGCCAATCGACTCGCTCGCGGCGCGAAGCCGTTCTTCGGCGTGAAGGTCGATCACGGCGAATCGCTCTTGCTCGCATCCGTTGAGAAATACTGATGAAACAGCGATGATCGTGACAAACGAACACTTTATGGCAGTTTTCGCGTAAGATCGCCACTTTATCGCGAACGATGCGCCATTCGTCGCGATTACCAGCTGATAATGGTCGATCATGTGTCGATCTTCTATGTTCCTACCGTATGCCACACGGTCTTGACTTCAGTCACTGTTTGGAACGCCCGCGGGCTTGACCAGAGTGCATCATCCAAGAATCGCTCACTAGGATCAATCAGGCGCACTCTCTTGAGGTTTTCCGACACACCAAGTTGCATGATCGTCGCCAATTCTGGTTCTAAACTGGCGACAACAGCGTCGATATCTCTGTGACCTGCAATTGCAGGAACGAGTTCTGCGCGAAGGCCGGTGAGCACATTGAGAACACCCTGTGGAATATCCGCACTCGGAGCGCACTCCGCAACGATTAGTGCGGGAATTGGCTCTTTCTCGCTCGGGATCGCTATGACAGCACAACCACACGCGAGCGCGGGGAGTGTCATTGTGAGAAACCCAAGGAGCGAAGCCTGTTCACTCGCCACAACAACCGCAACGCCACTCGCCTCAATTTGCGAAAAACAGTGGAAGGGACCCGCCACAGGATTGCGACCGCCAGAAACGCTGTCCAACTTGTCGCACCACCCAGCGAACGAAAGGGTTCGATCGATCGCGATTTCAACTTCTGTGCGTGCCCTTCCTTTTCCGAGCCGACCGCTCATTCGGACGCTCTCAACCAGTTCCTCGCGACGACCATCGAGCAGTTCAGCCAGCCGATAGATGATTTGCCCGCGCAAATATCCACTCGATGCTGCCCACTTCTCCTGCGCGCCCCGGGCCGCCTCGACCGCATCGCGCAGATCCTTTCGAGAAGCCTGCGCGATATAGGCGAGTGCCTTGCCGCCCGACCGACTGGCGATGTCTGTCACGGGCGCGACCCGTCCCGACTCGCTGCGCGGGAATGCGCCGCCGATGAAAAGCTTCCATGTCTTGGTGATGTCGTTTCGTTGGGTCATCGTCTTTCTCCTGCGGCGATCAAGCCAAGTATGCAGATAATCCAGACCGCCCGCCCTCGCGACCGAAACCAGATTCGCGGTAACCACCGAAGGGCGCAGCTGGATCGAACTGATTGAAGGTGTTGCACCAGATCACTCCAGCTTTGATCTGCCGCGCGACCTCATAGGCCTTTGATCCGCGGCTCGTCCAGATCCCTGCGCTCAATCCGTATTGTGTGTTGTTGGCCCGCGCCACAGCTTCGTCGGGTGTGCGAAAGGTCATCACGACCAGCACGGGTCCAAAAATCTCCTCGCGGGCAATCGTGTGTGCTGGTTGCACACCAGTGAAAAAGCAAGGTCTGCACCAGAAGCCCTTGGCTGGTAGCGCCGCATCGCAGACTTCATGGTGCTGTGCGCCCTCGTCCACCCCGATCTTGATGTATCGCTCGATGCGCGTGAGTTGGGCACGACTGTTGATCGCCCCAACATCCGTGTTCTTATCGAGTGGATCACCCACCCGCAGGCTACGCATGCGAAGTCGAAGTTTCTCGATCACTTCATCAGCGACCGATTCTTCAACGATCAGCCGACTTCCCGCACAACAGACTTGACCTTGATTCGCCCAAATGGCACTGACCACCCCCTCGACGGCTTGATCGATTGCCGCGTCGGCAAAGATGATATTTGGGCTTTTCCCGCCTAATTCTAGGGTCAATCGCTTCTTCGTTCCCGCAACCGTCGAGGCAATCGCCCGACCAACTTCGGTCGATCCGGTGAATGCGATTTTGTCGACATCGCCGTGGGCGACGAGTTCTCGACCAGTTTCACCAGCACCAGTGATGATGTTGACCACACCTGGTGGAAGATCAACCTCTTGCAGGATCTCTGCCAGGCGCAGCGCGGTGAGCGAGGTTGTCTCGGCTGGCTTGAGCACGACGGTGTTGCCGCAGGCGAGCGCAGGGGCGATCTTCCACGCCGCCATCAGCAGTGGAAAGTTCCACGGAATAATCTGACCGCAGACTCCAACGGGTTCTGGCACACTGCCATCTGCCGTTGGACAAGCCCAGCGCAACTTGTCGCACCAGCCGGCGTGGTGAAAGAAGTGCGCGGCAGCGAGTGGAATGTCTTCGTCGCGCGTCTCGCGAATCGGCTTGCCGTTGTCCATCGTTTCGAGCACGGCAAGTTCGCGAGCCCGCTCTTGAATGCGCCGCGCAATCCTGTAGAGATACTTGGCGCGCTCGAGTGCTGGCGCGCGACGCCATCCCTTGAGCGCCCGACGGGCCGACGCAACCGCCAGGTTCACATCGATCGCCTCTGCTTGGGCGATGGTTGAGAGCACGCTCTCGTTGGCGGGATTGATCGTCTCAAATGTCTTGCCAGCCTTGGCGGGACGAAATGCCCCGTCGATGAACAAGCCATACTGCGGCTTGATTTCAACCTTGGTCGACTCGGGAGCGGGGGCGTACTCCCACTCTGCTGTTGTGCCGGTCATCTTTGCAGTATCCCACGCAATCGACTCTCGTGGCAAGACGCCGGTGTTGGGGGCGAAGGGCTGGTGCGCGTGCCGAGACGAGGGCGCGGCTGAGATCGGTATCCTTCGAGAGATGGGAGAACAAGTGCTGGCGATCGACATTGGGGGGACGAATGTCAAATTCAGAGTCGAGAGCGATCCGCAGAAGCGCTCGTTCCCGTCCGGGCCGACACTCACGCCAACCCAAATGGTTGAGGGGGTGCAGAAGATGGTGGATGGTTGGTCCTTCGATTCGATTTCGATTGGACTTCCGGCGCCGATTGCCGGGAACCGTCCGGCGCGCGACCCGGTGAACCTTGGCGAAGGCTGGGTTGACTTCGACTACGCGGCGGCTTTCGGAAAGCCCGTCAAGCTCATCAATGATGCCGCAATGCAAGCCGTCGGTTCCTACGGAGGCGGGCGCATGCTCTTTCTGGGACTCGGAACCGGTCTCGGTTCGTGCTTCATCGCCGATCATGTGATCCTGCCGATGGAGTTGGCACACCTGCCCTATCGCAAGGGAAAGCAATTTGAACAATTCGTTGGCGTGAAAGCGTTGAAGAAACTCGGGAAGAAGGAGTGGACGCGCGATGTTCATGATGTGATCGCGATCTTCACTGCGGCGCTGATCCCCGACTATGTCGTTCTCGGTGGTGGCAACTCGATGCGCCTGAAGAAACTGCCAGAAAATTGCAGGCTTGGCGACAACGCCAATGCATTCGTCGGCGGATTCCGGCTCTGGACCCCCGCGTGGGCGAAGTCGGTTGCCATCTCTCGCGTGGAGTGACGCACGGTCGCGGGGTCGCACGGTGCAACTCTCCCGTGATAGCGTGATCGCATGATTGCACCACTCGGGTGCGCTGTGCTCTTTAGTTCGACTCTCGCGCAGTCGCCAAACAATCCTTCCTCGGCTTTACAGATGGCGCCTGAGGGATCGTTTCTCACCTCGGATCTCAACACCACCCAAAGTTTCGCTGGCATCGATCTCATGGCGAGCACGCCGGCACTCTTCGGCCCAACCAAGAAACAGGTCCAATACAACTTCTTCGAGCCTCGACCCAACGCGATCCCCTGGGGGCAAGTCAACGGACTCTTGCCAGATCCGTTTTCGGCCCTCTTTTCGCCAGTGCGAAATCTCGAGGTCGCATCGCAAGAACAAATTGGTACGCGCTGGGACATTTACAATGTGACTGTCTATCAAGCTTCAACCTCGTCGATGGCTGGAAACAGCGATGCCGAGGGAGTGAATCGCTTCAATCTGCGCGCCGATGTGAAACTCTGGGACTTTGGTGGTGGTGCGGTTGGTCGAGTCACTGCGCAGATGCGCCAGACGAATGCCTTCCCAAAGAGCAGCGATCTTGGAACTCAGGTTGGGACTGACATCACGCTCGACAGCAATTTCACCGGCCATTTGGGAACGCGACTCGCGCGCCTTCGTTACGAGCAGGGATTCCTCGACAACCATGTTGTGTTTTCGATCGGCAAGATCAATCCCAATGACTATCTGCTGAACAACCCATTTGCGGGCGACGAGACAACTCAGTTTCTGGCGTCGATATTCGATGGAAGCGATGCGACGCTGTCTGGATTTCAGGGATACCTCCTTGGAACGGCGCTGCTTGTTGTTCCCTGCGAAGGGGTCTATGCAAACTTCGTCGCGACTGCGCCATCAACCCAAGCGACCAACGGCCTTGGCGCTGACTTGCTCGACACAGGACTCTGGTGGTTTGGCAGTGAAGTTGGAATCGTGACCGACTTCCTCGGCGACAAGGGTGCGCCAGGTCGATACTCGGTTGGATTCAACACCACAAATGCTTCCTACGGCTCAACCGACATCGCCACGGCGAGTTCTGGAAATGGATTCTGGTTGATGGCGACTGAGTACTTCACCGCAGACATCGGCGCCTGGGCGCAGTTCACCTACAGCGACCCCGATGTCGCTCTGTACAAGAGTGAGTTCACCGCTGGTATCTCGATCGACCATTGCTTTGGAAGAAAGCGAGATGGTTTCGGCGCTGCGTTTGGCTACACCACCAACCCACAGGGTGACCTCGGGGTGCAGACCGTGACAGAAATCTATTACCGATTGCAGTTGACCGAATCGGTGCAGCTCACTCCAGATATTCAAATCATCACGAATCCAACCAACCCAGTTGCGGACACCAGCGACGGCGGGACGATCGTCGTCTTTGGCCTGCGCGCACTCGTGCACTTTTGACGGCGGGCGCGGCGTGAACGAAGCACCACCCAATCGTCCGCCGGATTTCGCTGGTACCGCGCCGCCGTCTGCCGAACGAAGGCCAGGGCGGTATCGGCTTCCGCTTGCGCTCCTTGGTGGTGGACTTCTCCTGCTCCTTCTCGGAACCGGACCGCTGCTGCTGGTGATCCTGTTTGCAGAAATGGGTTGGTCGGACGATCCAAATCCGAATCCTGTTGGATTCGGCATCCTGGCGATGTGCACGGCCTGGCCAAGTATCGGGTTTGTGATCGCTGGTGTTGGGCTTGGCGTCGTGCGATGGACTCGGGGGCGCGGCGCGTCGGGCTCGCCTCGATGACTGGGCCGCCGCTCAACACACTCCGCCGAGGCGCTCTCCCGCGCGCCGCGACGACCAGACGCACAGAGTGATCCCAAGCGCGATCATTGCAACGGAAAGAAGCATCGGCAGCGTGAGCGACCCGATCGCGAACACCCCCAGGTCCGCTGCGCGAAACTGCTCGCTGATCATTCGTGATGCGCCGTACGCGATGAGAAACACGCCGGAAATCATTCCGGGCATTCTCGGCCGAATCCACACCAGCGCCATCACAATGAAGAGCAGCGGTCCATCGGTGAAGGCCTGGATGAAGTTGCTTGGGTAGTAGGCGGTCAAGAGTGGCTCAAGCTTGGTGAGTACATCGTTCCGATGCAGCATCGCAGCGCGATAGACAGCGTCCTGAATCGGCTCACTCGGCGGCACGAGCGACTGCAATGAAGCGAGTCGCTCAACAGCAAATGTTGGCTCGAACACTTCACCCGGATACTTGACTGCCCACCAGGGTGGGCTGGCCTGCATCGACTCGGGCAGCGGCTTTCCCCACAACTCTGCATTCACCCAATTCGCGAGCCGTCCGAGGCACAAACCAAGTGGCGCTCCAAACGCGGTGCAATCTGTTACGACAAGGATCGGCAGTTGCGCCCGGCGTGCAAAGATCAGCGCGCCAACCGCGCATCCGATGATGCCGCCGTGGCTCGACATCCCACCCTTGTGAATGTCAAGCAGACCCCACCAGGGAAGATCTGCGTGAAACGAAATCAACATGCTTGGTTCATAGAACACAACATGACCAACCCGACCACCGATCACAACTCCGGCGATGAGATACGCCATCAAGTCGCCGACCTGTAATGCAGTCAGACCGATGCGCCCGCGCTTTGCCAGTTCCCGCAGCAGCGCGTACCCCAAGAGGAAGCCCGTGGCATAGGCAATCCCATACCAGCGGATGCCGAACCCGGGCGAAAACTCGAATGCAAACGGGCTGAGGTTGTGAACAAGAACTGCGAGCACGGGCGTAGTATCCGCGCCTTGGCATGGAAGCGCCACTCCCAAACTTGACCCCCAGTGAGTTTGCTCGCGCTGACCGACCTGGCGATCTCACGCCATTCCTCAAACTGCTCATTCGTGGACACGCACTGACTTTCGAACAGTCACGCGCAGCCTTCGCCGAGATCATGACTGGATCGGCCCACGATGCAGAAATGGGCGCCTTTCTGGCGCTGTTGGCGCGGCGCTTGCCAACGGTCGATGAACTCACCGGCGCCGCGACCGTGATGCGCGAGTGTGCCCAGGCACTCACAACCAAGATCGACACCGCGCGCATTCTCGACACCGCCGGAACTGGCGGAGCACCAAAGTCTTTCAATGTCAGCACGTTGGCCGCGATCGTCGCCGCCTCAACGGGAGTTCCCGTTGCCAAGCACGGCAATCGATCGCGCACTGGCCGCGGATCAGCCGAGGTTTTGATGCGACTCGGGGTGAATGTTGAGGCACCCATAGACATTCAGCGGCGCTGTCTTGAAGAGGCACACCTGGCATTCTGTTTCGCGCCGCGGCATCACCCCGCGGCGAAACACGCCATGCCGGTGCGAAAAACACTCGGATTCCCGACGATTTTCAACCTCCTTGGACCGCTGACCAACCCCGCCCGCGCCCGACGACAGGCCATTGGCGTGTATGACCGAACATTTGTGCCGCTTGTGGCCCAAGTGCTGCGAGAGCTCGGTGCGATCCGCGCAATCGTCTATCACAGCTTTGATGGGCTCGACGAGATTTCGACGGGTGCCACAACACTCATTGCCGAGGTTGTTCACGACGAACAAGGCGGAAGGATGCGCGTCTTTGAAACGACGCCAGAAGCGCTTGGTGTCGTGCGGGTCAATCCGCTTTCGGTTGCCGCTGAAACTCTTGCCGATGCTGCCGAGCTCTTGGTCGCTGTCTTGGAAAGCCGCGCCCCTGTCGCGGCGCGCGACTTCACGCTCGTGAACGCCGGAGCCGCTCTCTGGGCTGCGGGCAGCGCTGAAGATTTGCGCGGCGGAGTTGCGCTGGCTCGCACGGCACTCGCCTCAGGAGCGGGGCGCGCAACGCTCGATTCACTTATCCGAATCTCGCAGGGCACTCCCGCGTGATAGGTTCACTCCCGCAATGATCAATACGCTCGAAGCAATCGGTGGTGAGGGGTTGGCGCTCGTGAATGCCTATGGCCGTCCACTGATTTCTGTCCTCGTCATCGTCGTCGTCGGCATCGTCGTCGCGAAGTGGATGCATGGGCTCCTCCTCGCCTCCTGCGAACGCGGCGGCGTCGATGCGACACTGGCGCACTTCCTTTCGAAGTTGCTGCGCTGGGCGATTCTGCTGATCGCCGTCATTCTTGCGCTCAACGCCTTTGGGATCAACACGGCGAGCTTTGCGGTCGTGTTGGGAACTGTTGGACTCGCGGTCGGCTTGGCTTTTCAGGGCACCCTCTCAAACTTCGCGTCGGGCCTGATGCTGATGATCTTCCGGCCCTACCAGATCGCAGACATAGTCACGGTTGCTGGCCAGACTGGTGTGGTTGCTGAGATCGACTTGTTTTCGACGACCCTCGACACGGCCGATCGAAGGCGAATCATCGTTCCAAACAGTTCCATCTTCGGGTCGGTGATTACCAACACCAGCACGCACCCAATTCGCCGTGCCGATGTGAATGTTCGGGTGATCTTTCGCGCGGACATCGATGCCACGCGACAGGTCTTGATGGAGGCGGCGCTTGCAACACCGGGGAGAACTGCTGAGGTGCCCGACATCGGCCTGCTCGAACTCGGCTCGCTAGGAGTTGAGTGGCAGGTGCGGGTGTGGTGTCTGACAGGGGATCACCTCGCCGTTCGACAAGCACTCCTGCGCGAGGTGAAGATTGCCCTCGACCGCGCGGGTATCGCGATTGCTCAGAGCGTGGTCGATTCCCCGACTCCCCGCTGACTCGCTGCGCGGTCCCGCCGCACGAAACGCCCAAGAAGAAAGGGAGTGTTTTCAACAATCCGTCGGCGCGTATCTAGTGTGCGCCGATGCCGCGCAGGATGAGCGGTTCCAAGGTTTCGCGACCGGCATTTCTGCCGTGGATCGCGGTTGTGTTGGCTGCCAGTGCCGCTGGAATGGGAGCCTGGGCACCACACATCGCTTTGGATGAACGCGGCCGATTCGCGCTCGTCGCCGCGTTGGTCACCGTCGCCATCGCCGCGCATGGAGCAGCGCTGGCGTGGTGGCGGTGTTCCAGATTCTCGGCGGTCTGTCTGCTGATTGGGATCGCCGCCCTTGGAGCGGGTCGCGTTGCCCACTTTGATCTTGAGTGGCACGCCCATCTGGATTCGCTTGGCACACAGCCGGGCAGCGATAAGCGGCTTGTCTCTGTCGAAGGCATTGTTATCTCGACTCCGCGCGACGACGAGTTCGCGCACCGCGATGAACTCATCGCCTGTGGAGCGCTCGAAGAGGACACACTCGCTCGATTTGTGCCACGAACACCGACACTTCGATTCACCTTGTTGCTCGAAGCATGGATCGATGGGGCGGGGACGCGGCACGCAGCCGCAGCGACGCTTCGTGTCGTCGTGGATGGGTCCACCGCGGGCTGCGTTGCTGGTGAACGCATTCTGGCAAAGGGATGGCTGCGATCCTTCGATCGTCCGACGAATCCTGGTGGCTTTGATTCGGCGCACTGGAGCCGTAGTCGATCGATCGCCGGCCTGCTGCTGGTTCCAGACTCACAACTCATCGAGCGTGTTGATGGGACACCGCTGGCAACCGCTTCGCTCCTCGCGCGCTGGCGATCTGCGGTTGATGCCAGTCTGCGCCGAGCACTCGGTGACGATCCGCGGCTCGACGCGACTGCACTCCTCGCCGCATCAACGACGGGCGCGAATTGGCCTGGACTGCGAAGTGTCTCCAAGGCTTTCGCCGCCTGTGGTCTGCAGCACCTCGTGGCGATTTCTGGGTTCAATTTTGGAATCCTCGCGGCGTGCGCGCTCTGGTTGGTGTCACAAATGCGTCTCACACCTCGAATTGGCGGGTGGGTCTTGATCGCGTTGGCGGTTCTCTTTGTCGCGTCGATCGAAGCGGAGGTTTCTTCGGCTCGCGCTGCATTAATGGGTGGATCGGCTGCACTCGCACTGGCAGTTGGACGAGCGCTCCCATTCGGATCGGTGATGAGTATCGCCGCGATCGTGATCGTCGTAGCGGACCCGCTCGCACCAAGCGAGCCAGGATTTCAATTGAGCTTTGGTGCCATCTTCGGGCTGCGATATCTCACCGCACCACTCGCTCGGTGGATGTCGCGGTGGGTGCGCGGCTTTGGGGTGACGGCGATGCTCGTTCGCCGCGCCATCGAACCAGTCGCAGCCTCCATTGGTGCTTGGATTGCAGCGGCCCCCATCGTGCTGCTGCACTTCGGTGTGGTGCAATTGCTCTGCATTCCGGGCACGATCGTGCTCTCCCCGATCTTCGCGGCCATGGTGATCTCATCAAATGCGGCCATCGCACTCGAAGTGGTCTGTCCACCCGCCGGATCCGCTGCTGGTGCGCTGGCAATATGGAATGCGCGCGCGGTGCTGGCAATCGCGCGGATCTTTGCGACACTTCCGGGGTCCGCGCCGTACGTCGCCGTGCGCCAAGTCGATGACGATCGCGACTGGCGTCTACGGCTCGACATGATCGATGTTGGCAATGGGTCCTGCTACTTGATTCGATCGGGTGCGTCAGCTGTTCTCTTGGACTGTGGCAGTCTCGGTGCCGCGGCTATTGGATCGCAGACGGTTGTCCCCGCGCTGCGCGCACTCGGCGTCGCCTCGCTCGATGCTGTGCTTGTCTCGCATCCCAACCTGGATCACTATGGAGCGGTTCCGGAAGTTGTTCGGGCCTTTTCTGTGCCGCGCGTTCTCGTCACGCCCCAGTTCGTTGCGTGGGCGCGCGAACGGGGTGGATCTGCTCGCGAGGCTCTGCGCGCAAGCGAACGGGCTGGCGCGACAGTCGAGACGATCGCGGCGGGTGATGTGCTCTCGTTTGGATCGACCTCTTGGCGCGTGCTTCACCCACCGCACGACCGGGCGTTTGCCGACTCGAACGATGGCAGTCTCATTGTTCGCATCAGTGATGGTGCATTGGCGATCATCATGTCTGGTGACGCGGCGAGAGAAGCGTGCCGCGCGGTGTTGCGCGCGCCGACATCCGAGCATCTGCGCGGATCAACCATCTTCGAGCTCCCGCATCACGGAAGTTTTCGGGCCGAGTCGGCCGCGCTCGCGACACACGCCGCGAGCCAGATTGTGTTGCAGTCAACCGGATCCGCGCGCTTGCGCAAGGACAAGTGGGATGGTGTGCTCGGTGGTGCGCAGCGACTCATCACGGCGCGGGATCATGCTTGTGCCGTCTATTGGAAGAACGACGGTGCTGTCATCATTGGCCAGTGGGATGGTCACGTATATCAATGGCGTGATTGTGGGTTGCGGCTGGAAGTGCCCGCGCCGCCCGCATCAGTCGCGCCGCCCAACTCGTTCGCTCTGGGTGAGGTCGCCCAATCACCCCTGACCATCAGCGGCGATGAGGATCGCCCGCCGCAGAATCACCGTGTCGCTGATTGGACCACCACCGGCCTCCTCGATCTCAATCTCGAGCGGACCCTCTTGGATCACCGCCATGAGATGTGCGCGGGGCGTGGCGGCACACAATGGGTGGCGGGCGAGCTCGCGGCCATTCTGCCGCACAATCAACTCACAATCTGCCCAGACGCGCAATGCCGCTGGAATCTCGACCTGTGCATTCAGCACGGAAAAGCCCTGGGGGATTTCGTAGACGAGCCCTTCCGGCCCCCGGATCTCAATTGTGGATGCGCCGAGTGGCGCGTCATCGCGCACAATCTTTGGTGCGGGATACTCGGCGCGGGGGAGCGCCTCGCGAGTGGGCGGTATCACCCGTGGCTTCAAACTCGAGAGTGGCATGATGCGCTTTGGAAACTGCGCCACACACAGAACTTCGTCGGCGAGCAGCGCGATTGTTGGTCGACCAAGCGCGATCGTCAAACCGCTCAGCACGAACGATCCACTTGGACCGCCGTAGAGCGAAGTTCCGTCGATCACGGATCCTTCCGCCAACCACACCCGCACCGCTCCACCAGCTGGCGCTGTTGAAACCAGCGCAATACCGGCGATGCGATCCACAGAAATATCGCGCCGGACCCCAAGCGACTCAATCGTCATTGGATCCGCGAACGACTCAACGAATCCCTTGACTCGATCGCCATTGCGCATGACGATTTCATCCGCGTCGACCGCGCGGGGTGCGGTCTCCATCGGCTGCAGTTGGATGATCGCCGCCTTGTCGACCGGCAAGTCGACCAGAGCTAGACCTGGATGCTTCCAACGAATCACCGATCCGCTGACCCCTTCGTGAAACCCTCCAAATGATCCAACAATGACCTGACCGTCGTTGACTCGAAGAACAGAAAACGGTGGCCGGGCCACCACCGATTCGTTGACGATGGGGATCCACGCCAGCGCGCTCGCGGTGAGATCAACTCCCCCTGCGCCACGAAGAATGCCCTGATCATCTGCCATGCCTCGAACCCATACCCCTCGGCTGGTGAGGATCTCGATTGGAGTTGATTCGGATGGCGTCGCGCCCACACTGATCGAGAGTGCGAGTGGTGTGATCGCTGTGATGATTGGGACAAGCCTCATCAGATCACCGCTGAAAAATTGGCAGGTATCGGTTTGGCATCTGGAGAACAATCAACGCCATCGCCGAGGCATAGGGATTGCCGGCTTGGTGGTCGACCCAGGAACCCTCTTCAGTTTGAATCTGGATCAACTCCTCTCGCATGCGCATCCACCACTGCTCCCACCATTCGCCACCAGCCAGATACATCGCTTGGGTCGCGTAGTACTGGCCGTAGTAATAATGGGCTTGGGCCTGCGGACCTAAACCGGTTGTGCCGCTGTTGTGCCGCAGATATTCCAATCCGCGCTCGATTGAATCGTCCTCATAAATGCCCGCATAAAACAGACTAGCCACCCCGGCCGCCGTGCGCGGCAGCGCACTCGTGCCCGGTTGGCGCATATACCGAAATCCTCCGTCGGCATTCTGGCAGTCCCGAACATATCGCACCGCCCGATCGATTGTCTCCTTGGGAATCTTGATCCCAGCATTGCGGGCGCTTCGCAGCGCCATCACTTCGCAGATGGTCACAGAAACATCTGCGTCGTATGGAACTGGGTTGTATCGCCATCCGCCCTCGTCGTTCTGGCTATTCACAATCAGATCGATCGCCCGCACCAGAACATCGCGCACGCGCGAGTCGTTTGGGTTCATCCCATACACCTCGCCGAGGAAAAGTGTGGCGAATCCGTGACCATACATGGGACCGGTTGTGCTCTCGGCCGCCAGCAATCCGCTCTCTGATTTGTTTGCCAACACATATTCAAGTGCCTTGCTGACCTGCTCGCCATATCGCCCACGACCCGGAATGTTTCCGTCGGCCATGAAAGCGAGACCGCTCAACGCTGCGATACCGACATGTCGACCATATCGACCGCGGCCGAACGATCCATCTTCGTTCTGGGTCGATGCGAGAAACGCAAG
>SIAB01000014.1 GCA_009692015.1 Phycisphaerales bacterium
GGCATCGAATCGAATGACACAGGCGCAGGCAGATGCTGTGCGCGTACGCGTCGCGGCGCTTGGATTCGCGGTCATGCTGCCGCGGGCCATCCCAATCGAAAAGCTCGAAATTGCCGCCGGCTTTGACAAGAAGAGAGTCGGCAGGGCGCTGACGCTGGTGCTTCCCAGGGGCGGGGGATCTGCCGAGATTGTGCGTGGTGCAGACTGGGAACTCTTGCGGATCGGCTTCAAGGCGATCGGTGCAAGCGGCGGGGGGTAACCGCACGGGCAAGCGTGATCGGGAGTGTGAGTGCTACGCGAGAGCAAGTGCGCTGTTGCGACACGAATCCCCTCGCTGCGGTGAGATAGTGCGATTCAACAGTCGTTTTCTACCGCAGTGAGGGAAACTGGGCGCGATGCGTGATGCGTCGGCTCAGTCTTGTGCAAGAATACTTCTCGTGCGGTACCCCCCGGCTACGGGCAGAATCTGCTGCCGGAACCGCTGGTTTTGCCCGTAACCCCACCGGCCCAGCGTGTCTGAACCCCGCGACAATTTCTCCCGCGACACTCTCCCGCGGCACTCACAATTCAGACCGTGTGCGCTGCAGAGTTTTCAGCCTGCCGCTCGTCTCGCCTCGCGGGGACCCATTGCGCAGACTTCAAGGAAATCGGCGCAGTCGGTCGATCTATGACCGATATGCGCGTCATAGCTGTTGTGAACCAAAAGGGTGGAAGTGGCAAGACCACAACCGCGGTCAACCTCGCCGCCGTCCTTGCAGCCCGGAAGCAGCGAACCCTGCTGGTCGACCTTGATCCGCAGGGTCACTGCTCTCTCGCTCTAGGGATCGCCCAAGGTCGAATCGAGCGCGGAATAGAAGATGCGATGCAGCAAGGGAGCGGCACGGCGCTCCTCGACGATGGTCTCTTCTGGGAGCCGGCCCCGAATCTCGTCCTTGCCCCCTGCACGATTCGGCTCGCTGGATTGGAGGCACCCGGAAGTCCGCTCGCCGAGGCCCACGATCGCGAACGGCGCCTCAGCGGACTCCTCGACCGCGTCGCGCCGCGGTTCGAATGGTGCATCATCGACTGTCCTCCACATATCGGGCTCCTCGTCTTCAATGCCCTGCATGCCTGTGATGAGGCGCTGATTCCGATCGAAACAGGCTATTTCGCACTGCGCGCTGCTGAACGGCAGGTATCGACCATCCGCGCTGTCGCCGAACGATTGCAGCGGCAGATCACCATCCGGGTGCTGCCAACACTCGTCCGCAAGGACTCGCCAATCTCGCAGGACATCCTGGTGGCGATCGACCGAAGCTTTGGCACCAGTGTGGTCCCGGCCATGATTCGCGAACACGATGTGCTGCGCGAGGCGGCTGGATTCGGTCAGCCCGTGACCGAGTATGCCCCAGCGTCTGATGCCTGCCGCGACTTTGAGTGGCTCTGTGAGTGGCTGATCGCCAATCCAGTTGCCGCACAGCGAAGTGATGGAGTCTCGGCGGGTGCTGACCGCACCAACCCAGATGCATCGCTTCTTTCGAAGTTGGCTGCGCCGCGCACCAATGCCCGTCCCGTTGATCCGCCGATTGTCGAAGTCGAAACGATGAGGCCTCCATTCGCCAAGCCGCCGACGGCGCCCGCGGCAGACAATCGCCTCTCGGAATTGGCAGAGCGGCTGCGAGCGGCGCGCTAGGATCGAAATCATGAGCCGTGCAGCCGATGACTATGACGGACTGACCACGGCTTTCCTCGGTGGATCCCAACGGGCGAGGAGTGTGCCGCGCGCCCAGCCGATGCCGATGCTCCTGGTGGTTGGCAATGTCCCAACGCTGGCCGGGATCTGGATCGCGCAGTACGCCGACCAACTGGCACGAACTGCTGGGCCCATTGCACTGGTTCGCCTCGACGGAGCCGCCAGTCGCGGCGAGATATTCAGAGCCCAGGGTCGGGCGATGCCCGCCGATGGTGGGGCCTGGCTCGAGCGCGCCAGTGCGTTTGCCCGCGGGTGGATCGTCTGTGTCGACTCCCGGCGCACTGCGCCCGAACTCGTTGGCAGTGGATGCCCGCTCACCGTGATGAGCGGGACCGATGAGACCGCGATCGCCGCAGCACAGAGATTGATTGAGGCGATCGTGCAGGCCGCTTCGAAGGGCGGCGGCGCGGCGCCAGCGATCGGACTCGTCTTCGTGGGAAGCACCGAGGACGCTGCGCAGAGCGCAACGAACGGATTGATCGTCTGGGCGGCTGAGCGAAAACTCGCAGTTGCCTTGTCGATGACAGCGCACGCACCGCGCGTCGATCGGGTGGAGTCAACGGGTCCGGTGCCGCTCGCTCTGTTGGGAGCGGCAGAACTGGCCGAGGCGACCGAGATGATTTCGATGGCGATGAGTGGGAGCCCGCGCCGCTTCGAAGCAGAGCAGGCGGCACCGCGGGTGGCTGCGCCAGTGATTGCGCGCGCGGTGAGCGAGCTAGCGCAGCCAGAAGTTGTGCGAGCGACGGCTGCTCCAGCGGCGGCTTCGACGGTCCGCACTGGCACCATCGGCGAGTACTTTTCAGAACTCACGGCGCTTCCATTTGGCTGTCCCGATGCGCTCTCTGTTGCACTCGGGCTTGACGACTCGGGTGCCCTGCACCTGGTTCAGTGTGGAAGTGTGCACAACGAATTGCGCGTGACTGCGTCGTGGGCGCGTGCGAATTGGGCGCTCCTGATCGCAGCCTGTCCGCGGCTGCAAGCGAATCCGCCGCGCATCGTCGAACATCTGCTCTTGGACGATGCCCGCGAGGCAGCGCTCCTGCATCGCACCGGATTGCTCTTGCATGCCAGGGTTGATGTGACGGTCGGTTCGTCCCTCGTGCGCCAGCGAATCGATCTGAATGATGCGGCGAGTGCTGGGATTCGCTAGGAATCAGCGGATCGCCAGTCATTGTCAGCGGTTCGGCAGCGCCTCGGCGAAGACGCGCAGCCAATTTCCGCTGGCAAATTTCAAGCAGGAATCGCTGCTCCAGCCACGGCGGGCGAGCGCATCGGTGAGCAGGGAGTATTGCTCCGGCCCGTGCAGTGGCACCGGAAGTTTGTCAGGAAGAAAACCGCCGTCGAGGTCAGATCCGAGTGCGTTGAGCGTGTCAGAGTTCGCGACGCTCGCGATGTGCTGCAGGTGATCGATCGCGTCATCAATAGTTGCCGGCCGATCAACCGCCAGGAACTTTCCATAGAGATTGAGCCCAACCACGCCGCCGCGCTTGGCGATCTCTCGAATCTGATCGTCGCGGATATGTCGTTCGCCTGAGCCCATCAGCGCGCGCGCATTGGAATGAGAGGCGACGATCGTTCGAGTTGTCGCCGCGAGCAAGTCATCGAAGGCAGCATCACTGAGGTGACTTGCATCGTGCAGAATGGAGTGTGCGTCGAGCGCCGCGACAACTTCGCGACCCGCTGCTGTGAGTCCGCCACCGCCGTGATTGCCACCGGCGAAGCGCGATCCCAGAGCCCAGGTGAGCCCGACCATGCGCACACCACGGGCGTGCCAGCGCGCGACATCGCCTGCATCGCGAATGGGATCTGCTCCCTCCATCAGTATGAGGAGTCGCGGGAGAGAGTCGTCGACCAGTTCTGCGTGGTTGCGAACGATCCGCACCAACCCGGCATGTTCGAGCGACTCGTAGTAATCCATCTGCAATTCAGCGGCGCGGTTGGCTCCCTGCCAATCATTTTCGTCGCGGTATCCCCAGGGGTGCTTGGTGGCGTCGGGTCCGCACTCGACAAAGATGGTCGCCGCGATCACGCCAACATGGCCGCGCGCAAGTGCCCCAAGGCTGACACATCGAACGCTTGGATCAGCCGATTCGGTGCGGATATCACCCCGTTCCATAGAGATATAGGCGAGGTCGAGATGTCCATCGATCCACTGAAATGGCATCGGGTGAGGCTAGTCGTTCGCAAGTCTGATCGACTACGATCCGCCTCCTTCTGAGCCGATCCATGCCTGCACCCACGACTCTCATTCCCGCCGCAGTTGCCGCGCCAGTGCGATTGCAGTTGAGCGACCGACTTGTGATCGGCGGCTGTGCAGTTGGCGCGGTGGCGCTTCTGGCGGTGGCAGCGTGGCTCGATCCCGACCCATCTCGGATGGGAACACATACCCAACTGGGGATTCCATCCTGCACCTGGCCGACTATGTTGGGATTGCCCTGTCCAAGTTGTGGCATGACGACCTCCTTCGCCCTCGCAGCGGATGGTCGAATCATCGACTCGCTTCGAGCCCAGCCGCTTGGATTCCTACTGGCCGTTGGCGTCGCAGCGTTCGCCGTGGCGGGGGTCTATGCAGCAGCGACAGGCTCGCGGATGGTCGGGGCAATCGCGAGCAGTTTCGGCCCGAAATGGTGGTTGTTTCTTGGCGGCGCTGCCTTGCTCGCCTGGGGCTACAAGATTCTCTTGGTGCGTGGAGTACTCACCGGATGAACGCTCGATTGCCCCAGAAATCCCTGCGGTTGGCGCGCATCAGTTGCGCGCTGTCGATCGCCGCACTGCTGCCGCTGAGTGGTTGCATCGCGGCAGGTATCGCAGCTGCGATTGGATCGAACATCGAGAAGGGTAAGCAGATCGAAGTGCTGGCGAAGTATCGCGGTCTTGAAAACAAGTCCGTCGCTGTGCTCGCCCACACCGACATGCGCACTGCATACGAGTACCCGACCGCGCTCACCAATGTCGTTGGGAATGTGGCCAACTTTCTGTCCAAGCATGTAGACGGAATCAGGTTGATGGATCCCCGCTATTCAGTGGCGTGGATGCACCAAACCCCGGGTTGGCCCACGAGCCCGCTGGCGGATCTCACCAAGGAATTGGATGTCGATCGAGTGATCGTGATCGACATTTACGAATATCGGCTGAATCCAGAGGGAAACAGCTTCATGTGGGATGGTGTGGTGGGTGCCAACATCGGCATCGTCGAGCGCGACGGGATCGATCCAGATTCATACGCCGAAGAGTTTCAGATCATCTCGAAGTTCCCCGACATGGAGGGGATCGGAAAGGCGCAAGCAGGGCCACACGAGATCGAGATCGGATTGCAGAAGACATTCGTGGATGATCTGACCTTCCTCTTCTACGACCACATCGAAGACAAGTATCCAGACCGAGGAATTCGCCGCAAGTGAAGCGCATGCACCAAACATCTCAGGCGCGCGGAGTTCGCGGGCTCGCGGCACTTCTGATCGGCAGTGTCATAATCGCAGCGCACGGTTGCAACTACCTCATTCCGGCGAGTTACCTCATCGAGGGACCACCCAAGGCGCCCGCGGCATATGAACTGCCTTCGAAGCGCACGGCGGTCGTCGTGGACGATCGTCTCAATCGAATGGCCCGCGTCGCCCTGCGAGTCGAGATCGGCGAATCAACCGCGACGGGTTTGCTCGAAAACAGCGTCGTTCCAGAAGTCATCTCGACCCGCGACTCTGTTGCCACGCTTCGACGGCTGGATTCTGCCTCTTCGCCCGTCTCGATTCAGCGCATTGGCGAGTCTCTTGGTGCTGAGCAGGTGATCTTTGTCGAGCTCGACGAATTCAACTTGTCGGGTGGACGGGAAGAGGGGGGGCCAGAAGCTGTTGCCTTGGTCAAGGTCTTCGACATCACCACAGGTGCCCGGCTCTGGCCGCCGACCGGATCGGAAGCGGTTCAGAGTTTCCTGCAGGACATCGAACCCTCGTTGATCACGACGAGCGCTGGGCGCAGAGAAATCGAAGACAAACTCGCCGCGCGATTGGGTGAGGACATCGGCAAGTTGTTCTACGCCCATCCGCGCCGCGAACTCGGTGGTCGCCTCGGTGTGAAAAAGTGAACGGTCGCCGCGCGCTGAGGCAACTGCCGCGTGCATCGACGCTCCATCTGGTGCAGTCGACCCAAGGAATTGGCTGGAGCGCGCTGGCGATGACAGGTGATGCGCTAGACGATCTTCGGCTGGTCATCGGACCCTCGCGCATTCGCGTCTGCGCGCGCGCGACAACTTTGGGAATCTCGGGCGTGCTGACCGCGCCACTGGGCATCGAGCGACTGCTCACCCGCCGTCTGCGCGCCTGGATCATGCGCCGTGGAACCTGCCCCGCGCGGGTGGTGTCCTATGGATCCGCCGCAGGGGAACTCGCGGCGGCATCACTCAATGATGTCGATCGGATCGTGCACACCGATTCGCCGGTGGACGCCCGGATTCACTGCGCGCGCAGCGCCGTGGAATTCGCGCGCGGCGCAGGATCGTCGGCTGGGGAGGTATCGCGCAAGCATCTGCGAGAGCAGCTCGGAATCAGGGCGCAATCCAGCGTGATTCTCGCGGGTGGAGACGATGCCCTGCGCATCGATACCCGCCGGGCGTTCACCATCATCAGTCAAGTCGTTCTTGCTGGAGGTGATGCCGTGCTGGTCGCGTCGACGCGCGCGCGGTGGGCTCGCGAAACGCGGACCTTCGCAGAGCGCGTTGGAATGTCAGACCGACTCATCTTGATCGATGCCGTGGAAATTCCAAGCGCGCTCTGGCGTGCTGCCGACGCGATGCTCCTGCTCGCCCCCGCTGATCCGCAAAGCAATCGATCGTGGTGGGGGTGGTGCGCCTGGTGGTCGCTCGCATCCGGCTTGCCACTGATTCACGAATCCTGCGCGGACGATGGCGAGGGGTCGGTGTCATTCGACTTGGGCGACTCGTCAGGGGCTGTGCGAGCACTCCTCGCGCTGATCGAGCAGCCAGGACTCTGCGAAGAACTTTCCGAGGGGGCCATCCGCAGTGCAGCGAGTGCATCGCGCGGGGAAATCCTCTTCCCGGCGCCAACAGGCTTGGTCGCCGCTACGCCAGTATCTGCTTGACGACCTCGCCCTTGACATCGGTCAATCGAAAGTCGCGACCTTGAGCGCGGTAGGTGAGTTTGTGATGGTCGATCCCCAGGAGATGCATCATCGTGGCGTGCAGATCGTGAACCTCCACCGGGTTCTCAACGATGTTGTATGAATAATCATCAGTTTTTCCGTATGAGATGCCTGGTTTCACGCCGCCGCCAGCAAGCCAGATCGAAAAGCAGCGGGGATGATGATCGCGCCCATAGTTTTCTCGCGAGAGCGTGCCCTGGCTATAGACCGTTCGCCCGAACTCTCCGGCCCACAAGACCAGCGTTTCATCGAGCAGCCCGAGCCGCTTGAGATCTTTGACGAGCGCTGCTTGTGGTTGATCGACGGCATTGCACTGGGCTCGCAACTCGGAAGGCAGGTTGCCGTGTTGATCCCATCCGCGCATATAGAGTTGGATGAATCGAACGCCGCGTTCGGCGAGTCGCCGGGCGAGTAGACAATTCGCGGCAAAGCTTCCAGGTGTCTGGACATTCGGCCCATACATCGCCAGCGTCTCTGGCGTTTCGGTTGAGAGATCCGTGAACTCTGGCACGGACATTTGCATTCGGTATGCCATCTCGAACTGCGAGATGCGCGCGCGGATTTCTGGATCAAGGCTCGTCTGAAACTCTTCCTCGTTGAGCCGACCCACCAGGTCGAGCATGCGCCGTCGGTCGTCGCGCGAAACTCCATCGGGATCGCGCAAGAACAACACGGAGTCCTTTCCGGCGCGTAGGCGGCATCCCTGATGCTCGCTGGGCAAGAATCCACTGCCCCAGAAGCGCGCCGAGAGCGCTTGCATGTTTCCGATTCCCTGGGTGATCAGCACCACAAACGAAGGCAAATTCGCATTCGCGCTGCCGAGTCCGTAACTCATCCACGAGCCAAACGATGGTCGACCAGGCTGCTCAGTACCCGTTTGGAAGAAAGTGATCCCCGGCTCGTGATTGATCGCCTGGGTGTGCATCGATCGGATCACGCAGATTTCTTTGGCGATGCTGCCCGTGTGCGGGAGCAATTCGGAAACCATCAATCCATCTTCGTTGTTCTCATGCTTGTCGAAGCGAAAGATGGATGGTGCAACAGGAAAGCGGGCTTGTCCGCTGGTCATTCCTGTGATCCGCTGTCCATTGCGAATCGAATCGGGCAGATCCTTGTTGTAAAGATCTATAAGCGCTGGTTTGTGATCGAAGAGATCCAGTTGGCTCGGCGCGCCCTCCATGTGCATGTAGATCACCCGCTTGGCCTTGGGCGCGTAGTGCGGAAGATTCTGCAGAATCTGCGCTGGAGTCGGCGTGGGTGGCGTCGCTCCTGCCACACGCGAACCGATCAACTGCGCCAGTGCCAGCGATCCCATCCCCGCACCGAATGTTCCTGCGAGTGAGCCAAAGAATCGCCGACGGGTGAGATTGACGAGGTATTCCTCGAGCGCATCTGCGGGACGATCCGAGATTGGCTGGCGCACGCTGCTCATCGGTCAGTCCTTCACCAGCGATGCATCGCTGCACAGGATGGCATTGGCTACGAGGGTCCACGCCGCAATCTCAGGCGATTCTTCGGCAGATGGCGAGGGCGACTCGCCCACCGCGAGCAGTTGGTTGGCATCCTCGATATCGGTGACGTATCGCGCGCGGTTGGCCGCGAGCGTTGCCGCGAGTGCGGTCAGCCGCTCTGCCGTGGGTCGCTCTCCGGTGCAGCGCAGATAGAGGAGAGCAAGTCGCTGGGAGTCGTCGGGGGCATCGCGAAGCACACGCTCTGCCGCATGTCGCGCAGCTTCAACAAACTGTTCGTCGTTCCACAACACGAGTGCCTGCAGCGGCGTGTTGGTCGTGAGCCGGCGCGTCGCGCAATACTCACGAGTCGGAGCATCGAGTGTGAGCATCGCCGGTGGCGGCGAGGCGCGTTTCCAATAGGTGTAGAGACTCCGCCGCCACAGATCGTCGTTCATTCCCCGCTCGTACACCCGCGTGTTGGACTGCGGCATCGCAACTTCCTGCCAGAGTCCCTCGGGTTGATAGGGCTTCACACTGGGACCACCGAACTTCTCCTTGAGGATCCCGGCGACGAAGAGACCTTGATCTCGAATCTGCTCGGCTGCCAGCCGCTGCCTGGGATACCAGGAGAGCAACCGATTGTCTGGGTCGACCGCGGCAATATCGATTCGATGGCGCGATGACTGGGCGTATGTGTCGCTGGCCATGATGAGGCGAATGATGTGCTGCAGATCCCATCCGCTCGAGGAAAACTCGACTGCGAGCCAGTCCAGCAACTCTGGATTCGTCGGCCATTCACCCTGCAGACCGAAGTCATTTTCGGTGCGCACAATCCCTCTTCCAAAAAACTGTTCCCAGAGTCGGTTCACGACCACACGGGCCATCAGCGGATTTTCATTCGAGGTGATCCACTGCGCCAGACCGAGTCGATTGGCGGGTTGGTCTTGCTTGAGAGATCCAAGCGCAGATGGAATCGCACGCGCAACGGGTCGACTGTGATCGGGTTGGTCATAGACGCCGCGCTTGAGAACAAATGTTTCGGTCGGCACCATGCGGTCCTTCATCACCATGGTGTGCGGAATCTGCTTGGTCACCAGCGCGCGCTCTTGCTGTGCCTTGGCAAGGGATTCCGAAAGTTCGCGGAATCGCGGTGACGCGCTCGTCCGCCAGGCGGTGCGGGCCTCGGTGCGCGACTCGTCACGGGTGTATGGGGTCGGCAGAACGAGCGGCACCATCTCCCGGGTCATCGCTCCCGCCTCGGCGCGCGCGCGGTGATAGAAGCCGCCGATTCCACCGGTGTTGACCACCTTGCAGACCAGCAGGTTTTCGCCCGCATTCAAGGCAAGGTTGACGACTTCTTGATCTGGCTTGACCGCCCGATCGACGCGGGCCTCGTGAACCCGTGCGCCATTCAGAAAGACTTGGATTCCATCATCGCTTCCCAGTGAGAGTTCGAGTTCGCGCGCAGATGGCGCGAAGATTTGCCGAGCGAGGTATTCGGTTCCCTCTCCTTGGGCGAGACTGACGAGTGTTGAGTCGATCACGGCTGGTGCGTATCGCCAACCAAACTCTCCCCATGTCTCGCCGCGCGAGAATCGCCGCGCTCCCTCGGGACCACGGGCGATGTCATAGGCGTTGACCCCGACTTGCGTCATCCACGGACCGGCTATGTACCAGGCACTCGTGGCCTCGGGAAGTTTCGCCATCAGCGCATCGCTCACTTGAGCAAGCGAGAGTCGAACTCGACCAAAGACATGCTGCCCATAGGGCGAAGAACTGTTCAGGGTCACCCGCAATGTCGTGCCACCGACAAATCCAAAGGGTTCGATGGCTGCGAAGACAGCCAGGCGGGTTCCCTCTTTCGTGTGCGAACCAACCGCCCACCGCCGTCCCTCGTCAGGGACCAGGGCGTTGATCGCCCGGAAATCATCGTTGGCTTGTTCGGCATCGGCCCAGGCCCAGGCGAGCGCGATGCGCTGCGTTTGCGTTGGATCGACAACCGAAATCGCCTCGACCGAAATCGAGTCGAGCACCGCGTTTCCGTTTTGGGCTCGTCCGACACGGCCCGCGGCGAGTGATGGATCAGTCATCGCCTCGAGCGCAATCAAGCGCAGATCGCTGGCCGGCGTCGTGAGTGTGAGGATGTGTTGATCGTCGGCTGGGTTGAGGCCGCTAGCGAGCACCGAGCCATCTGGTTGAATCGTCAGCGTTGCGCCGTTAGTCGATTCGGCCGCGATGGTTGTTGCAGCGACCCAAGTCAGGTCCCCCTGTGAAACAAGCGCGGCTGAGTAGGCGGCGAATGCCTGCTCCTCGTCCGCCGCCGGCAAATCGCGCGCGGCGAGAATCGTGGCGATCGATTGATCGAGCTGGGTGAGTTGCTCGCGCTGGGGCTCGGTCGGAGTCTCAACGAAAGGTTCGAGCGAACGCTCGGCATCCGGGACCTGTGTGTAAACCCCTGGTTCCTCGACCGAGTTGAAGAATGCCAGCACGCTGTAGAAGTCTTCGGTCGAGATCGGATCAAATTTGTGATCGTGGCAGCGGGCGCACTGCATGCTCAATCCCAAGAAGGCGCTGCTGGTGGTTGCCACCCGGTCAACCGCGTACTCCAGAAGATATTCCTCGTTGATCGCGCCACCCTCATCGCTGGTGACATGGTTTCGATTGAATCCGCTGGCAACAATCTGGTCGGTGGTCGCGCCGGGAATGAGATCGCCTGCAAGTTGCTCAATCACAAACTGGTCGTACGGCTTGTTGCTGCGAAATGCATCGAGCACCCAATCGCGGTAGAGCCAGATCGATCTTCCGGCATCCATATGAATGCCAGATGTGTCTGCGAATCGCGCGACATCGAGCCAGGGCACCGACATTCTCTCTGCATACCGCGATCGATAGGGCTCTTGGGTGAGCAGTCGATCGATGAGCTTCGCCCGGGCATCGTCGCTGGGGTCTGCAGCAAACGCATCGAGTTCTGTTTCCGTCGGTGGCAACCCAGTGAGATCCAAGAAAATGCGCCGACAGAGCGTGGCCCGATCGGCTGCTGGACTCGGCGCGAATCCCGACTTCTCGAGATTCGCCAGGATGAACTGGTCAATGTCATTCGCCCCCCAGGAGCGGTCCTTGAGCTGCGGCGCCGCAGGTCGCAGTGGTGGCGTGAAAGCCCAGTGCGGTTCGTACCCTGCGCCCTCATCGATCCACCGCTTGATGATCTCACACTGCGATGCATCAAGCGCGTGCTTGCTGCTATCGGGCGGCGGCATCCGCTCACCGGGATCGGTCGCCGTTACTTTCTGCCAAACCAGACTCTTGCGTGCGTCGCCTGCCACGATCGCAGCCCCGCTCTTTCGACCCTTGGTTGCTTCATCGAAAGAGTCGAGGCGCAACTCGCCCTTGCGCTGCGCGAGATCTGGCCCGTGACAGATGAAGCAGCGATCGGCGAGAATTGGTCGAACATCACGGCCGTATCGGATCGGCTCGGGCGGCGCGGCGGCCGAGGGGACGGGCAGGGTGGTGATGGCAACAACGATCCCAGCTCCGACACCTCCGATCACAAGCCACCGTGCGGCATACATACGCCCAAGATAGCCCAAGATCGCCAGATATCTAGGATTCGCGGCGATTTCGAGCCAGACGCGCCGTGTTTTCTTTGGCGAGCGCCGTGGCCGTGTTTGAATAAAAATCACGCAGAATCGCCGGGGGAAGCGCAACTCCGCGCAGCTCTGGAGAATCTCTGGGAGTGAATCGCGTGGGATCGACCATCGCCAGGTCGGGGTCGGAAATCGGACTCGGGCCGATCCAATCACTTTCCCAGAGTGTGCGCAGCGCCCAGTATCGACTCGCATAAAGATCGAATGCGCTCTCGACCGAGTGCGCCTTTGCATCCATCTCGTACGCAGTCGATGAATCGTTGAGATGCTCGTCGCTGGTGACGATGTCCGATCCAAACATGATGCGTCCGCGCCAGCGCGTGAAGAATTCGCGCACCGCTGCTGGATCGTGGCGCGAAATTTCGCGCACCATCCACTTCGTTGCGCTGGTGTCGAGCGTGAGATTGGCGTGGCGCGTCAAGAGCCCGCTGAGGAATTCCAAGTCTTCGGGCCAACCGCCCATATGCGCAGCGATCCAGCGGGTTGGAAATCGATCGAGCAGGACCTCGAAGGGTTCGTACTGCGATCGCTTGGTTCCATACCGCGCCGCATCGGCATACCTCGTGGCAAACCATGTGTCGGGATCCGCGACATGAACCATACAGGTCATCCCGAGATCGCACGCTGTCTGAATCGCTTCGATGCGGGTTGGGTTGTCGAGCCGCATCAGACTCGCGTCGCCAACTTCGTGACCGATGTCAACCCCGCGCGGGGCGGCCCAGAACTTTGCGATGCCGGCGCCCTCTGCGTGAAACTCTCGAATTCTCTTGGCGTATCCAGCACCATGTGCGCTCTGCCGATCGGAGTCGCGCCAATTGGGAACCGCGATGAATCGAATGCGATCGCCCATGATTTCCCGCAGCGGTTTGACCTGCTCGATCAGTGAGGTCATGCTCCAAATCTCGGCGATCCCATAGAGATCCATTGCCTCGAGCAGGACCTCGGCAGCCCGCAACCCGCCGACATGGGCATGGGCGTCGATGATTGGAATGCAGGGCGGTCCCATGCGCAGCGCTTCGGCGCGGTAGTTCAAGCCAGTGAGATTGGAGTCATTCACCACGCGGTGATGCTAGGAAGATCGGCGCAGCTTCGAGGGATCGCGCGGTCGCCCGGATGGACGCGACTTGTTGCTCGCTGCATCATTCTTCGCACTGCGCGCGCGGCCGTTCAAGTGCGCCCGTGCAAGGCCAGGCCGCGGAGCCTTGATCTTCGGTTGCGCGACCAGTTCTGCATCATGCACCATCCCGATGTAGACCTCATAATCAGCATCGATGTCCAGATGACGAATGAGTTCGCAGGCGATGTAACCGAGTGCGCGCAGTGGTACCGGCGATCCGCCCGGCGCAACAAGATGGGGAATCGTGAGAAATGCATCGACACCTTGGTCAGGCGCGACCGCGAAAATCTTGCGGGTGATGCGATCATCCTTGGCAAGCACGCAGATGGAAAAGTTTCGACTGTCGCGGATGATGGGCGAGAGCGGCTGACCCTTCTCCATCGCCACGAGCAGCATGGGTGGATGCATCGCAACTTGTTGCACGCATTTCACAATGACACCACTGCGAAGTTCGCCGTGGGCCGAGGTCAGAAGGAAAGATGATGCGGGGACGAGATTGAGCACATGCTCGACGGTCTCTCGATTCGCTGCGGGTCTGTCAGTCTGCATGAGGAAAACACATCCAAAAAAATCGCCTCGACGAAAATATAGGCCGTGATTTCAGAATGTCCACAAATATCGTCTTCAGAACGAGTTACGCTCAAAACTATTGGACTAAAGATCGATCTAGCGAGTTCTCGGACTGTGAACGGTGTGGTGAGAACTCGCCATTTGCTTGAATATTAGTAAGAAGTGTTGCATTGTGGGGCAGAGTGGGTATAGTTCGCCACGACTCCAATGGTCCACACCAATGCTCTTCCTCGGCGAATACGAACACAGTCTCGACTCGAAGCAACGGCTCGCGATACCAAGCGAGTTGCGCGAAGTGCTGAATCCTGCGGTCAACGGGGACTCTTTCATCGCCGTGCCAGGAGCAGACGATGTGCTGACACTCTGGCCGAATCAAACCTTCGAGAAACTCGCCATGGATCACGGCGGATCGTTGATCGGCGACGAAGTTCTTCGGCGATTCGAACGATCTTTCTTCAGTCAAGCAGCACGCTGTCCGCTCGATTCAGCGGGTCGTGTGCGAATTCCAGATCGCCTGCTCACGCGCTTCGGCTTGGTCGGCTCCGTGGTGATCCTGGGAGTTCGAGACCACTTGGAGTTAGTTTCGTCAGCGTCGTGGAAGAGTCAGCAGAAGGAAAGGGACTCCACTGCTGGAGAACTCTTTCGCCAAGCGAACCAAGTTATGAAATCAAGGTCGGGTGGGGCAAGGTGATGGATCGCCTGAGCCCAAGAGACCGCGCTACGCCACGGACGGAGTAGCGACAGACAACTCTCGCAAGGCGCATGGACGCCCCTTGTGAGCAGAAAAACGGGTCAAGGATGATCCGCGTGGGTCGTGCGAACGCGCCAAGGATGGTCAAGCGCACGACGGGTCGGGTGGAAGTCTTTCCGCCTGATTATTATCGACTTGCCCCCGCGTCACTGGCCCGACGCGGGGGTTTTTCGTTCCATTGGGGTGTTTGCGATCGCCGCAGTCCGCATCCCATAACAGGGTTTTTTTCCAAATAGTGAATTGGATGAATGGATGCGTCCGATCGAGCGATACCCTTCAAGTAGGTCAGTCGCTCGGTCGATGAGAGTCATCCGAGCATTCGCAGGGAGGACGCATGGTGCGTCCGAGGCGAACTGAGCAAGTCGGTGGGCGATGCCCCACCGCAGCAAAGGGCAGGAGGTCCGCAGTCATGCTGGTCATCACGAGACGCGAAGGCGAAGAAGTCGTAATCGGAAATCCCGCTTCCCCAATTGGGATTGTCCGTATCGCCTCGATCAAGGGTGATCGCGTGCGGCTTGCATTCGAGTTCCCACGGGAAATCGCCGTCCACCGCAAGGAGGTGGCAGAGCAGATTCTCGCTGGCGCGGCCGACCCGACCAAGAATGTCATCGGGCAGATCCGGCCCGCTGAGGGCGGGGTCTGAGTATCGGTTGAACGGTTTTCTGGGAAGCTCGCCCGGCACCATCGCCCGGCACCATCCCACGGGCGGGTCAGTTGAGTGCGCGAACTTCAGTGATTTCAGGAACTCGTTCCCGCAATTGACGGGCGATACCCGACTGCAGCGTCATATTGGACGATGGGCAGCCAATACAGGCTCCGTGAAAGCGAACTTCGACGATGCCTTGGTGCACCCGGACGACTTCGACATCACCGCCATCCGCCTGGATGCCTGGACGAATGAGATCGACAACAGCTCGAACGCGCTTGAGGAGTTCGTCTGACGGCTTGCTCGACTCAACGGGATGGGCTGGCACAATGATGAGTCTAAGCAAGTTTTCTTACACTCAGCCGATGAGCTTCACCGCGACTCTCCGCCGATTGATGCTCGCAGCGATGATCATGGTGGGGGGTTGCGCGGCGACGCCTGCGGGCGATCCACTGCAATCATTGAGTCGAACGGATCTCACGCCAGCGCGACAGATTGCCGCGATGCGGATCCTCGATGCAGATCCGACCGCACCCAAGTACCTGAAGGCTCTGCGCAGAATGCTGGTGCAGCCAAGTTTTTCGCTCGAGCTGCGGCACGAGGCGTGGGATCGACTGATCAAGAATGACCCAAAGGGTCTGCGTGAGTCACTCGAATTGAACTTGCCACGGATGCTGATGTATGAGTGGCGCCGCGAAGTGTGTGAGCGGATCGGCAAACTTGGATGGAAGGACATGACCCCAACGCTGGTGCGTGCCTGGGCTGTGCAATTGGTTGCCTACGGTCCCGACCTTTGGCAGCGCCCCGAGTATCTCGCCCTGGTGGCACTCTGGGGGAAAGAGCGCGTGCCGTCCGTGCTCTATGAGTTGCTGCTGAAGAGTGATCCGATCAAGGAAGCGAATCTGCGCAGTCGCTGCTGGGAACTACTTCTGACCACGGGTGAGCGCGATCGAATTCTGGCGCTTCTTGCCGACGAGAACGTGGCGACCACCGATTCGTTCATTCTGGATATGCGCCGCAGTGCGAGCGACCTGGGAATAGTTCCGCGGAATCGCGAAGAAATTCTCTGGGTGCGCGCGCTGCGGACGCCAGAGCATCGCGCCTTCTGGGATGCCGCCCGGGCGGGAGCGGCGCAACTTCCTGCCGACGTCCGCGCGTCTCTCGATCCGCGCGATTTGGCGGTCATCGTTGCCGCAGCCAAGTATCAGCCGCAGTTGCTCACCCGCAGCCGCGACGAGCTCTTCGAAGAGGTCAGCGCGCGACTGCGCTCCGAGGGGACCAGGCGCTATACGGCATCATTCGAGGGATATGGAACGCAAAAGGCCGAGACGCCGCGGGCCCACGCCAGCGAATTGCGCTGGGGTGATTGCGCTGCCATTCTGATTGCCCGCGCGGCTCTCGACGAGCCGGCGATCCGCGCCCACCTCTTTGATATCGCCGACCGCGATCAGTCCGATCGACTGACTGAGTACGGCGGCCTTTTGCGTATGGACTCCCAGGGACGATACGAGTTGGTGGAGTTTTCACCGCAGTCGCGGGGGAGCGATGTCCGCTTTGAAGCCTCGCAGCAGATGTTCGACGCTGGCTACGACGCGCTCTTTCACTTCCACAATCATGCGCAGGCCTATGACAACGAACGCTATGCGGGACCGCACTTTGGCGACTTCAACTATGCCGATGCCACAGGTGTGAATGCCTTGGTCTTTACCTTTGTCGACCACAACACTTTGAACGCGGACTATTACCGACATGGACAAGTGGTGATTGATCTGGGCACAGTCAAGCGACCGGAGCAATGACCTGATGCATTTCACCAAGATGCATGGCATTGGCAATGACTACATCTATGTCAATACTGCCGAGGAAACTGTCGATGATCCTGCCGCGCTCGCGCGCACCATGAGTGATCGTCACACCGGCATCGGCGCGGATGGGCTCATCCTGATCGGGGCGCCGAGTGATCCGCAGCAGGCCGATGTCCGCATGCGCATGTTCAACGCCGATGGCAGCGAGGCCCAGATGTGTGGCAACGGCATTCGCTGCGTGACAAAGTTTGTGATCGATCGTGGACTCTCCAGCGCGAATCCACTGCGGGTCGAGACGGGGCGTGGCGTGCTCGAAATGCGCTGGCTGGTCGGGAGCGATGGACTCGTCCATGATGTCGAGGTCGACATGGGCGCGCCCATTCTTGAATGTGCTGCGATGGGGATTGCCTGGCCCGGAATCGCCGCGGCATCGACCGTGGTTGCGCAAGCGTGGCCGGATGGGCGTGAGTTTGCTGCGCTGGGGATTGAGTGCACTGCGACCGTGGTGTCGATGGGCAATCCCCACATCGTCTTCTGGTGCGTGGATGCTGCGCGGGTGCCGCTCGAGAGACTCGGTCCGGTCATCGAGTCGCATACCTTTTTTCCCCAGCGAATCAATGTGCACTTTGTTCAAACGCTCTCGCGCAGCGAGCTTCGCATGCGCACTTGGGAGCGGGGCTCGGGGATCACGCTCGCTTGCGGAACCGGTGCCAGCGCGGTCTGCGTGGCGGGTGTTCTCGAGGCGCGAAGTGATCGCGATGTCAAGATTCACCTTCCCGGTGGAGATCTTGCCCTGCGCTTCGATGCCGAGCGTGGTCGGGTCTTCATGCGCGGACCCGCAACACATGTCTTTGACGGCGAATGGACGCAGCGAACTGCGGGGCTCTTGTATGGCGCTTGATCCCGTTGAGTCAAAGATTGTCGATGCGATCGCGGGACGTCGCGAGCGAATGCTTGCTGACCTCGCGGCACTCGTCTCGATTCCCACTGGGCACGGATTTCGTGAAGGACTCGAGCAGACGCGGTCTTGGATGGCTGCCCGACTCGGTGCCCTGGGTGCAACGATCACGCGATCCGCTGGTGCGGCGCGGCCCGATTGGCTGCGCGAACCAAGCGTGGCGGGGGCCGACGCCTGCGAGATGATCTGTGCGATGCGAATAGGGAGCGGCACCGGAGCGCGCATTCTGCTGAGTGGTCATCTCGACACTGTGCACGATCCAGCGGGATCGTTTCGAAAACTTTCGGCCGAAGTGGATGGCATTCGACAGGGTCCAGGCGCAGCGGACATGAAGGGGGGGCTCGTCGTTGCCTTGACTGGGCTCGAGTCGCTGTATGCCCTGGAGATTCCCGTGCGCTGGTCCTTCGCGCTCAATGCCGACGAAGAGAGTGGAAGTTTCGCAAGTGCCGCGCACTTGCAGGCCCTTGCCAAGGAACATGACATCGGCCTGGTTCTTGAGCCGACGGCAGCAGAGGGAAAGTTTGTGACCGCCCGCGCAGGATCTGCGCAGTTTCGAATCGATGCCTTTGGTCGTGCAGCGCACGCGGGGCGCGATGCCGCGCAAGGGATCTCCGCGGTCGGAGCACTGGCTGGGGCGATCACCCAGGTGTTGGCGATATCTGATCCGGCAGTTGGGCGCACCGTGAACATCGGCCCTCTGCAAGGTGGCGCGGCAACGAACATCGTTCCAGATCACGCGGCGGCGTGGGGAAATGCGCGGTACTCGAACGACGCCCAGCGCGGAGAGATTGAGGCGACACTGGCCGCGTGCGCGACGAACGATGCCAGTGCGCTCCCGCGGGTGACGGTGCGGGTGATCCACAACCGGCCGCGAAAGCCTGAGACTCCTGCGGTGCGAGCAATCGCCGACATCGCGCTTGGCGTCGCGGCGGATCTGGGAATCAAGGCCGGAACGACGGCCACGGGCGGCGTGAGCGACGCGAATGTTCTGCAAGCAGCTGGTCTGCCATGCCTCGATGGTCTTGGTGTTCGCGGCGGCAATCTGCACCGCTTGGATGAGTTTGTGGTGGTCGAGAGTTTGGTGGAACGGGCGACGCTGCTGGCGATCTTGATGCATCGACTCGCGCGAACTCCCTCCGTACTATGAACCCTATGTGCGCTGCACCATCTGTGACTCGAACGGCTGCGCCAGGATTGCCGCACCTTCCGCCGCTGGCGCGCAATCCCAAGGTGCGCGCTGCGATCGATCAGATTCTCGCTGAGTTGACCCGTGAGCAATCGTCGTTGACGGGTGCGATCCCGGGCGACCCGAACAAGGCAGCGGCATATGCGGCGTGGATGAGTCGCAACAACGAACTGCGCGGCCGACCAACGATCTACCCCTATGTAGGCGCGGGCTTCGGAAATGGACCGCTGGTGCAACTGGCCGATGGCAGCGTGAAGTGGGACATGCTCAGCGGAATTGGGGTGCACATGTTTGGTCACTCCGATCGGCGCATGGTCGAAGCAGCGCTCGAGAGTGCGCTGTCGGATGTTTGCCAGCAGGGTCATCTGCAACACAACGCGGATGTGCTGGCGGTGTCGGAGATTCTCGTGGCAGAGGCCTCGCGAGTGAGTCGACTGCGCCATTGCTTTGTCACCAATTCTGGGTGTATGGCCAATGAAAATGCGCTCAAGATCTGCCAGCAGAAGACCCAGGGAGCACCACGGGTCATCGCATTCAACGACTGTTTCATGGGTCGATCGACCACCATGAGTCAGATTGGCGACACCGCGGCTTATCGACAAGGGCTCACCCAGAACATTCTGGTTGACTACATGCCATTTTATGATCCAGCGCTTGGCGAGCGATCGACCGAGGCAACGGTCGCGGCGCTCAAGGCGGTGATCGCGCGATATCCCAAACAACATTCCTGTTTCGTGATGGAAATTGTGCAAGGCGAGGGTGGATTCAATGTTGCTCCGCATGAGTTTCTCGTGGAGATCATGCAGGTCTGCAAGGACGCCGGGATTCCGATTTGGATCGACGAGATTCAGTCCTTCGGTCGCACCGAAAGTATGTTCGCGTTCGAGACGCTCGGGGTTGGTGCGTATGTCGATGTCGTGACGGTTGGCAAACTCACCCAGGTCTGCGCCTGTCTCTTCACTCCTGAGTTCAATCCCGGTGCGGGTCTGCTCGCCGGCACATTTAGTTCGACGACCAGTGCCTATCACATCGGTCGACGGACACTCGAGATTCTTCGTGATGGCGACTACTACGGCCCAGCCGGCCGCATCGCCAAGCTGCATCAAGCATTTCGGACCTGCGCAGAGGACCTCGTGCGCAGGCGACCCGAGTTTTTCCCAGCGGTGATCGATGCCCATGGTCGCGCGATGCCACGCGTGATCGGTGGCATCGGCGCGATGATGCGATTGACGCCACTGGGCGGAAACAAGGAACGACTCGGCGCGCTCACGAAAGTTCTCTTCGAAGATGGCGTCATCACGCTGACCTGTGGTCACGGTCCCTATCACTTACGGTTCTTGCCACCCATCGGGGTGATGGATCCAGCACAGTTCCAACCGGTATTCGCGATTCTCGAAAAGTCGCTCGAGCGCTTGGGCTAAGCCATGTTCATCATTCGCCAAGCCATCAATGAGGACATGCCCCAGCTGCTCAAGTTGTCGCGGCTGGTGCACTCATTCAATCTTCCGCAGGACAAGGATTCGCTCGCCGCGAAAATTGATCGAAGCACGCGGGCTTTTTCTGGACTCGTGAAGGAGCCCAAAGGCCGCGAGTTTGTCTTCGTCCTGGAAGACCTTGAGAGTGGATCGGTGGTCGGCACGAGTGCGGTCTATTCGAAGATCTCGTGGCCGGGGCATCCCCATCTGTTTTTCAAGGTTCGCAAGCATGAACATTACAGTCGCGACCTTGGCACGGGACAGGTTCATGTCACGATCCAACTTGATACAGACGAAACAGGACCGAGCGAGATCGGTGGTCTCATTCTTGCGCCTGGTTACCGAGGTCATCCCCAGAAGTTGGGATCGCTCCTCTCGTATGTTCGATTTCAATTCATCGGATTGCACCCGGCGTGGTTTCAGAAGCGGATCATTGCCGAGTTGATGGGCGCCTTGACCCCGGATAGTCGCTCGACACTCTGGGATTATCTTGGAAGGCGATTCATCAACCTTTCTTACATCGAGGCGGACACCTTTAGTCAACGAAGCAAAGAGTTCATCTTGAAACTCTTTCCCTCGATCGAGATTTACATTTCGCTGCTTCCCCCAGAGGCGCGGCAACTCGTTGGAAAGGTCGGCGATGAGACAGTGCCGGCGCTCAAGATGCTCGAAAAACTCGGTTTTTCTGCGCAGGACCATGTCGATCCATTTGATGGTGGTCCATACCTCCATGCCGCGCGCGATGCGATCCCAATTGTCAACTGCTCCACGCAGAAAACGCTCGCGGGTGCTTCCAAGGGGGCGACGCACAGCGGCGTGGTGTCGTGCCTTGGCGATCACGGGTTTCGCGCGCTGCGCAGTGAGTTCGAAGTCTCTGGGGCGCGTGTGCGATTGCCGGCGAAGTCAATTGATGCGCTCGGCGCAACGAGCGGTGCACCCATTGGCCTTACTGCATTCGACAAGGGTGGGAATGCGATCGCCCTTGGCAAGGGGTCGGCACGCCCGGCGAAGCGCCGCGCGGTGAGAGGTCGATGAACGAGGCGACGGCGCGGGGTTTGCTCAAGCACCCGCCGAGTGATTTCATCGATGGAACATTTCGAGAGCTGCGATCCGCCACAGATAGTGGCGGGTGTGAGAGCGTCGCGAGTTGCGATCCCGCAGAGCCGACCACCGCCGTCTGGAGTGGCAGCGCGGAGTTGGGGCATGTCGATCTCGCGGTGTCTGCTGCACGAAGAGCAGCCGAATCATGGCGGGGGAGCGGTGAGGCGAGTCGGCGCACACGGCTGGGCGCCTGGCGCGAAGTTCTCATCGCCAACGAAGAGCGAATCGCCCGGCTCATCACCCTGGAAACAGGAAAGACCCTCGCCGAGAGCCATCTCGAAGCCAAGGCGCTGGCAGAAAAGGTGTCGATCACCCTTGAGCCGCAGAGTTCGAGTCGCGTTACCGGATTCGACTTCGCGGTGAGCCCCACCCGTCGTGGCGTGTGCGCCTTTCGTCCACACGGGGTGGTCGCGGTCCTTGGTCCATTCAATTTTCCGGCGCACTTGCCCAACGGTCATTTCCTGCCCGCGCTGCTCGCCGGAAACACCGTGGTCTTCAAGGCCAGCGAACGAGCCCCTGCCGTCGGTCAACTGCTTGCCGAGCTCGCAGAACTCGCCGCATTTCCCAAGGGAGTCTTCAATGTGATCGCAGGCGGACCGCGCGTCGCCGCGCTGCTGTGCGACCACGACGCGATCGACGGCATCCTCTTCACTGGATCCTGGTCGGTTGGTCGACGAATTCTCGCTGCGAATCTCGATCGACCCGGCAGGCTCATCGCCCTTGAAATGGGTGGGAGTAATGCCGCGATTGTTTGCTCAGATTGTCATCTCAAGCAAGCCGTGATTGAGTGCGTTCGGTCGGCATTCGCAACCGCGGGGCAGCGCTGCACCTGTACGCGGCGGATCATCGTTGACGCATCGATCGCCGATGCTTTCATACCCCTCTTTGCCAAGGTTGCGAGCACACTGGTCATTGGTCCTGGAGATTCGCATGATCCCGTCTTCATGGGTCCGGTCATTTCGAGCGCCGCGCGCGATGCGGTACTCCTCTTTCAGTCACAACGGGCGCGGGCGGGCGCAGTCGTCATTCTGCCCGCAACCAAGCTTGATCGCGCTGGCTGGTTCATTTCGCCGGGAGTCCTGCAGGTGCAGCGATTCGACGCCGCGACAGACGAAGAGTGCTTCGGTCCAATCGTGCAAATCGCAGTGGCAGAGAGCGATGAAGATGCGATCACCCAAGCCAACGCATCGCAGTTCGGTCTGGCGGCTGCTGTCTTCACGGCGTCTGAAGACCGCTGGCAACGCATCGCGCCGCAGATCCGCGCCGGATGCATCAACTGGAATGTTGGGACCGCTGGCGCGAGCAGTCGGCTGCCATTCGGCGGCCTCGGTCGATCCGGAAACAATCGGCCTGCCGCCGCTTTCAGTCTGGACTACTGCGTCGCGCCCATTGCGCACCTCGAAGAACGCACCGACGCAGCGCCACTCCCGCAAGGGATGCGACCCTTCTGATCGCGCAGGGGAGCGCCCGCCGTGCGCCACACGCCGCGCGCGCCGTGGCGTGAAACGCTTATCCTTGGCAGATGCCGACGGATCTCCCGAGCGGGCGAACGCAACCGCGATTCGCAGGAATTTCGACCTTCATGCGATTTCCACAATTGCGCGACCTCGGAAATGCCGCAACGGATTGGATCGTCTACGGAGTTCCCTTCGATGGAGGAACGACCTTTCATCCCGGCGCGCGGTTTGGACCACGAGCGATCCGCGATGCCAGTCAATACCTCAAAGCAGCGAGCATGGAGCTCGAAGTCGATCTCTCGCTGACCTTCTCGATGGCTGATGGCGGCGATTCGCCGGTGGCTCCCTACGCGTGCGCCGACAATCTTGAGGTCGTGACAACATTCGCGCAGGGTCTCGGGGCGGACTCAGCAGCGCACCTCCTTGCGCTCGGTGGCGATCATTCGATTTCACTCACGAACATCCGTGTGGCTTGGGAGCGCGCGGGTCGCCCAGCCGCTGGGCTCGCCGCGCTGATCTTTGATGCGCACCTCGATACGGTCGACACAGTCTGGGGCGAGTCGTATGGACACGCTTCGTTCTTGCGTCGGGCGATTGAAGATGGCTGTATCGATGCCAGCCGAACGGCGATCGTTGGAATTCGCGGATCGCTCAACACCCTCGACGACTTGAAGTATGCCCGCGACCAGAACATCACCCTGATTCCGATGAGCAGTTTCATCGATGATTTCGCGGCTGGCGAGCGAACCGTGCTCCAGTTTCGGGATCGCATCGGCGATGCGCCGGTGTATTTCTCGTGTGATGTCGACGCGGCCGATCCGGCCTGTGCCCCGGGGACAGGCACGCCGGTGTGCGGGGGATTCTCTTCAGCGCAGCTGCTGGGACTGATCCGCAGATTTGCTGGAGCGCAAGTGGTTGGCGCAGATGTCGTCGAAGTCTGCCCGGCGCGCGATCTCTCGCAGAACACGGCGATGCTCGCAGCGCAGATCGCCTTTGAATTCTTGTGCGTCGATGCGGTCGGTCGCCGGGCGTGATGATTACAACCCAGAGACGGGTTGTTGACCGATCGAGATCAGCCGCAGGAATTCCGCTCGCGTGGCTGGGTCCTCCAAGAAAACCCCAGTGAGTTTGCTGGTGGTTGTCCACGCGTGCGGCTGGCGAACGCCGCGGTAACACATACAGAAGTGGCGCGCCTGAATGACGACCGCCGCGCCAAAGGGCATCAGATGTGTTTGGATCGCATTGGCAATCTGCGCGGTGAGTTTCTCCTGCACCTGCAGGCGCTTGGAGTAGATCTCGACGACTTTGGCAAGCTTCGAAAGCCCAACGACTTTGCCATTGGGGATGTAGGCGATGTGCGCCTTGCCAACAAAGGGAACCATGTGATGCTCGCAGTGACTATGGATGTCGAGGCCCGACAGGAGCACCATTTGGTCGTAGCCCTCGATCTCTGAAAATGTGCGACCGAGTTCTTCAGCGGGATCCATCGCGTAACCGCTGAAGTGTTCACGCATCGCATTCACCACGCGCTTGGGTGTGTCGATGAGTCCTTCGCGATCGGGGTTCTCGCCGATGAAGGTGAGCATTTCGCGCACGCGCGCCATAGCTGCAATTCCCGCAGGATCCGTTGGTTCAGGTCGTGGCATGGAGGGCCAATGATAGGCTCGCGCCGTATGTCACGCATGATTCGCAAGGTCGTCATTGGGGTGTCGGTGATGACCGCCGTATGCGTCTTGGCGACACTCTTCTTTCTCGATGCCGCAGCGGCGCGGATTCTGACCACCGCCGCAACGCGCGTTCTCGGCACAACGACCACCGTTCGTTCGGTGCATCTGGGTCTCTTGGATGGCAAGTCGATGCTCGATGGGCTGCAGATTGCGCAGCCGCCAGGGTTTGGGGAGGGACCAGCGATGATCAGCGTGCAGCATGCCTCGGTGACGGCTGGATTGTTCGAGATCATCGGCAAGGATGTTGTGATTGAATCAGTCGAAATCGATGGGGTTGAGCTGCACCTTGTCGAGGCTGGCGGTCGCGTAAACCTGCAAGTCGTGGCGAGCAATCTGGGTGCAAGTGATGCGGCACAGCCCGCCACCCCGACCGCAACTGCTGACTCTGGAACGGTCACGATCCGCAAACTCCGGGTGACGAACATTCGCGTCACTGCCACGGGAAACGCCGCGCTGACGAGTGGAAAGACGGTCGAAGTGACGATCCCAGATATCGAGGTCAACGACTTGGGAACGAAGACTCCGGTGAGCGAAGTTGCGGCGCGCGTGACCACAGAATTGATGAGCCGACTGACCGTGGCGATCGTGCAGGCAAAGATCGAGGGGTTGCCCAACGAGATGGTCAGTGGACTCTCCAGCGCTGCGTCGACGCTTGGCGACTTGACGAACTCACTGCTCGAAGAGAGCGGCGACGCGATTCAGAAGGGTCTCAAGGGAGCGGGCGATGCGATCAAGGGATTGTTTGGGGATTGAGGCGCCGCCGCGCGGCTGAACCGGGCGATGCAAAGATCCGCTTCCACCACGCCAGAATCTCGCCAAGTCTGTGGATGCGTAGGTCGGGTGGTCCATTTCGACTCATGCCGTGACTGGTTTCGCGGGGATAGCGCACGAATCGCACCGGTACCTGTTGCTCTGCAAGCGAGGCATGTACTTGCTCAGACTGTTCGATGTTGCAGCGCAGATCGCCTTCGCTGTGGATGATCAGCATCGGCGTGCGCGCCTTCGAAAAACGGGCGATCGGACTCGACTTCCACTGCGCCGTTGGATCGGAGTAGGCGGATCCCTTCCAGTACATGTTCGGCACATCAGGAAAGTCTGAATTGCCGCAGTGGCTGACGATGTTCGATACACATCGATCGCTGATCGCTCCGCAATAATGTTGGGAATGTCCGACCGCCCAGAGGGTCATGAATCCGCCATAGGAACCACCCATGATCCCGATGGCCGACTTGTCGATGCGCGGATCGCGGCGCATTTCGCGCGTAATCGCCTGAATGTCGATCCAATCCTTCTCACCCCAGGTTCCGTGGATCGCGCTGCAGAAGGCGCGACCATAGCCCTTTGACCCGCGCGGATTGCCATACACCACCGTGTAGCCCGCAGCCGCGAGCAACTGAAACTCGAGAAAGAAACTCCAACCATACTGGGCGTGCGGACCTCCGTGAACTTCAAGGATCGCCGGCGTGCGACGACCCGCGCGCGCGCCTGCCGGTGGCCGCATGATCCAGTAGTGAATCTGTGCGCCGTCCTTGGCCCGAGTCCATTCTTCCTGCGGGATTGCCAGGTCGAGGCTGTCGCATAGCCCACTGTTGAGTTTGGTGATCTCTCGCACGGGGAACTCTCGCCCGACAATCTCCGCCACGCACACTTCGGGTGGTTCGGTCGGCGCAGTTCGCACCAGTGCAACACGGCTGCCGTTGACCGCGAGTGTGCAGGGAAGGTGCTCTGCCCCTGGCGCCGTGTGGATCACAACTGCGCCGCTCTGCCCACCGCGTGGGCGCGCAGGGGCACTTGCCAAGTGTCCAGAGCCGTGCCAGCCAATGCGGATGATGAGTGAGTCACTGCCTGGCATCCATCGAAACCACGCCGCGAATCCGCTCTCGGCGCAATCAGAAAGTGTGGCGCTCATCAAGCAGAAGTCGGTCGCCGCAAGAATGTCGCGCGTCTTGCGCGCGGCAAGATCGTGCACGAAGAGGCCGAGGTTTTCGGTGGCATACATCTCGGTGCGCCCGCGCCGACCTGCATAAGCGATCATCGATCCATCTGGACTGAATGCGACCGCGCTCTTGGGTCCCTCGGGGAGTCCCTCAACGGTTCGCAGCGATCCCGCGCGCACGCTGGCGATGACAATCTCTGTCTTCCATGGTTCGAAGAGTGCGCGCGGCGATCGATTGACAGTGGCAGCAATCGACTGACCATCCGGCGACCAATCGAAGGAAAATGTCCCCATCGTGTCGCCCAGGGCGATCTCGCGAACGCGGCGCGTCTTGATATCGATCACCAACAATCCAAATCGGGCGCTGCCAAAGACACCGTCGCCGTCGAGTCGATACCAAGGATCGTCGATCACCAGCGGGGGAGTGCTCTCTCGAGCCGCCTCGCGTGCCTTGGCCGCCGCCGAAGTGCGATCGGGCATCGTGGCACGAAATGCAAATGCAATCTGATCGCCGCACGGCGACCAGCGCAGGTCACCCAGCGTTCCACAGGGCAGTTTCGTGAGTGTCTTGGGCGAACCCATGCGCAACCCGCTCACGGCGGCCAGAAAAATCTGCGGAAAACCCTTCTTTGTTTCAGAGACAAATGCGAGAGAATCGCCTGCTGGCGACCACCGTGGCGCGCGGTCGCGTGGCCCCTGGGTCAATCGCTTCGTTCGTTTCTCACCGCCGGCATCGGCAATCCAAATCTCTGTTTTGTAACTCCCCGGCGCGTCGGCCAATTTATGAACGAACGCAACCCGTTCTCCGGTGCCATCAATCTGCGGATCACCTGGGACCACAATCCGTCGCACATCCTGGGCCGTGATCAATCGCGAAGCGGAGCGTGTTAATCGTTTCGCTGGTCTTCGCCGCGTCGCTGCTGTTCGTGCCGTTGGGTTTCTCCGCGTCGCTGCTGTTCGTGCCATAGCGGTTCATCGTAGGATCACTTCCATGACCTGGTTATGGCGAGGCCGTGATGATGGACCCGATCCCGCAGCGCAGCGGTGGCATCAAGTGATGCGACCTTGGGACGCGCTCGCCCACACCCATGGTCGCAAACGGCCGATCGTGGTGATCGGCTATCCCAGCGATGCTGGCGTACGGGCGAACTTCGGTCGCGCCGGATCATTCGAGGGGCCGCTCGTTTTGCGCACCGCCTGCGCAAATCTTCCAGTGCCGACGGCGTATGCACTTTTCGATGCCGGAGATGTTGCCGGTGCGGGCGATGATGTTGAAACATGGCAGCAATCACTCGCCGCAGTCGTTGCTGCCGTGCGGGCCGGTGGGGGAATCCCGCTGATTCTTGGTGGTGGACACGATCAGGCCTTCGGTCATTGGCTCGGCACCATTCAAGCAGCATCGCCTGGAACGATTGTGGGATGCATCAACTTTGATGCCCACATCGATATGCGGCCATTGCAATCGGGGCGCGCGAATTCGGGTACCCCTTTCGCACAAGTGCAGGGCTGGAGCACGGCGCACGCCCGACCATTCAAGTATCTCTTGCTCGGGATGCAGCCAGCGCACAACACCCCGGCGCTCATTCATGCTGCCGCAGCAGCTGGCGCGCAACTCGTCGATGCCGACGCCTTTCATCCCAGCGAAGAAACGGCACTCCTGCAATTGGTCGACCGATTCATCGCCGGTGTCGATCTGCTCTGCCTGAGCGTCGATCTCGATGTCTTTAGCGCTGCCACTGCGCCCGGGGTGAGCGCGCCATCGCCCATGGGTATCGCACCCGACGCCACATTTCGCAGAGTCATCCGCCGAATCGCGGCATGCGGAAAAGTTTCTGGGGTCGAGATCGCCGAGTGCGCTCCCTGTTTGGACATCGGTGGTCGGACCGCGCGACTTGGTGCCGCAGTCGTCGACACAATCGTGCGAAGTTTGCCAGCGGGGCCATGATGCGGCTCGGTATCGATCTTGGCGGCACGAAGATCGCAGCGGGTGTGCTCGACGGTGAGGACAACGAAGTGCTTCGCCATCGCGTGGCGACACCGCAGGGAGATTACGAGGCGACGATCGAGTCAGTCGCTGGTCTCGTCGACCTCTGCGAAGAGGAAATCGGTCAGAAGTGCACTGTTGGGATCGGCTACCCAGGAAGTGTTTCGCCCGCGCGTGGCGTTCACCGCAACGCAAACTCGACCTGTCTCAATGGTCGCGACTTGATCGGTGATTTGCAGAAGAGACTGGACCGCGCCGTCCGCGGTGCAAACGACGCGAATTGCCTGGCACTCAGCGAATCATTTGATGGCGCGGGTCGTGGCGCGCGCGTTGTCTTCGCGGTGATTGTTGGCACGGGAACCGGCGGGGGGATCGTTGTCGATCAGAAGATCGTGGTCGGGCGCAACGCCATCGGTGGCGAGTGGGGGCACTGCCCGATGCCCCAAACGGATCGAGCCGAGCGGCGGGCGCGTCCCTGCTACTGCGGTCAATTCGGCTGCATCGAACAGTTTCTATCGGGACCCGCACTCGAGGCCGAATACTTCAGGCACGAGAGCGAGCACCGATCACTCGAAGAAATCACGGGCCGCGCCGCGACGCGCTGCGACCAGAGCGCGCGAGCGGTGATCGAACTCCTGTGCGAACGACTCGCCGATGCGCTCGCCGTTGTTGTAAACACACTCGACCCGGACGCCATTGTGCTCGGTGGGGGTGTGAGCAACATCAAAGCGATTTACGAGCGCGTGCCAGAATTGATTCGCCAGCGCATCTTCTCGGATCAGTTCGAAACACCGCTCCTGCCCGCGAAGTTCGGCGATGCCAGCGGTGTGCGCGGTGCGGCGCGGCTCTGGGA
>SIAB01000094.1 GCA_009692015.1 Phycisphaerales bacterium
CCACGGCTGCGGATACCACGGCTGCGCCACCAACACCACCCACACCGCCACCAACACCGTTCAACGCAGAGGATTCACTCTGGCTGCAGTGGAGCGACCGCGATCAATCGGGCCGCGGATTCCTTCCCTGGACGCCATTCGATCACCCGACGCTCGGAAAGGTCGAGATCGGTGGATTTCGAGCGGGATTTCGCAGCGATCCACCGGCGAGCGAGATTCCACGACTCGCTGACGCCGTCGCCACATTTCTCGGCGAATTCGCGGCAAAGCAACCGCGCGTTGTGTTGCGCAATGTGATCACCCGTGTTCCTGCCCCAGGCCTCCTCGAAGTCGAAGCTGAAATCGTGAACGAGGGTTGGCTTCCCACGGCATCGGCCATGGGGAAGATAAACAAACAGCCCTCACCCATCATGGTTCGTCTCTCCACTCCAAAGGATCGCTTGCTCTCGGGGCAGCGCGTCACGAAGGTCGAGGCACTCGCGGGTGCAGGTGATCGAAAACACTTTCGCTGGATCATCCGCACGATTCCCGGGGAACTCACTGCCCTTGAGGTCGTCTGGAAACCTGCGGGAACGCAGCGAATCGAGATCGCGCCCGACGCCACAACTTCAGCAACGACGGTGACTCCATGAGAACACTTCCCCAAATACTTGGACTCGTGTTGTTCGTCGCTCTCGCTCCCAGGGCGCTGGGACAGCAGCAGTTGAGCGGACCGGTCGACATCGCCTGGAACCGTTTTTACGATTACCCCGATGTCTTGCGCATCGCGCGGACCTTGACAGCGGCTTATCCGAATCTCCTGTCCATTGAAGAGATTGGTCGCTCCGCGCTCGGTCGACCGCTCATTGTTGTCACGCTCAACAACCCACGAACGGGGTCGGCACTTTCAAAACCAGCCATGTGGATCGACGGCAACATTCACGGAAACGAAATCCAAGCGACGGAGACGGTGCTCTACTCGATTGATTACCTCTGCCGTGCCTATGGCAACGTCGCACCACTCACAGAACTCGTCGACCAGTCCGTGTTTTATTTCATGCCCAGCGTGAATCCAGACGGGCGGGCCAATTGGTTCCAGGAGCAGAACAGTCCCCATTCCTCGCGCACCGGAATGCGTCCAACGGACGAAGATCGAGATGGAGCGCTCGACGAAGATGGACCCGAGGATCTCGACGGCGATGGATCAGTTGGGCAAATGTGGCGCAAGGATTCGATGGGATCGCACCGCCGCAATCAGCGCGATCCTCGAATTCTCGAACCTGTGCCGACGGAGCCCAGACCCGACGGCAGTGTCGAGCGCGGAGAGTGGTCGCCCGCCGGTCGCGAGGGAATCGACAACGATGGCGATGGTCGGGTGAACGAGGATGGTCCTGGCGGCTATGACATGAATCGCAATTGGCCCGGCGATTGGCAGCCCGAGCATGTGGAGGACGGCGCGGGCGAGTTTCCGCTGTGCTTCCCCGAAACTCAGGCGATCGCGACTTGGATTCTGGCACATCCCAATATCGCCGCGGCGCAGAGCTATCACAATGCCGGTGGCATGATCCTGCGCGGTCCTGGCGTGGAGTACCGCGAGTCAGAGTATTCCAGCGGTGACCGCGCGACCTATGACGCGATCGCCAATGCCGGTGCCGAGATGCTTCCCGGCTACCGGCCGATGGTGATCTACAAGGATCTCTATCCCGTGCACGGTGGATTCGTGAACTGGGTTGCCGAGTCGCTGGGGATCATTTCATTCACGAATGAACTCTGGACCGACAAGCGCATCCTGCAGAATGGCAACGAACCATCGACCGAGGAAATGACCCGTTGGCGTGACCGGCTGCTGTTTGGGCAGACAACGACTGCATGGAAGGAACTCCCCCACCCCGAGTTCGGAACGGTTCTCGTGGGTGGTGGCAACAAGTGGTCGAGCAGAATTCCCCCACCATTCATGCTCGAGGAAGAAGCCCATCGCAACTTTGCATTCACGGCATTTCATGCTCAGCAAATGCCGCTGCTGCGTTTTCAGGCCATCACCGTCGCCTCGGTCGGGACGAATCTCTGGGCCATCACCGTCGAAATCGCCAACGATCACAGAATTCCGACGCGAACCAATCGCGCGAGTGACAAGCACATTGGCATGGCGGACCGACTCACTCTGCAGGGGATGGGACTGACCGTTCTCTCAAGCGGACCGATGCCGCAGCGTCTCGCCACAACATTCGATCCGGTGCGATTCAACCCGGATGTACTGGCAGTCGAGGGAGGGATCCCCGGTCTTTCAGTGCGGTCCTTCCGATTCATTGCTCAAGGGAGCCCGCTCGCAACCGCCACTGTGAGATACACCGGCGAGAAATTCAAGAGCATCGAATCATCCATCACGCTCACGCCCAAGCCTTGAGCGACGCCACCGTCGATGTCGCAGTCGTTGGCGCGAGTGCTGCGGGTCTCTTTGCTGCAATCTGGGCGGCGCGCGAGACCAAGGGATTGCGCGTTCTCGCCATCGATAGCGCGCGCACACTAGGAGCAAAGGTTCTTGTCGCGGGAGGCGGCCGATGCAATGTCACCCATCACGCCGTTGAGTCGAGTGACTACCGAGGAAGTTCGCCTGAGCTCATCGGTCGAATTCTGCGGCGGTTTCCGGTCGAATCCACGGTCGAGTTTTTTGAAGAGTGCGGGGTCACCCTCAAGCGCGAGGAGAGTGGCAAACTCTTCCCCACCACGGACCGCGCGCGCAGCGTGCTGGATGCGCTCCTCACTGCCGCGCACTCTGCCGGAGTGGAACTCTGCCATCCGCTGCGCGTTGAAAGCATTTCGAGGACGCCAACGGCCTTGGTCATTTGCTGCGGTGAAACCAGGTTCTCCGCCAAGACAGTGGTGCTCTGCACGGGTGGGATGAGCTTGCCAAAGTCAGGCTCGGATGGCCACGGATTCGAAGTCGCGCGAACACTGGGGCATTCGATCACGGCCCGCATCGATCCCGCACTTGTACCGCTCACGCTTGCCAGCGACCATTGGCTGACAGCACTCTCTGGGTTGGCGCTCCCGGCAGAACTGCAGGCCATTGGAAGTGACGGGGCATCTGCCCGCGACGGCAGCGGCAAGCCGGTCGCTCGCACGGAGGGCGCAATCCTCTGCACCCACTTTGGTCTCTCTGGACCAGCAATTCTTGATGTCAGTCGTTACTGGTTGCAATTGCTCGCGCTCGATGGCGGCGCGCGGCTACGCATCAATTGGCTCCCGAGCACGCGCGCAGAAGCGCTCGAAGATGAACTTATGCGCACCAAGGGGCAGAGCGTGTTGACGCTCCTTCGCAGCAGACTTCCAGAGCGCTTTCTTCGCGCTGCATGCGCGCAGGCAGGAGTCGATCCGGCAGATGGCATCCAACAACTCACCCGTGACAAGCGATCTCTGCTCGTTCGAGTCTTGACTGCCTGCGAGATCACGCCCACAGGAACGCGCGGATTCACCGCAGCCGAGACGACTGCTGGAGGCGTGCCGCTCGCTGAACTCAACCTTGATCGCCTCGAAAGTCTGAAATGCCCGGGTCTCTTTCTCTGCGGCGAGATGATCGATGTCGATGGGCGAATTGGAGGATTTAGTTTCCAGTGGGCTTGGGCGAGCGGCTTTGTTGCGGGGACGGCTGCGGCTCGCGCGGCAGCGTCTCTCACGAAATGACCGCGCCTTGCATCAATGCAGCGACGCGCGCAATCGACTGACCGATCTGCGCTGGATCAGCTGGGAGTCTTCCCCCAACTTGCACGGCTCGATACCAATCTGCAACCGCCCACGCCGCTGTCCCTTCGATGGTTGGATCGCGCGGGATGAGATGCGCGTGAACATGGTGCGCTCCCTCGCCGAACATCACCACATAGACGCGCGGCACGCCAAGCACCTCACGAATCGCGCGCATCGACCGGGCGAGGACCCCCGCAAATTCTCGCTCTTCAACCGCGTCGAAATCCGCCGCGCTGCCAACGTGCCGTTTGGAATCGAGCAGAAACCAACCGTTGAGCGGCGCGGGATTGCGGTGGTGGCGAAGCACCCAGCGCGTGCTCTCCCAGGCGAAGTCCGCGCGTGCAGTCGCGCTGCGATGGATCGCGCAAACTCCGCATTCCCCACTCACTTGACCCCCTTCGGTCCACCATCCTTCAGATACTTCTCTTGGATCGCTCCCTCCAAGTCCACCTCGCAGATGTTCGCCAGCGTGCACATCCAGGCCAGACAGTCTGCGAACTCTTCGCGGAGATTTGCCTGGTCCCCCGATCCCTTGTCGAATTGCCCGATGGCGTGGGCCAGTTCCCCAAATTCCTCGGCAAACCAGATGAATGTCTTGGACGCGCCGCGCGCCCGATCGGTCGCGTCGTACCGCGCACGAATGAGTGATTGAAATTCAGAAATCCGCATCGCGCGAGAATAGCCGCACGACTGAGCGAGACATTACTTTGTCAGGGAACTCCGCCGCAGATGCAGGGACCCCAGTGCGCCAAGATGTACAGCAGGTCGATCGAATCAACATACAGGTCGCCGTTGATGTCGGCGATCAGACCCGCGCCACTCGACGCTCCCCAGTAGAAGAAGACAAGCGCAAGATCGTCTCCTCCGATATCGCCGCTCCCGTCAATATCAGGCGGACACCCGACCGTGTCCAGTAGATAGGTGTACACAATTCCCTGACCCAGAACCTGATTGGGGGCATGAGGCGCTGCGATCGCGATGATTCCAGAATCCGTCTCGACACACGTACCAAAGTTTGACTGCGGGACAATCGACGCAGTGGGTGGGATGTACTTGGCGTTCTGAGTCCAATCATTGCAAGCGAGTTCGTCGCGTCCAAAGAGATAGACAACACCAACATCTGCGACCACCGGGATCGGGCCAACATCGACGCCAGGAGCGCCGATGATCGCGACATCCGGAGTCACGGCGACAGCGGCGCCAAAGCGATCGCCGACCTGACCTCCCGTTGCGAACAGCTGGTCGTTGAATCCAAAGGTGCCCGTCGCTGCAACGTGATCGAAGATTGAGACCGAACCTGGCGATGTTGCAGCACCTGGAGCACCGACCACGAGACCCCAATTTTGCGCGCCGAGTGATGCCCCAAACTGTTCCTCCGCGAGCGGAGTCGGCGCGACGAGCCGCTGAACCAGACACCACTCACCCCAATTCGGGTTGGTTTGAGCGCAGGTCGCTGCGGGATTCGCCGGTGTGTCGCGGCGGAAAACAAAGACAGTTCCTTGTTTTGAAGTCGTGACGGTCTG
>SIAB01000095.1 GCA_009692015.1 Phycisphaerales bacterium
CCGTAACCCCACCAACTACCTGATAGGACATTCCCCGCTCCCAAGGCGGTAAACCTTTGATCTTACGACCACATCGAGTATTACCCAAGATTTCTCTTGGCTATCCTCGACCTTGGGGTACATAGGAATGTATTCCTCACCCTTACGCCACTCAGTCAGTATTGCTACTGCTTCGTGCGACTTGCATGTTTTAGCTATGCCGCCAGCGTTCAATCTGAGCCAGGATCAAACTCTTCAATTGATGATTCACGGACTTACGTCCGAAACTTCTAAAGAAGGTTGCCTGGCGACCCACGGCAAGACATTTTTGAGGTGGCTTACTGCAGGTCGGTCGACGACACCGATCCGAATCGGCGACCAGCAACTGGCGTTGCTGGATTTGACTAATCATCCTTGCCCTTTGCTTTGTCTTTTGAACTCGGCTTTGGGAAGGTCTCGGAAATGACCATTCACTTGGACATCACAGAGGATGCTTAGTTCCTCCCGCTGTGGCGGGAGAAATTTTCCACCAATCATGCACTCTATGAAAGCGCATGACAGTGGCCGCATCCTCGCGGCGATCCAACTGCTCAATTGTCAAAGATTTCAAGATTCCACTAGAAAACACGAGGAATCAGGCCCTGTTCGATTGAGCAGGGTCGGCAAGTGTAGCGGTGAATCAGAAACTGTCAACCGTCTTGGAAGGTGATCTGGGCAGGGTCCCAATTCCAAGTTTGGAAGGCAGATCGATGGCGCGAGCGAAGGTCCGAGAACCGCAGAATCATCGCGTCAGCGCGGGGGTGTTTCATGGCGAAAAACAGTCAGAAATGCCTGTAAATGCAGTGGTTTTTGATGGATCTGCAACTGCCACCACCAACCCAACGATTGAGATGGGGCCGAGCTGCTGCCGGATCGACCGAGAGGCTTGAGAAAGTGTAGATCCTGTCGTCAACACATCGTCCACCAAGAGGATCGTGCTCATCGAGAGTGGCTCCGCTTTAGAGCGGCGCCGCCAATGGATCCGGTCGGGACGGAAGCGTCGTTGGCTCTGCGAGAGTTGCGCTTGGGCCGGACCCGCATCGTGCATGAGACAGCGCATGAGCGGCACTCCCAGCACTCTGGCAACGCTGCGAGCAATTTCATCGGCGTGATCGATCCCTCGCTCGATGCGGCGTGCCAACGGCATGGGCACTGGGACGATCATCGGATGATCGCCAAGCGCACTCATCGCTGGGATCTCGCGCAGGAGTTGTCGCGCAAGCAGCTCTCCAAGTTCGCGGGCGAGTATGCGATCGCGACCATGCTTGACCGCGAGAATCGCATCGCGCCACTGCGCTCCGTGCGCGCGCGACGCACGAGCGTGGGTCTCATATGCGCCGAGACGAATGGTTCGGTCGCGCTCAAGATGCATCCCCGCGCAGGAGCCACAGGGCATCGACATTGTTCCACGAAGAGTGACACCGCATCGATGGCACCATGCGTGGGATGGATCTGGAGTGGGAAGGCTTCGCGATGTCGCACTTCGTGTGCCGATGAGTTGTCGCTCGGCGACGGCCAGCGTTCGCATAAACCGCTGAACAAGTCGCGTCTTGCTCAGTCGCACCATCACCACAACCTAGCGCCACGCCGCGGAGACTGCGAACTCCTCGCTTTTTTTCGTGGGACTATTTCGACTCAGCCATGCGTCGCAGCACCGTCTGCAGGATGCCGCCGTTTCGGTAGTAGTCCACTTCGACTGGTGTATCGATTCGGCAGATCACTTCGAAACTGACAACCTCACCGCCTGCCCGCTGCGCGCGCACCCTGATGATCTGGCGCGGCTTGAGATCTGTCGGGAGATCGATATCGAATGTCTCGTCGCCGGTGAGCCCAAGCGACTGCGCGGTCTGACCAGTCTGATATGTGAGAGGCATCACACCCATACCAACAAGATTCGAGCGGTGAATGCGCTCGAAACTCTCGGCAATCACGGCGCGGACTCCGAGCAGGAATGTCCCCTTCGCCGCCCAGTCGCGTGACGATCCCATGCCGTAGTCCTTTCCGGCGAGGACGACCAGCGGCGTCTTCGCCTTCGCGTAACTCTCGGCAGCATCAAAGATCGGCTTCACTGTTGCGTCGGTGAAGTCTGTGGTCACGCCACCGATTGTTCCAGGAGCGAGTTCGTTCTTGATACGTGTGTTGGCGAATGTACCGCGCGTCATCACGCGATCATTTCCACGGCGACTTCCGTAACTATTGAACATGGACACAGCAACGCCATGCGACTGCAGGTACTTGCCTGCGGGACCATCTGTCTTGATGCTCCCCGCCGGAGAAATGTGATCGGTCGTGACGCTGTCGCCGACCTTGACGAGACAGCGTGCGCCGTGAATGCCGTGGATCGGTCCAGGCTCTGCGAGCGTCATCGTCGTGAAGAAGGGTGGCTCTTGGATGTATGTGCTCTTGGCGTTCCACTGATACATGTCACCGCCACCGGTGGCGATCGCCTTCCACTGGTCGCTTCCTTCAAAACAGTTTGCATACTGCGTGCGAAACTGTTCGGTGGTGACGCTTGATGCGACGACGGATTCGATCTCCGCTTGAGATGGCCAGATATCCCGTAAAAACACGGGCTTTCCTGCTGGGGTCGTGCCCAGTGGTTGTGTCGTCAGATCGATATCAACCGTTCCTGCGATCGCATAGGCAACAACGAGCGGCGGGCTCGCGAGGTAGTTCGCTTTGACATCGGGATGGACTCGCGCTTCGAAGTTGCGATTGCCAGAGAGCACACTCGCAACGACCATGTCATTGCTCTTGATCGCGCGGTCGATCGCAACTGGAAGTGGACCGCTGTTGCCGATGCATGTGGTGCATCCATAGCCGACGACATTGAATCCGAGCTCTTCGAGGGCGGTCATCGATCCCGACTTGTTCAGATAGTCGGTCACGACCTTCGATCCTGGTCCCAGCGAACTCTTGACCCACGGCTTCCGTTGGAGCCCCAGCGCGCGCGCCTTCTTCGCGAGAAGACCTGCGCCGAGCATCACACTTGGATTGCTCGTGTTCGTGCAGCTGGTGATCGCCGCGATGACGACTGCGCCCGGCTTGAGGATGAACTCGGTGCCATCCATGATGACAGGAACGCCGTCATCGGCGAGCAGTGTGGCAGTCACGGGCACCGCCGCCTTGGCGCCCGACTTCAACTTCGGAAGTGCTTGTTTCCAAGTCGACTGCATCGACTTGAGTTCGACGCGATCTTGCGGGCGAGAGGGACCAGCGAGGCTTGGCGTGATCGTGGATTGATCGAGTTCCAGCACCGATGAGTAAGCGATTTCGCGCGAGTCATCGCGCCAGAGCCCTTGCGCCTTTGCATAGCACTCGACTGTCTGCACGAGCGATTCTTCGCGACCCGAGAGTCGCAGGTATGCGATGGTTTGTTCGTCGATAGGAAAGAATCCACATGTCGCGCCATATTCTGGCGCCATGTTTGCGATGGTGGCGCGATTGGCAACCGGCATGTCTGCGAGCCCATCGCCAAAGAACTCGACAAACTTGTTGACAACGCCGTGCGTGCGAAGAAGTTCGGTGACACGCAGCACGAGATCGGTGGCGGTGGTGCCTTCGGGAAGTTTGCCCGTCAGGCGCACGCCAACAACTTCGGGAACCAGCATGTAGATGGGTTGCCCCAACATCACTGCCTCCGCTTCGATGCCGCCGACTCCCCAGCCAAGCACGCCGAGACCATTGATCATCGTGGTGTGACTATCAGTGCCAACGAGGCTGTCGGGATAGATCACGCCGTCCTTTTCCCAGACCACCTTCGCGAGGTACTCGAGATTCACCTGATGCACGATGCCAGTGCCGGGTGGCACGACACGAAAGTTCTTCAGCGCCCCCTGCCCCCACTTGAGGAATTCATAACGCTCCATGTTTCGCTTGAATTCAAGGTCATTATTGATAGTCAGCGCGACGCTGCTCGCGTACGCATCGACCTGCACTGAGTGATCGATGACAAGATCGCATGGCACAAGCGGATTCACCCGCTTTGGATCGCCGCCCATGCGCTGCATCGCTGCACGCATTGCGGCGAGATCGACCACACATGGCACGCCTGTGAAGTCCTGCAGAACCACGCGGCCAGGCATGAAGGGAATCTCTTCGGTGCTCGGCTTCGTCGGGTCGTACTGTGCGATGGCGCGCACATGCTCTTGGGTGTAGACGCGACCATCGAGATTGCGTAGCACGCTCTCAAGGAGCACGCGAATGGAATATGGCAGGCGGTCAATGTTGCCGAGCGCGTTCAGTGCGCCAAGTTTGAAAATCGTGCGCGGGCCAGAAGGCGTGTTCAATGTGGTTTTGGCATTGAATGGGTCAGTGGTACTCACGGCGATCGGCTCCTGGTTTCATTGCTCGCAAAGGAACAATGGATTCTAGCGATCGTTGGCACGCCAGCGACCAAGTCTCAGGCTCGCGGCGCGTGCCGCGCGAATGACTCGGCCTGAAAGAAGTTCGCTGGATGCATCGCCGCGATCCGGGCGATGATTCGCGCGGGAAACACGGCGATCCGCGCGTTGTATCCGGCTGCCGTGCCGTTGAATTCATCGCGGGCGAGGGCGATCCGTTGTTCGCACGAAGTAAGCGACTGCTGCAATCCAATGAACACTGAAGATGACTTGAGCTCTGGATAGCCCTCGACGATTGCAGAGACAGTCGCCGCCGCCGCCTTGGCCTTCCCCGAGGCGAGCTCTCGGCTTTCGAGCAACGATTGTCCACGCAAGAATGCGACGGCGCGCTGCAACTGTGCCTCGTGGTCGCGCAATCCAATGACGACCGCCACCAGTGATCTCACGAGGTCTGCCCGCCGTTTGAGTTGCACATCGACATTGGCCGCAGCGCGAATGACGCGATTGCGCAAGTCGACAAGCTCGTTGTAGATCATGACGCTCCAAACCGACCCGAAAAGCACGAGAAATCCGCTGACACCGATTGCCAACGCAGCTGGAAAGGGAAGTTGCCAGCGGGCATGAACCAACTCAGCACCCACTGCGAAGAAGGCGCCAAGCGACAGCATTCCGAGCAGGGCATAGATCCACCCGGCCATACCTTGACCGCTTGTCACCGCAGATTCATCGCGCGTTGAGATGAGAAAGTGCCGTGCGACTGCCCCCTCGGTCGCCGTTCCCTTGCGCCCGCCGCGGGCGATCTCGACATCGACGATGTCCTCGCGTTCGCGCGCGTACCCAAC
>SIAB01000096.1 GCA_009692015.1 Phycisphaerales bacterium
GCGGTCTCTTGCCCAGACAAGGGAACGATTCTTCTCGGTGGTCGCCGTGATGTCAATGAGACTGAAATCGAAGTCGGCGTGCCTGTTCTGTCGAAGGTTCCCTTTGTGAATCGCTTCTTCACCAATTCGATGACCAGCAAGCTCGAAACGACAACCCTCTTGCTCATTCGTCCCGAGATCATCATTCAGCAGGAAGCAGAAGATCTGCTCTTCCCGGGCCTCTCGGATCAGATGAGCGGATCGAGCAGCGGCGGGCGGTTCTAGACGCATGAGCACCGAAGCCTCACGAATTCGTGTCACCGACCTCCAGGGGGTCATGCGCGTCGAATTTGTTGATCGGGACATTCTGGACGAGGCGGCGATCCGGCAAATCAGCAGCGAACTTGTTCGCCGCGTGGATGCCGCAGCCTCGCCACTCATGCTCATTTCATTTCGTGGCGTCGAGCATCTTTCCTCGGCCGCGCTTGGAGCATTGATCACCGTCAACAGCCTGGCGAAAAAGCGCGGTGGGCAACTGCGGCTTTCCGACATCAAGCCGTCGATCCTTGAGGTCTTTGTGATCACCAAGTTGAACAAGTTGTTTCACATTTCGGACACTGCGGAGAGGGCGCTCGAAGGCTTCGGTCGCAAGTGATGCTCACCGGGTGGAACCGATGACCTCATCACACAATCTGGCTGATGCGGCTGATGAGGGTTCCGTGCGACTGCGCGAAGACAACGCCGAGATCGAGCAAGTTCAGGTACGCATCGCCGAGGCGCTTGAGCGAAGGGATTATGCCCCAGCAGCGGTGTTTGCCATTCGGCTTTCGATCGAGGAAGCCGTTATGAATGGGTTTCAACATGGAAATCGCGCCGATCCAAACAAGATGGTGGAGGTTCGTTGGAGCATCGATCAAGCCCGCGCGAACTTTCATATCCTCGACGAGGGGGAGGGTTTCGATCCCAGCGCGGTGCCCGATCCCACGCTCGACGAAAACCTTGAGATCCCCTCGGGTCGTGGACTTATGCTCATTCGTGCCTACATGACCGATGCGCGCTATCACGATCCAGGGAATCATCTTGAGATGTCGTTTCGAAAGCCAGTCGCCCCATGAATTCACCGACGCCTGTGTCATCTCAAACCGCAACAATCCGCTGTGGCGTCATTGGAGTCGGTCGCATGGGACGCCACCACGCCCGGCTTTGTGCCCAAGTCGAAGGGGCCGACCTCGTGGCGGTGGTCGACCAGAGCGCAGCGCGCCGAACGGAAATGGTCGAGCAGTATGGGTGCCGCGCATTTGATTCGGTGGCAGAACTGATCGCCTCGGGGATCGACGCCTGCGTGATCGCCACGCCGACCGTGACCCACCGCGCGATCGTTGAGCAACTTCTGGAAGCTGGGATTCACTGCTTGGTTGAAAAGCCGCTGGCGCCGGATGAGACCGAGGCGCGCGCGATTGCCGATGCGGCGGCGCGCGGCACGGCGGTCCTGCAAGTCGGGCATGTCGTTCGATTCGATCCGGTGATGGTGGCGATTCGCAACATCCCAAACCTCACACCCCGATTTGTCGAAGTCAACCGTGTTTCCCCGATGACCTTTCGTTCGGTGGATGTCGGTGTCGTCCTCGACATGATGATCCACGATCTCGATTTGCTCATCATGCTGATGGGCAACGAGCCAGAAGAGATTCACGCCAATGCCGTGAGCGTTCTGGGAGAAGCAGAAGATGTCTGCAATGCGCGGCTGGTGTTCCCGCCAGGACCCGATGGCATTCGCTGCACTGCGAATGTCACGGCAAGTCGCTTGGCACTCAAGACCGAGCGCAAGATTCGCATTATCAGCGAAGACACCTATGTTTCAGCAGATTTCGCCGAACGCCGCGGCACGGTGGTTCGCAAGGCTGTCAATGCCGTGCAACTCGCCGATATTCGCAAACGCTTTCAGAGCGGAGAGGATCTCTCAAGCCTGAACTACCTCGAACTCGTCAAGGTCGATCCGCTCGATGTCGGCGCGGGCGAGCCACTCAAGTTGCAACTCGAGAGTTTTCTTGCGGCGGTGCGCGTGGGCGGTCGACCATTCGTCGATGCCCAGGCGGGCTTCGCCGCCGTCCGCACCGCGCAGCGCATTGTCGAAGCGGCGCGCGAGGCCGGCTCACGCATGGTGTGAGCGTTCCAGTGTCCGCCCCACGATACGGCAGTCATCTCTCCGTTGCCGGGGGATTGCACAACGCCATCGACGAGGCCGGGCGACTCGGGCTGGGTTCGGTGCAGATCTTCACAAAGAACCAGCGGCAGTGGAGCGCCCCACCACTCGCTCAAGAGTCCATCAATGCCTGGCGCGCAGCCATTGCCAAGACCGGGTGGACCGATCCTGCCAAGCGCATCGTGAGTCATAGTTCATATCTTGCAAATCTCGCATCGCCGGATGCTGCCAACCGTCGGCGTTCGCGGGCGCTGCAACGCGACGAACTGGAACGATGCGAGGCGCTTGGCATTGGATGGTGTGTGATGCATCCTGGAGCGCACCTCGGTGCGCCGCGCCGTCCCGAGGATCCGAACATATTGCGCGCAAGGCCAAACGACGACGAGCAGGGTGGACTCAAGCGCATCGCCCACGAACTGGACGTGCTCCACCGCGACTTGCCTGGCTACCGCGCGATGATCTGTCTGGAAACGACAACCGGTTCCGGCACGAATCTGGGATTCGACTTTTCGCACTTGGCAATGATTCGCGAATTGGTGAAACAGCCCGAGCGCCTGGGATTCTGCCTGGACTCCTGTCATATTGTTGCGGCGGGTTACGGGATGTCATCAAAATCCAAGGCGCGGGCGGTGCTCGATGAGTTTGACTCGATTTGCGGGCTCGGCAATCTGCGCGTTGTCCATGTCAACGACTCGGTCGGCGCCTTGGGATCGCGTCGCGATCGGCACGCCCACATCGGCGAGGGATGCTGTGGTAATGCCTGCTTCCACGCTATTCTCACGCGGCGTGAGCTCCAAGAGGTTCCGATGATTCTCGAAACTCCAAAGGACGCCCCGGGTGACCGGGCGTGGGACTTGGTCAATATCGACGCACTCGAACGCATTCGCCGAGGATTCTCGACGCGATCGCTCGCTGCGCGAATCGCCTGTGCGGTGGTCGCAGCGAGTGCCATCGCCAATCTGATCGGCTGTCGCGGCAGCAGCAGCGTCGGTTCCTCCTCCGCTCTTTCGCGAGCAAACACTTCAGCGCCGAAGCAACCGAGTCCAGCAGAGCAGACCAAGCTGGTGACAGCCGATGAACTTTGCAAAGTTGGAGACCATGAAGGGTCGCTAGCACTCTTCCAAGAAGTGCTGGCAAGGAATCCACTCCTGCCAGAGGCATTCGTAGGCATCGGCGATGTTCGCTTCGCCCAGGGGCGATACAAGGACGCCGAACCAAACTATCGCCGTGCGGCGCAACTCGATCCGGCCGACTTTCATGCTCAATATGGACTTGGTCGTTCGCTGCAGATGCTCGGCCGCCTCAACGAAGCGGTTGGCGCGTATCAGCGAGCGCTGGTCGCCGACCCCAAGAGTGCCGAGGCGAGTCTCAACATGGCCACGGCCTATCTGTCACTGGGAAACGCCCGCGTCGCGGCGCAGTTTGCCGAGCGCGCGCTCGCGATCGATCCCAAGAGCGGTGCCGCGCATGTGAATCTCGGCGTGGCATATGAGCGACTCGGTCGACCAGCGGAGGCGATTGCGCAATACCAAGTTGCAGCAGAACTCATGCCGCCGACAGCGCAGTTGTTGATCAACATGGTGAATGCATTCGTCGCCGATGGTCGGTTTCCCGAGGCGGTCAACACCGCGGTCGCGCTCACGAAACTTTCATCCGTTCCAGAAACATATGAACGACTGGGCTGGGCTGAGTTTCGCGCCGGAAACTACGACGCCTCGAGTGCTGCCTATCGGCAGGCGGTGGTGCTCGATCCCCAGTATTGGCCGGCGTGGAATGGGATCGGCGTCAACGCGCTCAATCGTTGGTTGCTGTCCGAGAAGCGTGACACCGTCGCGGGATCCGAGGCTCGCCGCGCCTTTCGTGCTTCCATGTCGGCGAATCCAACGCAGCCTAAGGTGCTCAAGCTCTACACCACATACGGATTGTGAGTCGCGCAATGCCGAAGTGTGAACTCCTCGAATTCTTCGACGCGCCAACCGATCAGCCATTTGTGATCGAGCACATCAATGAGGAATTCACATCGGTCTGCCCCAAGACGGGGCATCCAGATTTTGGCACGATCACGCTGCGGTACGAACCGCGGACTATGTGCGTCGAGCTGAAGTCGCTCAAGTTGTATTACCAGTCGTTCCGCAGCGAAGGGATTTTCTACGAGGCGGTTACCAACCGAATCTGTCAGGATCTCGCAATCGCGATGAGCCCGGCGTGGTTGCAAATTGTGTCCGACTGGCGCGGACGCGGAGGAATTCGATCGCGGATCCTCGCAAGTGTCGGCCCGATTCCAGCGGTATGGGCGCGCGGGTGAGTTTAGCGCGCGCCAAGCGCGCGACGCTCAGTCGATGAATGTTCCAAACCAAGATGGCTTCTCGCCGACAAAGGCGGCAATGTCGCCATCGGCGGTGCGCAGGATCACCAGGTTCGTCCCCGCATTCAAGGTGCCGTACATCGAATCGTGGTCATTGCGCCGATCGGTCAAGAGCCAGATCCCATCTTGCACGCGCGCCTTCACCACGCCATTGACGGCTTCCATTTCATAGAGCCCGCTGCTTCCAGGCGGCACGCGCCAATCGATCGCCCCCTCCTTGTTGAGGATGGTCGACGGCAAGTGAATGACGAAACTCGTCACGGCCCGCACATCACCCTTCGTCGTTTCGATGTCCACGCCATCCTCGAACTCGCTGATGATCACATGACCGTGACTGGTGCGCACGACAGCCACGCCAAGGCGTGGCAGGGCGATGTCGATGTCGACCGCCTGAAACCAAGGCTCCACATGAGTCGTGGTTGTCTTCACGACCAGTGTTGTGCGACCGTCGCGTTCTTCGACGCCGTACGAGACCGAAATCTGGGCGAGCGAATCTGCAGATTCTCCGTGGCGGGTGAGCCCATGCATGGCGCGCCGCACGACGGTGATCGAAGCGGTCGCTCCTTCACCCGCTGCGTGCAGCACAACATTGCCCGCGAAACTATCCACTTCGACATTCATCACCGCCGTCGCGGGGACGA
>SIAB01000015.1 GCA_009692015.1 Phycisphaerales bacterium
AGCAAACGCACAACTGCGTTGAGGCGCTGGTGCAACTTCGGCAGACTCGCGGCAATGACCTCTTGGTCGCCTACCTGGCCTGCCATTTCGAGTTCGCTGCAGATCGCGCCAAGCCGATCGGGCGCACTTTCGACGCGAATCTCACCCCCCATCACCGTCACAATCTGCTGGCGGTAACGAGACCATCTGGTCCCCTCTCCGTAATCCTGTAACCGGCAAGCCCGTCTGTTGCTGCGCCACTCTCGAGTGCTTGCCTCTGGGCGTGCGGAACCACAGGGAGCCACTCGTATGCAGATACGGCCGGAAAGGCCTGGAGCCCAGAAACGAACTGGGTGAACTCGCCCTGGTCGACTTCCCTGCTCGCATTGTAAAGTTGTCCGGTGGCCTTGACTTGAGCAACCGCCAAGTCGAACTGTGCGGCGAGCGCTGCGGTATCCCGCTCCGCAAGAACCATGAACGCGCTCTGAAGGTGTTGCTGCTCAAAGCGATCAATGACAAAATAGACCGCACCCGCGATCAAGATCCCCGCAGAGGCTGGAAACACAAACTCGGGCACGATCGCGAATGGTCTTCTCTTCATGTTGGTGTCCAAAACAGCGAGCGAGCGTCAACCTGAACAACGACGAACCGAGACAAAGTTCCTCCGGCAACCCGAGCAACGTAGACGGATTCTGTCACCTCGCGGCAGAAAGGTGATTCGCAATTTGGTAACTGCCCAGAATTGTCCGGTTAGTTCGTGGAGTTCAGCCGACGCGCGCCGTGCGCTGCTGCGAGTTGATCCCACGATCCGTCAAAGGCGGAGGAGTAATTCTGCCAGCGGCCGATCGAAGCACCATGGATCGGATTTCGGACTTGCTCGTGACTGAGAGTGAAGACAGCTCGGGGGTTTTGCTCTGGTTGCAAGACTGAATTGTGCATCTCAAGTCCGAGGCGTTTGAGGCATCGCCCTGCGTGGGAGGCGGGGTCGGCAACGAGATTCTCGTAGACAAGTTGTTCATGCGAGAAGGCAAAAGTCGCCAGCGCCTCGGGAAGAATCGATCGTTCTGCTTCGGTCACGCGCCGAAGTGATTCGAGACTCGCTGTCCACCCATCCGCAACAGGGTGGAAGAATGACAGAAGTGTGCTGATCGCCATGTCCCGTGGATCGCGCGCAACATGAAAACACACTGCGCCTGGCAGGACGGATGCGAGCGCCGGTAGATGGCGCCATGCCCTGAGCGTCTTGTCGAAACTCCAGGCGGCACCGGCGCGCTTGAGCCGTAGTGCCCCCCGGAGATAACCGCGCTGCAGTTCAGCAGCAGCATCGCGGGGAAACTGGGAGATATCGCGCAGCGTTCGACCTGTTGAAGCAATTCCATCTGCAAGAATTTCGACTCCGTCGTACTCACCGATTCCGCCGATCATGGGATGGCTGTCAAGCATCTGCTCAAGCAGAGTCGTACCGCACCGCGGGAGCCCCACCACCAGCGCGACACCTTGCACGGGATCGACGCGGGGCGTGATCCACTTTCCGCCCCGGCGAATGATTTCGCGTTGTTCGTTGATCGGGCCGAGCATCCCTTCGAGGTCGAATGGTGGCGTGGTCTCGCGATGCATTTGCAACGCGAGATCGAACGCCTCGGGGTACCGCCCGACCTTGTCGAGCAGCTGAACTGCTTCGAAGCCAGCAACGCGCTTGAGAACCACGCTGGTTGTGGTCGCCGCGATCTTGAGCAGGTCGGTAATTGCACCGGGCTGATCCTCACGCGCCCGGACACGGGCCGCGAACAGCGGAGCGCGCGGGTCGCGCAGCCACCCCCCGCCTGCTTGCACGAATTGCCTGAACGCATCGCGACGGTGGGCGAAATAAAATGTCTCGGCAAGCGTGACCGCGGCTTCAATGTTGTAAGGGCTCGTCGATGCGGCCAACTTGGACAAGCGTTCGACAGCGGCATCGATCCGCCCGAGCCGCTGATCGACCATCCCGCGCAGGAGATTCGCCTGCGGATCTGCCGGATCGAGTCGAAGTGCAGAATCAATATCTTCATCAGCGTCGCAGACCCGCCCGAGTGAAAGATTCGCGCGCGCCCGACCAATCCAGCCAATTCGACTGCGGCGCGAGACAGCGATCATGGCGTCAGAGGCGCGGAGTGCCTGTATGAACGCTCCCGTTGAGAGCAACCCTTCGATCCGCGCGGCGGGTGTTTCGGGCTGAGCCATCTCGAAACTCTACAAGGATGGGGTCGAAGGCGACTAGCATGCCCGCGATGCAACGCACACTCTTTCGACTTTCCACCATCGCACTCCTTCTGACCGCGAGCGCACTGGCGGGGTGCAGTTCCGATGGACCGACCACGGTGGGTGGCAACACCCCGATCCTGCCACAGCGCAGAATGATCTGCCGCATCCGAGAGGCGGTGACTGGAGAGAGTCAATCGTCGCCCGCTGGGCTCGACATCGTGCATCTCGATGCGAGCACCACGGCCCATGCGAGCGTGGGTGACACGCTGCGCGTCGAACTCAAGATGAACGCTGGCACGGGTTATCAGTGGAAGTTCTTGGGATTCAGTCCGCCCACATCGACTCCCAATCCGCTGACACCTCAGTTTGATACGACGAGCTCCACGGGCGAGACGGTTCCTGTGCCGACAGGCTTGGCTGGGGGACCCGTTTTCTGCGTCTTCGAATTCCGCGCGCAAGGAGTTGGCTCGAGCACACTCAACTTTGCGCTGGCGCGCGGCTGGGAGGCCGACACCGCGCCGACCGACTCTCGCACGCTCACCCTGCAGGTGCGCTAGCAGGGCGCGGCGCGCAGAACGGGCAGGAGACCCCAACCACATATCGCGGATCGACCTGCTCCTGCGGCGTGACTGGCATCTGGCAGCAGTAGCAGACCGCCGCATCCGTCTCCCGCAGTTGGGAGTCAACGCAGACGCGGCGGTCAAAGACGAAGCAGTCGCCCTCATAGTGCGCGCCGCCGCACTCTTCGAAGTATTTCAAGATTCCGCCGTCGAGTTGAAAGACATTCTGAAAGCCTGCGGCCTCCATGAATGGACCCGCCTTCTCACAGCGAATGCCACCGGTGCAGAACATGACCAAGGTCTCCTCCTTCAACTGGGCTGAGAGTCGCCGCGTGGCCTCGGGAAAGTCTCGAAAGTGCGAGACGCCGATTGGGATCGCGCCGCGAAATGTCCCCATTCGAATCTCATAATCGTTGCGGGTATCGAGCAGCGTGAGCTTTCTGCCCTGATCGATCCACTGCTTGAGCAGGCGGGCGGAAACCTTCGCGGAAGTCTTCTGCGCCGGGGCGATGCCATCGATCCCAAAGGCGATGATCTCCTTCTTGATTTTCACCAGCATGCGCCGAAAAGGTTGCTTGGCACTGACGCTCTCCTTCCACGAGAGGTCCTCGAGACCCGGCACTCCTTGCAAATGTGCGAGTAGCGCGTCAATGCCACGCCTCTCGCCCGCGACGCACAGGTTGATCCCCTCGGGGCTCACCATGATTGTGCCCTTGAGTTGGTGCGCAGCGCAGGTGGAGCGCAGTTGCTCGCGCAATTCGGGAAGCCCCTCGAACGGGGCAAACTTGTATGCGGCGACATTGATGAACACGAGCCTTCCACTATAGAGGGGTGGAAGCGCATTGAAGCTCTCGATTGCTCGAGAAACTGCGTTGCTCGCCGGTCATGGGATCTTGAAACGAAACGCTTCGCGCCAGCAGTTGAAGGGGCTTGGAGTACTCGTCAGGCGAACCGGCGGCGTGCTCTGCGAGGAGAACCGGATAGATCGGATCATTGAGAATCGGGATCGAAAGCGCAGCACATTGCACCCGCAGTTGATGCTTGCGACCCGTTGTCGGAGAGAGACGATAGTGGGCGATCGCACCGGGCGCTGCGACAGCGTCGGCACGATCCCCGTCGAGTCGTTCGATCAACTCGATGCGGGTCTGAGCGTTGGGCTCGCCCTCCACCTCGCGCATGCGCGTGAAGTGTTCGTCTGGCACAAGGCGACTCTCGTACAGCATCGGTAACTTCAGAGCTTCGTTGTAAGGCGCGATCGCTTCGTATGTTTTCTCGACCGTTCGCTCGCGAAAGAGAGCTTGATATGCGCCCCGCGAGGTGAGGTTCGCGCAGAAGAGCACCACCCCTGCCGTGCCGCGATCAATGCGGTGGATCGGCACCAGCGAGTCGTTGGCGAGTTTTCGCTTCAGCCTCACGAGGAGCGTCTCGTGCAGAAACCGTCCTGCTGGCATGACCGGCAGAAAGTGTGGCTTATCGACAACGACGAGATGCTCGTCTTGAAAGAGGAGGCATTCCTCGAAGGGGATGCGGGGTTCGGTCATGATCGTTCGGTAATAGAACACGGTGAGCCCAGGCTCATGCGGCCGTGTGGCAGTGATCGCCACCCCCTCTGTATCGACAACCTCGCCGAGCGCGACCCGCCGCAACCACTCCGCGGCTGCAACCTGTGGAAATCGTTCGATAAGGCAGTGCAGAATCGTTGGCCAACTTCCCCGCGGCAGCACCGTGCGACTTGGAGAAACTCCATCGCGCATTGGGAGCGGTAGAGAGGGATTCATCACGCGTTGCGATTCTACGAATCGCAAGTGGGCACCCCGAGCCGGTTGCGGCGCGCCCGCCGTACACTCGCCTTCCTCTTATTCACACCCGCGCGACATTTTTTGAAGGCCACCGCGATGCCATCCCCCACCATCATCTACACCCACACCGACGAAGCTCCGGCACTCGCAACCTATTCCTTTCTGCCGATTCTTCGGGCGTTTACCGGTCCCGCGGGGATCGCAGTCGAAACCCGAGACATTTCGCTCGCTGGGCGGATCATCGCGAGTTTTCCTGAGAGCCTGCGCGCCGATCAGCGCATCGATGATGCCCTGGCCGAACTCGGAACACTTTGCCTCACCCCCGACGCAAACATCATCAAGTTGCCCAATGTCAGTGCGAGTATGCCGCAATTGAAGGCCGCGATTGCTGAATTGCAAAGTCAGGGCTACGCGCTCCCGAACTACGAAGACAAGCCGACCACAGATGCAGCGCGCTCTGCGAATGCCCGGTACGACCGGATCAAGGGCAGTGCCGTGAACCCAGTCATTCGGGAGGGCAATTCCGATCGCCGCGCTCCCAAGGCTGTCAAGGAATTCGCCAAGGCGAATCCGCACAAGATGGGGGCGTGGAGTCCTGACAGCAAGACCCATGTGGCCAGCATGCAGCGCGGAGACTTTTTCGGCAACGAGCAGTCGGTGACGATTCCCACTGCGACCAGCGTGCGGATCGAGCATGTTTCTGCCGATGGCGCGGTCACAGTCTTGAAGGAGGGACTCAATCTGCAAGCGAATGAGATCCTCGATGGATCGTTCATGAGCAAGAAGGCGCTGATTGCATTTCTGACCAGCGAAGTCGAAGCCGCGCGCGCGGCGGATCTGCTCCTTTCGCTGCATCTCAAGGCGACCATGATGAAGGTCAGCGATCCGATCATCTTCGGGCACGCCGTGCGCGTCTTTTTCAAGCCGGTCTTTGCGAAGCACGCGGCGACACTCGCGAGACTCGGTGTCGATGCCAACAATGGTTTCGGCGATCTGCTGAGCAAAATTGCGTCGCTCCCTGGATCCGAGCGCAGCGCAATCGAGGCCGACATTCAGGCTGTGTATGCAGAGGGTCCGGCACTCGCCATGGTGGACTCCGACCGTGGCATCACCAATCTGCATGTTCCCAGTGACATCATTGTCGACGCTTCAATGCCAGCCATGTTGCGCGAGAGTGGCAAGATGTGGAACGCTCTGGGGAAGACCCAAGACACCAAGGCCTGCATCCCAGATCGCACCTATGCAGGGGTCTATCAAGCCGTGATCGACGAGTGCAAAGCGCACGGTGCCTTCGATCCGCGGACAATGGGAAGCATTGCGAATGTTGGCCTCATGGCTCAGCAGGCTGAAGAATATGGATCGCACGACAAGACATTCGAGATCAAGTGCGACGGTATGGTGCGGGTGGTCGATGCCACGGGCTCCGTGCTGATGCACCACGCCGTCGAGGCGGGCGACATCTGGCGCGCCTGTCAGGTCAAGGATGCGCCGGTGTGCGACTGGGTGAAGTTGGCGGTCTCGCGCGCCCGACTCACCAAGACCCCGGCGGTGTTCTGGCTTGATGGGCACCGCCCCCATGATGTGCAGTTGATGACCCAGGTCACCAAGTATCTGGCCACGCATGATGTTGCCGACATCGAGATTCACATCATGTCCCCCGCGGTTGCCTGTCGATATTCGCTGCACCGTATGCGCGCTGGACTGGACACGATTTCCGTCACCGGAAATGTCCTGCGCGACTACCTCACCGATCTCTTTCCAATTCTTGAACTCGGCACGAGCGCCAAGATGCTTTCGATCGTGCCACTCATGAACGGCGGAGGACTCTTTGAGACGGGTGCCGGAGGCAGCGCTCCGAAACATGTTCAGCAGTTTCAGGCAGAGAATTGTTTGCGCTGGGATTCGCTGGGCGAATTCTTGGCGATCGCTGCATCGCTTGAACATCTTGCGGAGCGCACCGGCAACAAGCGCGCGAAAGTGCTGGCCGATGCGCTGGATGTGGCAACGGGTGCGTATCTCAAGCACAATCGTGGACCGGCGCGCAAGGTCGGAGAACTCGACAATCGAGGGAGTCACTTCTATATCGGGCTCTACTGGGCGCAGGCCATGGCCGCGCAGAAGTCCGATGCGATGCTTGCCGCACACTTCGCGCCGATGGCGGCTGAACTTGCGGCGAGCGAAGCAACCATCGTCGCCGAGCTCAACGGCGCGCAGCGGCGAACGATGGATATTGGCGGCTACTACCACCCCGACCCAGCCCGCGCGAGCGCGGCGATGCGGCCGAGCGCGACACTGAATGCGATCGTTGGGCAGGAAGTCGCGGCGGTTGGATGAGTGACTCCGCGCCGCGCGCCGCGATCAGCGCAGTCGGTGCCGAACGCACACGACCTCGACGCCGCCTGCGCAGGGCGGGAATTGCAGTCGGATGCGGTGCGATCGCGCTAGTTGCCTGATACGCGGCGAGTGTTGTTTATCTTTGTGTCAGCCCCCCCGTTGTTTCGTTTGATCCCATTGCGAAGCTTCACGCGCAGTTGCCAAAGGTTCTTACGAAGAACGCGCCTGACCCATCTACAAGCGCAGGCTCATCGCACTGGCGGATCCCAGGTCAACCACCGAACCACTGCAGTTCACAGGCACGGGTCAGCAGGGTGAGTCTGCGATCCCGAGCCAGTCAGATTGGAGCACCGCACAATCGTCGGTGCTCGCGCACCGCGATGGGATCGACAAGCTGATCGCGGCATCCGAAAAGCCAGCGCTGGAATATGGGCAGGAACCTGCCCGAATGCCGAAGATGCGGATCTCTTTCCGCCCGACGCGATGATCGCTCTTGAAGATGGCGATGGCGCGCGGTTCATTCGCGATATCAAGGCGATGATTTCGCTCGCCCATTACGCTGAAGAGGGCAAATTCCTCATTTCGCAACTCGTTGGGAGTGCGATTCGCAGCCTGGCGCTGGAGCGAGTTGTCCTGGCACTCGAGTGGCGCGCCGATGCGGCCAGTGATGCCGAGCTCGTCCAACTTGCTGCGATCTTGCGGGCAATTCCACAGGAGGATTATCAGGTCGATCTGAGTATCGAGCAGTGGGTTGAGTTCGTGGATGAGCACCCGGTTGTCACCGATCAGCGCGGCCTTGGTGGGATCACGCCAGGAGACCCGCGAACTCTGCGACGCGATGATGCGCAGGTGCGAGGAACAATCGAAGCTTTCAATCTGGCAGCAGGACTTCGGTTTCGAGACCGAGTTCGCAAATCTGATCAGTGATAGCCAACACGCCAAGGTGAAGTGGATGCTTCCGCGACTCTTGCTTCCGGCTTTCTCCAAGGTCGCAGAGAATCGGCGCAGTCAGGAGGCTCGCTCATTCGCCGCACAGATAGCCATTACCCAGGATCCATACATCGGCAAGCCGATTTCGTATGAGTTTCGCGATGGCATGCCGGTGGTGTGGACTGTGCCGCGAGCGTCAAGCCGCCCGATCCAGCGTTCCAGTGAACCGCAAGAATCACCGAACGAATGGATCTCGTTCAGCGGCGAAGGCAAGATCAAGCACTGATTCGAGCGGGCAGAGAGCCGTGCGCAGTCGCGCTACGATTTGCAGTATGCCGCACACCCAACTCACGCTCAAACAACTCTTCGCGCATCCAACGACGCACAACATTCACTGGCGCGATGTGGTGAAGATGTTCGAGGGGCTTGGTGCGACAACCGAGGAGACCAAGAAGGATCATCTCAAGGTGAAATTGAACGGGAAAGAAATGACCTTCATGATTCCCCGTCACGGACATCACACGCTGGAAAGCAATGACGAGATTGGGCAGATGCGCCGATTCTTGCGGGAGTGCGGTTGCGCTCCGGCGGACGCCTAGTCCCACGACGCGAGCAGAAGCGCAAGATCGCTGGCATCAACCAGACCGGACCCGTCGATATCACCGATGCCACGCGTCCCCCATCCCGCCAGCAGTGTGCCCAGATCCGCGGCAGTGACGAGTCCGTCGCCGTTGAGATCGCAGCGATCGTGGTTGATGCGCGCGAGGAGCCACACCCGATCCGCGTCGTTCACTTGGCTGTTGCCGTCGAAGTCAAACGGCTCGCATCCCGCAGTGATCGTGGGAGTTTCTGCACACAACTCGAAGAGCGCGAGATCCTGCACGTCAGCATCGCCGTCGAAGTCGCCATCGCCCAGCGCACCCGGTGGGTAGATCGACCAGATCGCCGCGGTTGGCAGGTTGCTGAGCAGTCGTGAAGACCCAGTGCTGGGCCACCAGACCTGCACGGTCACAGTGGCTGCACTTCCACACCCGACATGAACCCGCGAATCGCTCATGCCGAGGTAGCCCGTTCCTCCTGCGAATACCTGCCGCTCCATCGCTTGCCCGCCTGCCTCAACCACCAAGCGCGCGCCGATTGCATTTCGATTCGCCCCTTCACCCACCACCCGCAGGTGCACCCACTTGCGCAGGCGGGCTTCGTGGTTCATCATCAGTCGAAGATTCCCGCTGGTGTGATTGCTGAGCAGATCGATCCCGCCATCACCATCAAAGTCTGCGAGCACAGAGCAGAACGCGACTCCAGAGCTTCCCGAGAGATTGACGGACCCAGCGCGCTCGATCATCCCGTTTGGCTCTTGCTGATGGAAGAACCGATCCAAAGTCGTTTGATTGTTGAGGAACAAGTCGAGATTGCGGTCATTGTCGGCATCGAAGAAGTGAGCGGCCCACCCAGTTTCGTTCGCCACGGATCCAACAATCCCCCACTGCACGCTTGATTCTTGAAAAACGCCAGGGGCGGTTGCGATGAAGAGCGGGATGATCGCACCGATGGGCTGACTCTCGGTGAGCAGATTGGTGGTGAGCAGATCCATCATGCCGTTGCCGTCGAGATCACCGACTGCAACACCCATCGAGTAGTAGCCGAGGTCTGCGCCGCATTCGGCCGAGTGATCCACGAATTGACCGCCATCATTGCGGTAGAGATGATTGCCCTGACCCGCCGGAGCGAGGTGTCCCCGATCATTCGAGAAGTAGAGATCGCTATCGCCGTCGTGGTCGAAATCGAAAGGCGTCGCGACAAATGTTCGCATCGGCGCCCCGAGACCAAATGCACTGGTGTCATTGATGAATGTGCCATCTCCTTGATTGCGCCACAAGCGGGTGGTCGATGAACTGAGCGCAGATGTGTATCCGGTGTAGCAGGCAACGAGAAGGTCGAGCCATCCATCGCCATCCGCATCGAACCAGGCGATCGAGCGCCCGGCATCGTTGCCAGCGAGTCCTGCGGCTGTGCTCACATTGGCGAATGCGAAGGGTCCATCCTGGCGGTAGAGGAGCGGCGGTCCACCCATCTGCGAAAATGCCAGATCAAGATCGCCATCCGCGTCGAAGTCGCCTGCGGCAACGCCCGCGCCAGCGGGAATGGGCGCGATCCCGGAAACCTGCGCCGAGAAGTTCATCCCGCCATTGTTCTTGAAGACTCCGATGATCCCACTCGCCTTGCCCATCGCCACAACATCTGTGTGCCCGTCGCCATCGAGATCTGCGGCACAGAGCCCGGATCCGAGGACCGCAGCGGTCGAGCCGTAGGGCGCGACGAGATAGTTGAGACCCCGCGCGGTTGCCTCGTTGGCGAAGGGTGCGAACCCTCCACCATCCGCAATCACGGCAGAAGTGCAGGAAATCGCCAAGAGCCAGCTGGTCCCTTGTGGCATCGCATCAGCAACATATCCGAGAGGAAGTTCAAAGCAAGTCTGGCGCGGCAAAAGGCGGAAAACAACCGGATCGTTTGGTTTTCTAGCCACTTTTCTCAAGAACCCTTGGCACCAGACGCGGCGCGGAGTAGGTTGTCAGAGTGAAGAACCAACGACGACTCGGAGTGTTTTGGGTATCGGCTCTCGCGGCTCTGAGTGTCTGCGCGCTGGCTACTCCGCGGGCGATGAGTCAGGCGGGAAACGATGCCTGCGGCGCACCTGATCCACTCGCTGGGTTCGGAGTCACCGCCTATACGACCGTGGGCGCCACCACCGATGGCCTGGCCGCACCGGCCTGCCTTTTCTTCGGCGTGTCACAGATTTACAACGACATCTGGTACTGCTGGACCGCGACCGATACGGGTGTCGTGTTCGTGGATCTCTGTGGGTCGTCGTTCGACACCAAACTCGCTATCTACGGCGATTGCACTCCCTGCGCTGATCCTTCGACCGTGATCGCCTGCAATGACGATTCGTGCGCACTTCATTCCAAGCTTTCATTCGCGGCCGAGGCTGGCAGGTCGTACACCATCCGAGTCGGGGCATACGCGGCGGCTGGAACTGGAACCGGCAACATGACCATCGGCAATGGATCCATGGGAGACATCACCAATCCTGCCAATGGGCATCGCTACATCGCCTACCAAGGCACGACCTGGACTTCGAGCGAGGCACTCGCGGTCACGGCTGGCGGGCATCTCGTGACCATCGATGATCAGGCCGAGAACGACTGGATTCAAGCGAACTTCGGCAGTCTGCTCGGGGTTGTTCGTCGCATTTGGATCGGCTTCAACGATATGGCAGTCGAGGGCACTTTCGCTTGGGCAGATGGGACACCGGCTTCATTCACGAACTGGAATGCTGGCGAACCAAACAACGCCGGAGCTGGCGAAGACTTCGCAGAGTTCCTTGGCAGCATCGGCAAGTGGAACGATCTCGCAGATGCTGGTGCGGGGTATTCCCATTTGTTCATCGTGGAACTCGGACCAAGTGCACCAGCATGCCCGGCCGACTTCGACGGCGATGGGATCGTCGGCGGTTCAGATCTGTCGGTGATCCTGAGCAATTGGGGTGGCACTGGTGCAGGCGACTTGGACGGCGACGGCGTCGTCTCGGGAACTGACATGACCACCCTTTTGAGTGCCTGGGGTCCATGTTCCTGAGCAGGCGTGGGGGTACGGGCAAAATCATCGGTTTCGGCAGCAGATTCTGCCCGTAACCGAGGGCGACGGGATTCTCCAGCGCACCTCAAGGTCCGCCATCGAAGGAGTACTCCAGGACGCTGAAGATGTCCCAGGCCACCACAACTGCACCAAGTGTGGCAGTCGATACGACGAGTGGGTGCAATGAATCGAACGCGCCGCGCCCGCGCGGACGATCGTCGCGGTCAGACACGCGTTGACTCGCGCGCCATCAGACGCAAGCGATCGGGGTCACCGGGTAGTGATCGGCGCACGCTGGTTGCATGAACGCGCCGATATGCCAGTTTGCACGACTCTGCTGAGGTGACTTGGCACGAGAGCGCCGCCGTTTCGCCTGATCGAGGACTGCGTGTATTTTGCTCGCAAGCCCGCGGATCTGCGCGACTTCAGCGGCCGAGAGGTTTTCCCAACGAAGACCGCTCAAGAGCCCGGCACTTCCGGCTGCAGATGGATCCCTCCCGAAAGACTCTTGGCTGGTGACGATGTATGCATCGACGAGTTTGCGCAGCCGCTTCGATTCCTTGGCATTCTTGAGATTGCACTTCACTCTGACATTCTGATGCGTCGCCGCGTATGACTCGATCTGGCGCGTGCCGGATTCGTGAATGAGACCCGCCTTCTGAAGCAGCCTGATGTGGTAGTAGAGCCCGGTGCTCTCAAGCCGAAAGAGTTCGCTCAAGTCGGAAGCGGAGAGTGGACCGTTGGCACGGATCGCCTCGAGAATCTGCATCCGAAGCACCGATCGCACACCATTCCAAGTTGGGCGATCGGCGAGCGAGAGTGCCGAAGGGCGCGAAACGGTGCGAGAAGAGGATGCGCCAGACTTGGACGCACGGCGTGAGGGAGGAGCAGAAAGGGCCATCTTTCCATCGTAACAGATCACAATTCGGAAGTTGCCGCGCGAGAGTCAGCGTGTTGCATGTCACCCCGAAATTGTTTGTCGCCGTTCGATCTACACTCGATTCATGTTGCGAACACGACTGGTGGTTGGGACACTACTCATTGCCGCGCTTGCCGGGCTCGCCATGCTCGACTCGGCGCAGCCCACCCTCTGGATTGGATTCACGCGACTCGGTCCCGGCGCGATTTTGATCATCCTCTGCCTCTTTGCATTCGCACCAATTCTTGCGTTTGAGTTGACGAAACTTGTGAATCCGGGCGCATCCCGCGCAACTTTCTTATTGAATTATCTTGGTATTTTTTCAGGGATTGCAAGCGTGGCGGTTTTCCCCAGCGCGCTCGCGGCTCACCTCGTGACTAGTGCGGCGATGAGCCTGCCCTTCCTGCTCGTGCTCTTGTGCGCGGTCAGCCACGCGCGCACGCGATCAGTTGAGGGTTTCGCTCGTTCGGTGGGCGCCCTGCTCTTGGGCTACGCAGCCATCGGCGTGCCCCTGGGATTCTGGTTGCTGCTGCGACGCGATCAAGATGTCTGGGTGATGGCGGGAGCGATTCTCTGCGTGAAAAGTGCTGACATCGGCGCGTATTTCACTGGGATGGCCCTTGGAAGGCACAAGATGATCCCCTGGCTCAGTCCCGGAAAGTCGTGGGAGGGGTTGACGGGTGGACTGGTGTGTTGCGCGGCCGTCGGTGCCGCGTTGGGAGCGCTCTCGCAGTCGATCGCTGCAGCCGATGCCTTCGTCGATCCCATCAGCGTTGGCTATGGAGCGCTCGTCGCCGTCATTCTGGGATTGCTTGGAACGGCAGGCGACCTCTTTGAGAGCCTTCTCAAACGGGGGGCGGGGGCAAAGGACTCGGGGACGATCCTGCCTGGAATGGGCGGACTGTATGACCTCTTTGATTCCCTTCTTTTCGCCGGTCCAGTGGCCTGGTGGATGCTGGCGCGTCTGTGCTAATCTCCTATTCCCCTATGACGCTCATCGCAGATCTTGTCAGCCTTCACCAAGTCGATAGCCAAGCCCGTGCACTTCGAACCCGCCTCGATAGCGCCGAACACTTTCTAGCCATCCAGGAGCGCCAGCGAGTTCAACTTGGCGGGCGGCTCGAGGAATTGAAGAGTCAGGCGCGCCAACATCAGGCGACTGCCGCGAACCACGAGGCCGAGAGTGGCTCGGTCAAGGCGCGAATCGAGACGCTGCGAACTCAACTCAATACCAGCACGAATCCGAAACAGTACGCCGCCGTCTTGAACGAATTGAAGTTGCTCCAGAACAAACGCGATGAGATCGACAACTTGACGATTGCCCAGTTGCTCAAGGTGGATGAAGTGAAGGCCAAGTTGACCGAGGTCGACCGGCAACTTGCCGAGCGGACCACCGTACGCGATGGTGGCAAGGCCGAGTTGAACACCTGCCGCAGCGAAGTTGGAACCCGTTTGAGTGAACTGGATCGCGAACGCTCAATTGCCGCGCAGCGCATTCCAAAGCACGATCTCGAGACCTTTACCCGCGCTGCTGATTTGTATGAGGGCGAGGCGATGGCAGAACTTGTTGCCGTCGATGCCCGCCGACGCGAGTATGTCTGTGGGGCGTGCAATATGGAACTGCCACCGGAGAAGTATGCGGCGCTGGTCTCAAACCCCAATGTCGCAGTGACCTGCACATCGTGCCACCGAATTCTGTTCCTGGCCGAGGTCAGTTCCATCGTCTCTTGAGTCGCGCGGCCAGCAGGCTCAGCCATATCCCAATCGCACGAGATCCGCTTCGGAGAGTCCGAAGTGATGTCCGATCTCGTGCAGGATGGTGATGCGGATCTCGCGCTCAACAGCAGCTTCGCCACCGATGGGCGTTCCATCCGCATCGGTGCAAGGTTCCCACCCACCCGCTTCGTCCACAATTCCGCGGCGAAAGATCTGCACCCGATCGGGTAGCTCTCCCGACTCGGTCACGCTGCGCTCGGTGATGGCTCGTCCAGAGTGCAGACCACAGAGATCCTCTTCGCTGGGATCGATCCCAAGTGACCGCAGAAGTTCTGCGGACGGCGCATCCTCGACGATGAGCGGTGACTCTTCGAGGAGCGTGTGGATTTCGTTTGGACACTGACTCAAGACGCGCGCGACGATCGCGTCGAATCGGTCGCGCATGGCAGCTGACCAGCGCCCGTTCACTGGGCGATTTGTCCGACGAGTTGGCTCACATTGCTGACGCCTTGATCGCCCACCCATCGATCAAGTCCGCGCACAACCCGCTGTGGCGATCGCGGATCGACAAAGAGTGCGGTCCCCATTCCAACTGCGGTCGCTCCCGCGAGGATGAGTTCGGCGGCATCCTGCCAGGCAAGCACACCGCCGAGTCCAATGATTGGAACACCCGCGGCGCGGGCGACTTGGTTGTAGACATCGTGAACGATGCGTACCACGATGGGATGAATCGCCGGACCAGAAAGTCCGCCCTGGCCGCGGGAGAGACGCATGCGCCGAGTCTGCACATCGATCGCCATAGCTGGCATGGTGTTGCACAGAACGAGCGCGTTGGCACCGCGTTCGATGGCCGTCGCGCAGATCGCAACAGGATCGGCCATGTCGGGGGGGAGTTTCACAAAGAGCCGCGCGCGGGTGACCGCCGCACGCACGGCGGTGAGCAACTCGCGCAGCGCGGTGGCGTCGTTCCCGAAGTGCCGTCCTGTTGCCGTGTTGGGGCAGGAAACATTCAACTCGATCGCCCGAAACTCCTGCGATTCGTCGAGCGCGCCCGCAACGGTTACGAAGTCATCGATCGTGTGACCGGCGACTGAAGCGATGACGACCGCACCGCAACTGCGCACCAGCGGTGCTTCTTCGGCGAGAAATCGCTCGATCCCCTTGTTGGCAAGCCCGATTGCGTTGAGCATGCCAGCCTGCGTTGGCACGACACGCCACGGGAGGTTTCCCTCGCGTGGTTCGCGGGTGATGCTCTTGGTGGTGACCGCGCCGAGTGCGGCGAGGTCGAAGGCATCGGCGAGTTCCTCGACATACCCGCAGGTTCCGGCCGCGGCGACAATCGGATTCCGCAATTCGATGCCGGCGAGCGATGTGCAGAGTCGCGTTGAAAATCCCACAGGGCTACTTGTAACACATCTATGATTGCCAGGCATGAGCACACCCGAACGAATCGCGCAGTTTGAAAAGATGGCGACGGCGGATCCCACCAATGAAATGGCGCACTTCAGCCTCGGCAATGCCTATCTGCAGTCGGGTCGATACGCCGAGGCAGCCACCAGCCTCGAACAGGTCGTCGCCCTGAGTCCGCATATGAGCAAGGCCTATCAACTCTGCGGGCAGGCCATGATCGGCGCAGGATGGACAGACAAGGCTGTCGAGATCCTCACCCGCGGCTACACAACTGCCGCACTGCGCGGCGATCGAATGGTTGAGTCTGCGATCGCGCAGTTGTTGACCTCGATCGGTCGCGATCCGCCGACTGTTGAGCGCCCCATCCAAGCGGCGCGCGATACATCTGGCGGAGACCCATCCAGGGGACCCGGAACTTTCCACTGTCGACGCACTGGGCGGCTGGGAACCCAGTTGCCAGCGCCACCGATGCGCGGCGTGGTCGGCCAGTGGGTCTTCGAGAACATTTCGGCCGAGACCTGGAAGGAGTGGATCGGTCAGGGAACCAAGGTCATCAACGAAATGCGTTTGGACTTTTCGCGCGAGCGCGATCAAGAGATGTACGACCAGCAGATGCACGAGTACCTGGGGATCGACGAGGAACTCTTGGCCTCGCTGCGCACAGCGCCAGCCACGGCGGCGGCGTCCACCGTGCCGTCATCGACGACTCCATCATCATCGACTTAATTTCACACGCGGCGTAACCAAACCCACCACTCGGCACAGAGGACCGCCAGCGCGCCGAGCAGCAGCCAGGGCCAGAGTGCGCTCTCTGTGAGGCCGCCACCTTGAACTCCCGCGACGCGCTCGGTCGCGAAGTTGATTTCCTGCGCAGTTTCAGTGCGCCCCTCGGCGCGCGAATTCATGTTGACTGCGAACGCGAGTTGGGTGGGTCCCAACTGCCCCTTCGATTCAGTCCAGTGCATGCGATAGATCCCACTGAGTCGCAGCGGACCATACGAAATGCTCGACGCATCCGCCCCCGGCAGCGCGACCTCTTCGCCACCGGGAAGTCGGACCATGGCACCTTGCGCGCCGCGTGGCAAGCGCGCCTTGGCAACATCGCCCGGAGCGAGCGGTTCATCAGCCACGGAGTTTCCACCCGCAGCGAGCCAGGTCACCGCGTTGGCGAAGAAGTTGACGAATCCCCGCTGAAATGGCCAGTCGCTCTCCATCGGATCGAAGGCGACATAGACATAGGTCAGCGATCCACGATTCATCGTCATGATGAGTGGACCCTCACTGGCTTCGACGATGACTTCGATGTCGCCTCCGGCGGCGACCGCCTGCATGGATCCAATGAAGAGGTCGTCGAGATTCACATACTGCAGCAACGGGTGCTCATCGCGCACACTGCGCACGATGGCCGATTCCTTGGTGCCATAGGGCGAGACGCCCGCCGAGGCTGGCGGCGCATTGAAGATCAGATAGCGACCTCGCGTGAGTGCATCTGGCATGGCGTCATCGATGACGATCACATCGAACGCGTCGGGGCTGGCTGGGTCGGCGCGAACCTTGGCGTTCCAATCGGCTAGGGCAAAGAGTTCGAGCGATGCCAAGGACATTCCCTCGAGAAGTGAGCGGATCACAAACGCCCCACGGCCCACCACCGCAACCCTAAGTGCTTCGGGCGGCGCGGCAATCACGGCCGCGCGGTCATCGGCGACGAGCGCGTCGTTTTGAGCGAGTCGCACTTCGATTACCCCTCCGGTGGGCATCGACAGCGATGGAAAGACCACCTGCGTCTCACCCGCAACTTGAATGCCGCCTCTGGCATCGATCGCCGAGGCGGGAACATCGATTGGCTTGGGGGTGACGGCCCGCAGCCGATCGTCCACCCGCACTTCCAGGTCGCTCGAATAGGCAGTGCTCCCCCAATTCACAACCCGCGCAAAGATCTGAACCTCGTCCGGCCGATCGGGATTGCGCGCCGCAGCCAGTGCCCCAATTCCAGCATTGGGTGTGGTCGATTTTCCGATGCGGTGATACACCAGCTTCTCGCCAGCGCGAAGCACGGTCCGATTGAGATCGCTGATCCTTCCATCAGAAAAGAGTTCGTAGGCGGGTGGGTCTGCCACCACGGGCGAAGCATTGTCCGGATCGGTGACCGTGGTGAATGCGCGTGCCAGTTCGAGCGAGTCGAGGAGCGAAGTGGTCTCGTCGGTTGGTTCGATCCCTTCGACGGCCGCGATCGCTTGGGCAACATTGTCTGTGAATGGGCAGAGCAGCTGCCCGTCCTTGGCGAATGCGATCACCATGACCGCTGGAGCGGGACCCGAAAACAAACCGCCGCCATGGAGTGCCCGCAGTCGATCCGCGGCGAGTCGCTTGGCTTCGGCGAGTCTGGTGGCTCCATCGATTCCGTCGAGCGTGCTCATCGATCCCGATCGATCGATCAGGAAGACCACCCGCGCAGCTTGTGATTCACCCAAGTCAACCTGCGGCTGGGCGATGGCGAGAATCACCAGCGCCAGAGCAAGCAACTGCAGCAAGAGGAGGATCGAGAAGCGCAGTCGCTGAAAGGGAGCGTTGGCGCGCAAGTCCTGCGTGGCGCGCGTCCAGAGCATGGTGCTCGAGATCACCCGCCGCGCGCGGCGAAGCCGAAGAAAATAGAGCGCAATGAGCGGCGGGATGGTGGAGAGTGCCACGATCGATGCCGCAAATGGAGTGAGCCAGGCGATCGACAGGATCAGCGGAGGCGTCACTGCAGCAGTCCTCGCCGGCGCAGATAGTCGAGCAGCAGCGTGTCGAGATTGAGCGATGTCTCGACGAGTTGATGGGTGATGCTGCGACGGACGCAGAATTCGCGCAGCCCGGCAACATAGGTCTCGAGTGATCGCTTGTACTGCGCCAACACCGCGGTCGATGCGGTCACCTCGGTCTCGCGTCCGGTCTCGCTGTCGATCAATCGCAGGTCACCCGCAAGACCATGCCGCGCCGGATCAGTCTCCTCTGGAGCGAGTACTTGCAGTGCGAAGACATCGAAGCCGCGACCCGCGACATATGCCAAGCCCTTGTCGTAGCCATCGGGAAAGAGAAAGTCGCTCAAGACCAGCAGCACGCCGCGACCCTGACCGCCGAGGGCGATGGTTCGCATGCCATCGGTGAATCCGCCCACGCCATCGGCATTTCTGTCGAGGAGCCAGCGCCCCATCTCGCGGGTTCGCCTGCGCCCGCGCATCCCGGTCAGTCGTTCGATGCGCGAGGAACCGAATCCAAAGAGGCTCACCCGATTGTTGTTCACCAAGCCGATGTATCCCAGGGCCATCGCCAATCGACGGGCGTAATCGAACTTGTTCGGGTCGCCGCCCTCCATCGACAGACTCTGATCGACTGCGATCACCATCGAGAGATCCTCTTCTTCGAGAAAGAGTTTCAGAAAGAGTCGATCGAGTCGGGCGTAAATGTTCCAGTCGACGAATCGCAGGTCGTCGCCGTGCGAGTAGTTGCGAAAGTCCGCGAATTCGACCGATTGACCGCGACGGCGACTGCGCCGCTCACCCTGAATCTTGCCAGTAAATATCTTGCGACTGACCACATCCAAGCTGTCGAGGCGGGCCATCAGCCGCGAGTCGATGAGATCGTCCACCCTTTCTAAGCGGCTCACGGTTGGGCCTCTGCGGGCACACAGCGAACGATCTCGTCGATGATCCCATCGCAGGTCATACCGAGCGCTTCTGCCTCGAAACTGCGCACCAATCGATGACGAAGCGCGGCGGGAGCGAGCGCGGCGATGTCCTCTGTGCTGACTGCGCAGCGGCCCGAGAGGAGCGCGCGCACCTTTGCTGCCAAGAGGAGCGACTGCGCGCCGCGTGGGCTCGATCCAACCACGATCATTCGATCGAGTTCTGGGATTCCAAACTCTCCGCCGGGATGGGTGGCCAGCACCAAACGAACTGCGTAGTCCTGCACGTGGGGTGCGGCGAGTACCCGCAGGGCAAGTTGCTGTGCCTGGTGAATCTCGGGCGCGCTCAGGACGGCCTTCGTTTGGGCCTCCGCATTCAGCGTTCCCGTTGTGCGCTCGACGATCTGCAGCATGTCTTCTCGCTTGGCGTAGGGCACAACAATCTTGAAGAGAAAGCGATCCAGTTGCGCTTCTGGCAGAGGATAGGTTCCCTCCTGTTCGATTGGATTCTGCGTGGCCAGCACGAGAAAGGGTCGCTCGAGTCGCCGTGTCTCACCACCGATTGTCACGGCGCGTTCTTGCATCGCCTCGAGCAGTGCCGATTGGCTCTTGGGCGATGCGCGATTGATTTCATCCGCGAGCAAGATCTGCGCGAAGATCGGTCCGGGGCGAAACTGCATCTGGCGATGACCAAGCGCCTGATCCTCGACCACGATCTGCGTGCCAAGAATGTCGGCTGGCATCAAATCGGGTGTGAACTGAATGCGCGAGAAGCTCAGCCCGAGTGCTCGGCCAAGTGTGCGCACCAGCAGTGTCTTGCCGAGACCAGGGACACCCTCGAGCAATACATGTCCATTGGCGAAGAGCGCAATCAGAACCTGCTCGACGACATCGGATTGTCCAACCAGCACCCGCCCCACTTCTTTGCGAAGTCGATCCGCGACGGCGCGAAACTCTGCGCATGCCGCGCGAACAGATTCCACTGATTCCAAGTGCTCGACCATGGTCATGTGGAACTCTCGCCACCGGTGGCGTCATCATCGGGCTTGTGTGCCCGCAACTTGGCGCGCTTGAGTCGCGCCAGCGACGACTCCTCCTCGTCGCCCAGTGGCACACTCGGTGCTTCGTTACTCGGCGCAACGCCCATCTCGGTGCGTGGCGTCGATCGACTCGGCAGTGCGACCTCATCGCTCTTGGCCGCAACAACTGCGCGCGAACCATGGCGTGCCTTCTTCCAAGCGGCGATCACCTCGCCACCAGTCCCGCGGGCGCTCCCAAATGCCTGGCTCGCGACATCACGGGCAGACTCGCGGTCCATCACCAGGCGCCGTACGGCGACATCAATCACCAAGAGTGCCGCGGCGCAAATCGCCAGAATGTCCCAGATGCGACGAACGCTCTCGGGTTGCGCGAGCCCTCTGCGCTCAAAGAGATCACTACTGGCAAGATCGCTGGTCGACAGGACGCGACCTCCAGTCTCCTCGGCGACAGCGCGCAGGAGCGCCGCGTTGTCGCGGCTCGTGCGAAACTCACGCGGATAGGCCAGTGCTAGCGCGCCCTGAATGGATCCTCCCGTGCGTGCGCCGGCCGAATCAAGAAGACCAATGTCGACCAGGTAGGAGCCGGTCTCATCAGCTTGAAAGGTGCCGCGGTATCGACCCGGGCCAACTTGTTCCATCGCCAATGGCGCAATCGAACCGTCGGGTCGAATGACCTTCGCGTCGGTGCGCATGAAGTTCACGAGGCCGGTTTCGCCGCCGATGGCTTCGAGTTCGACGGTCGCCTCCTCGCCGTCGAGTCGAGTCTTGAGCAGCACATTCGATGGTGACGCAGGACGCATCAACCAGCGCGTGGTCCGTTCCCACATCGCTTGGAATCCACTCCACTCTGGCCAGGCTCCACCCCATCGGCCGCTGAGATCGCTGGTGAATACCACGCTCTTTCCGAGTCCATAATTCCAATAGGCATAGATCGGATCGTGTCCTTCGGTCGTCTTGTTCAGGATCGGAATCTGCGCCAGCCCCTCGCGCGGAACGGTCAAGATGTAACCCTTCACCGGAGGAACAGCAGTGATCCCCTCCATCGGTCCGCCGAGTGTTGGCGCGACCACCGGTTGAAAATCTCCCTCAACCATGAGATTGCGCGAAATGAGCGAGGCTTCCTTTATGAAAATCTTCGGCAGCAACTTCGGATTCACCACATTGTAAAAATTGCCGCCGGTGAGTTCGGCCATCGCCTTCATGTTGACGAGGTCCTCGGCGGTTCCGTGGCCGGCGATCATGACCGTGGTGATGGTGATCTTGGCGGCCTTGTACTCATCGATGAGTGCCTTGGTTGGCGGGGCCGGGTCACCATCCGAAATGACGATGGCGTGGCGTTGCCCAGCCTTCACACCGAGGAGCCCCGCGAGTCCCACTTGCATGGATGCCTGAAAGTCTGGCATATCGCCCACCGGCATCTTGCGCGCCGCCGCGATCGCCGCACTCTTGTCACCAGCCAACTGCATTGGAAAGAACCAACCTGCGCCATTGACTCCGCCCTTCGCGCCGTAGCCAAAGACAACGATCCCGACATAGTCGAGGCGCGAGAGTGCTTCGATGGCGCTGATCACCACCTGTTCGCTCCAGTAGTTGGCCTGCGCCATCTCGCAGGAGTGCATGACCAGTGCGAGTGCGCCGCGCGGCAACTCGCGCGTGGCGGGTGGATCCATCTTCACTGGCAGGGCCTTGGCGGTCTCGCTGTCGATCCATCCACCAGCGCCGAACGAACTGTCGCCGCCGATCACCAAGAGTCCCCCGCCGAGATCATGCACGAAGGCGTGCAGCATTCGATCGGTGGAATTATCGATGTCGAATCGTGGCATGTTGACCAGCACCACCGCGTCGTATCCAGCGAGGAAGGCGACACCCTCGGCGAGTGCGTCGGGACTGACCACATCGACTTGAAGCCCACCGCTCTTGAGCGCAGTCACCAGTGCCCCACCCTCGCGACCGTCCTTGTCGACCACCAGAATGCGACCATCGCCTGAAACGAAAACGGTCGCGGCGCCGCGCTTGTTTTCGACGACGCCATCGGCACTCGCGGCGTCTGGCTCAAAGACAGCCTCGTATCGCTGCGCACCACTGGAATCCAAACTCATCGGAATCTCGAATGTGTTGGGACCCGGCTTGAGGACGACAGCGAGGCCATCACCCGCTGCGCTGGGATCGAGATCGACTGGCTTGCCGTTCTCCTTGACATACAGCGTTCCCGTCGCGCCGCCCTGACTACGCAGAAACAGTTTCAAGTCGGCGGTTTGTCCGATGCGCGCCCGGGTCGGGGCGCGAATCCCCTCGAAGATCGTCACCCCCTTCTGGTCGTATTCAAGTGGATGGACATCGATGGGAATTCGATTGGCCTTGGCGAGGCTGGCGGCTTCGCGCAGACTTCCCGCTGTTTCGTTTCCGTCTGAAACAAGCAGCAGGCGATTCATCGTGTCGGCTGGGAGCAGCGCGAGCCCGCGGCGGACTCCAAGCGCAAGATTGGATCCATCGAGTTCACCGCCATGACCACCGAATGAAACCTCCCCGCCGATTGTGGGAAGCTCGGCGACGATTGCATCGCGGGCCACCGTGACGACACCAACCCGATCGGCGCGGTCCGGCGGGTTCTTGGTGGCCTTCTGCAAAGCGCTCTCGGCGCGGGTGAGCAGATCACTTGGGATCGATCGGCTCACATCGGCCACCACGAGCAGGGTCACTCCCTCACCCAATCTTTTGATAGACGGCTGCGCGAGACTCAACGCGAGCAGGAGCACCAGAACGCTGCGCGCACTCGCACTCACCCATGCTCGTGGGATTCCCGTGGCGTGACGGCGACGCCAACTCATCCACCAAAGTGCTGGCAGAACGATCAGCAGCAGGAGTGCAATAGGTCGTTCAAATCCAATTGGAATCATCGCGGGGGTGTGAGGCTACCTCCCACAATCGCAGTGAGTGACATCGACTGGATGCGGGCGTTGCCGGTATCGAGGACGAACAGGCGATCACCGAGGTGCTCGACCGCCCAAGGAGCATTGAGCCGCCCGGTGCTCTCCCCGCCCGAACCCCATACCCCCAGCGACCGCCCATCGGTTGGTGCGAGTCTTTGCAGGCGGCAGTTGCCAAACTCGGCTACCAGGAGCGATTCATCCGCCAGGACATCAATTCCATAGGGATAAGCAAGGCATCCCGGAATCACTCCGGCAGTGCCAAAGCTGCGCTTGAACGATCCATCGAGGCCAAAGACTTGAATTCGATGGTTGCAGGAATCGGCGACGAACAACTCGCTGCCGTCGGGTGAAAAGTGGATGGACTGGGGACGGGAAAAGCAGCCATTGGCTTGGCCGGGTTGACCGAATTGCGAGAGGAATCTCCCAGTGGCATCGAAGACCTGGATGCGATCGTTGCCGCCATACTCGCTCACAAAGATGCGGCCGTCCGGAGCGAATGCCACATCGGTCGGGTAGACGAATTGGCCCTCGCCCTGTCCATAGGATCCGATCGCTTTCACGACCATCCCATCGCGTTCAAAGACCAAGACCTGGTGTTCGTGAGTATCTGCGATGTAGAGAAGTCCATCTGGACCAACCGTCATTCCGGTGGGCTTTCCGTTGTCGCACTTGGGCATTTGCCAGGCGATCTCGAAGGATCCGTCGCGAGCGAAGCGCGAAATGCGCCCACTCTTGTCGGCGACGAAGAGACAACCAGTCGCCGCCTCGACTGCCATTGCGCGCGGTTTTTCGAATCGACCCTCAGTGCGCCCTACTCTTCCGATCTGGAGATCCGTTGGAAGTCTTGGAGTGTCTTGATTGACGCCGTGGTCGACAAGTTGACGGGGGTCTGCGCGGTCGCACGCCACGGCCGTCTGGGTGAGGACGAGCGCGGCGACCAGCCAACCAAAGTGGGATGCCACCCGAAGAAATCGGTCCTGCCAGAAGCTCACGATGACGACAACGATCACCGAGACGATCAATCCAATCGCTGCCATCCAAGGAATCGCAGCGCTCACGGCCGGCGCGTCTTGGTAGTGGATAGCGTTGAGCAAGCTGCCCGCGAGAAAGTCAAACCCAGGTGGTTCGAGACGCGATGCGACCGCTGTCTCGGTCGCTGCGAGAAGTGTGGTGATCAGCATCCCGCCGAGGATCGCGCACAAGAAGATTGGAACACCCATGCGCAGAAAGTCTTTGAAGCTGCGGCCATGCACCATCCACGCCTCGCGTTCGCCCAGCGGAAGCGTCGTGCCACACCAGATGCCCACCGCGAGCGAGACCGCACTGAATCTCCCGGCTTCTGCAGACGAAATGATGATCGGTGAGTCGTACGCCCCGTGCAGCAGCGGCACGGTTCTCCAGAACGCCGCGGTCGCGAGCGCGACGAGGGTTGCCGGGGCGGCGAGTGCCACGAGCGCGGTCATCAGCATCAAGCCGAGCAGCACGCGGCTGCCGGCGATGACCAGCGCGGCGCCTGCGACTGCGATGATCGCACCAGCGATCCCGGCCATGCTCGCTGCAAGGAGCGAAGAGACCGCTCCCCGAAAGTGCAGCGCGCCGAAAGTTCGAGCGGCGTGATTACGAGCGACCTCGTCCGCGAGCGCAACGATCGGAACCAGAACGAGGAGGAGTAAGAGCAGGATGATCACTGCACCCCCACGATGTGGCTGGGCTCGACCTGCCTCGGTCACATCAACATCGCGCTCGGTGTGCGCGGCGGAGACCACCAGCAGCGCGACCGCAACACTCACGCTGAGGGCGATGGCAATTGTGGGGATCGCACTCACCAACACGGTACGAACTGAACCGCCGGCGGCGTCAAGTGCGCGCAGTTCGGAAGACATGGTCGCAACCTGCGCGGCGTCGAAGGCCGTTGATTCTCCCATCAGCACCAAGGCGATTGCGACCGCAGCCAGCCCGATCACGGCGCGATCCCCGCGCCACGCCGCGCGCAACTGATCGAATCGCGCGGCGCCATCCAGAGTCAGCATAAGTCGCGTGACTCGTTCTGAAGCGCTCCTGCGAAGACTGATGATCCAGGCCGCGAGTGGCCAACACCAGGTGATGAGCACGATCGCCAGAACCGTCTGGCGCAATTGTGCTGTCAATCCATGGGTGATCGCGAAGTCGGCAAGAGCATTCCCAGGACGGAGGAGTCGCCACCAGCAGAAGAAGAGTGCGTAGCTGGGAATGAGACCGGCCGCGAGGACGAGGCTCTTTAGAATCCATCCGCGGTTGCGCAGCACGCGACCTGGAACCCAACCAACGAGTGCTGCGGTAATGCCGAGACCAAAGGTCCACACCAGTGACTTGACGCACAGCGAGAGGGAGTCGGCGATTCCCGCTTCGCCGTAATCGGGTGGACTGCGCCCCGCCTCGAGAACCAAGAAGATCGCCGGGAGCACAAGGAGGACCACGAGCAGGAAGACTCCCGGCATCGCGCAGGCGATCGCAATGGATCTAAGCGGACGAGTTCTCATCCATCCTTCGCGCCGCCGCAGTGCGTCATGAACTCGGCGATGATTCGCTCGGCGTGCTGTGCGCTGTGGTCCGGGTCAAATTCGAATGGATCGTCGACTCGATTGATGCGCGCGCCAGCGGCAGTCGCCGGAAAGATCGGCAGTCCAGTCGGCATCGGTGCAGAACGCTGCGCGGCACCTGCTGCAGCGCGCGCATCAATCTCCTCGACCCCAAGATTGCCAGAGCGCGAATCCTGCATCCACTGAAAAACATCTCCCCCCAGGAGAAACGACATCAATTCGCTTGCTTCGGCTGGGTGCGGCGCACCGGCGATCATCGCAGCGCTCCCAGGAATCAACATCGGTCCGCCGCCCGACTCGCCCACTGGAAATTGGCGGATGGGAATCATCGCCACACTGGATCCATCAGCCAGCGCGGCATAGACATCATCGGAGTCTGTCAGGCCGAAGTCCGCCTCCTGCCGCACCACCGCGTCGACAACTGCCGCGTTTCCACTGACGAGCACCTTGGGAGAATTGGCGCAGAATCCGGCAAGCCAGCGCAGCCAGCTTCCCTTCTCACGAGCGTCGCGCGACTCCGCGAAGGAAACGATGTGTCCGCGCGTCGTCCCAAACCGCGGATCTGCCAGTGCAAATCGACCGGCCCAGACGGGGTCAGCCAGCTCCATCATGGACTTCGGAAGCGACTCGACCTTGGTTCGCTCGGGGTCGTACACCAAGACGCGCGCCCGCGGCGCGAGACCGTACCACCGCCCAGCGTTTCCACGCATCGATGCTGGGTAGCCGTCGACGCGCGCACTTCGCCACGGCTGCACCAATCCCGCGCGAGCCAACTCGGCGACTGCGAAACACTCTCCCGACCAGAAGACATCCGCGCGCGGCGCGGCGCGTTCACTCCGAATCATCGCAGCGAGCGCAGACACCTTTGAGTTTTCACTGTCATATCGGGCGCGAACATGGATCCCGGTGGCCTCCTCAAACGCATCGAGAATGGGTCGCGCGATTGCCCCATCTGTGCTGACATAGATGACGACTTCGCGCGCCGATGCAGGCTGCGAGGGCGGATTGGACTCTTCTGGTTGGGTGGGATCGCAGGCAAACATTGCGAGGGCGGCGATCCCGCCAGACAAAAAAAAGGGTCGAAACCAGCGCGATTCGCTCACTCTTCCTTCCCCTGGGTGGTTGGTGATACTGGCGTTTGCGGAACAGGCTGGGCGGTCTTGGCGTCGATCTTCTTCTTGAGATCACCAAAGTAGTGCTTGTGGACTTCGCGGAGGTTGGCGGGAACGGGATCCTCGTCAGTCCCCTCTTCGGATCCCTTGCCGATCGCACCGGACAACTGCTGGAGGGTCGCGCGACTCTCACCAACAACCGGCGGCGCCTCTACCAGCTGTCGGGCGATGACCTCCCCGCCCGTTGATTCCACCTTTTCCTTCCGCGCCTTCGTGCCAGTTGCGGTTTCTTCCTTCGTCCGTTCACCACCCATTCCGCGGGCTCGGTTCGCACCCATACGCGAGAGACCCCCGTCTGCCGAGGGATTCGATCCGCCGGAGCAACTGCTCTTCTGACACTGCGAACGGGCCGACTCCGCATCCTTCATGAGTTCGTTCAGCATTTCCATTTCGCTGAGCGCATCGGATGCCATCTCTGCCCCAGATGATCCGCTGCTTGGACTTCCCTTGGAGCCCGCACCACCCTTTGACGACTTGCCCTCACCTTTGCCCGATTTTTCGCCACCACTCTGACACTGCGAACACATCGAATCGCAGGCTTTCGAGAGCTTCTCCAGCGCTTCATTCGCCTTCGACTGAGCCGCAAGTGCTTGCTTGATCGCCTGCTTCTGCTCGTCGTTGAGATTCTTGGCGGCGTCGAGCGCAGCCTTCACAGCGTCGGGATTATTGGCCAGCTCGCCGTCGAGACCAGCGTTCTCAAGCGCCTTCTTGAGGGCATCCTTGGCATTGGCACCATCCTTGATTTGCTGGCCCAATTCGGTGAGTTTCTTGGCGAGTTCTTGGCGCGACTTCTCATCCATCTGCTCTCCGTCCAATTGTTTCTGCAACTGGGCCAGTTCAGATTTCGCCGCCTGCGAGTCTCCGCGCTTCAGGGCCTCAGCGAGCTTCTTGAGTGGACCGGCCTCCGAGGGTTCGATGCGACTGAGCGCGTCCTTCATTGCCTCGAGTTGCTGCGCCTTCTCTCCTGCGAGCAGGTCATCGAGTCGCTTCGAGAGCTCGTTGACCTTGCGTGTGGTCTCGCGCCGAACGGCGTCGGCACTCTTGAGCTGCTCATCGGATGCATCGCCGGTCAACTTCTTGTCATCGCCAGATTTCGCGAGCGCCTGACTCAACTCGGGATTCGTTTCAATCGCGCTCTCGAGTGTTTCGATCTGCACCTTGGCTGCCGCGCGGGCGGCCTGAAGGTCCGCATCGCTCTGGATCACAGCAGCGTTCGCCTTGTTGAACGAGAGCCCCGGGACAAACCACCAGATCGCCAGGGAGATCGCCACGAGCGTTGGTCCAGCCCACCAGCGCGCCGGCGCGTCTATGGGTAGCGCACGGGTGAGTGCTTCGATGATCCGCTTGTCGGATGCGATTCTCAGCCCGTCCTCGACAGCCGCGCGCGCGAAGGCATCGGTGCGATGCGCGACCGCGACCGCCGTCGAAAGTCGGTCATGCAATTTCAGCCGCACATCAATCGCCGAAGCGATGGCCACATCGGTGGAGCGCGCCCCGCGGGTGAAGAAACCCCAGCAGGCGAGTGCGGCGATGGTCGCGAATGCAAGCCAGAAAAACCAGAAACTCCGATCCCCTGCGGGCTCCCACCAAGCTGCGGCGATCTTTGCGCCAACGGAAACAACTGCGAGCCCGACTCCCGTCCAGAGCAGGTGCTTCGCGCCAACTCGCACAAGATCGGCGAGCATGATGCGTCGCCGAGCGCGTGAAATCACGGTCAGAATGGGTGTGAGATTCAACATCATGCGGGCCATCGCTACTCCGCGTTAGGATATCTCGAATGTTCAGCTCCGACTTTCCTTCGTTGCGATTCAAC
>SIAB01000097.1 GCA_009692015.1 Phycisphaerales bacterium
GACCCAGCCGCGGCTTCCCCGCCATCGGCCGCACCGTAGTTGTAGGAGGTCCCCACGGTTCCGGTCGCGATCGCCGTAGCCATTGACCAACTTGCGATGACTGCGCCCGACGCATTGAGCGAAAGTGCGGATGCCGCGACTGAAGCCACGATTGTTGACTTTGAAATGAAATTCACGGGAGGCTCCCAAAATCGAATGCGTCGATCAGTTCGACTGACCGCCCATTGCCTCGCCTTCCGACAGGACTATAACCCAACCAAATCAGAATGCAAAAACGTGGCGCGACAATTTGCCTTTATTTTTAGCAAAATGCTCTGTGCCCGCCTCCCAAAGACCGCTATGCTCGCCGCCGCTCGCCCGATACGACCGACACTCCGGATTCCAGATGGTCTGGGATCGCAGTGACTGATTCACCCTGGTAGGCCACATGGAAGCGATAAAAGGCATTGGTGTCAGTTCCGGAATCGCCATTGGCCGCGCGGTTCTGCTCGCGGAAACCGATGGCCGGACCGCATTTCGAACCATCCCTCCTGCGGAAGTGAAAAGCGAGATCTCCCGCATGGAGCGATCGCTCGCCGACGCCAAAGAACAAATTGTGCAGATACGAAATAAGATGGCCCTGCGCGGTGGCGACGAGGCCGCACGAATATTCGATTTCCATATCGAGCTTCTCGCTGACCAATCGCTTATAGGACCAATTCGAAACGACATTACACGCGAGTTCGTGGTCGCCGAATACGCCGTTTCAGAGAATTTCAGAAAGCTCGCCGACCGCTTCCTCGAAATGGGAGACAGCATCTTTGCACAGAAGGCAGCGGATGTGATCGACCTCGAACGGCGACTCCTTTCGCGCCTTGTGGGGCGCACCAGCGAACGGCTTGCAACCCTCGAAGGTCCCGTGATTGTCATCGCGCACGAGTTGACACCGAGTCAAACGGTCGAGTTGCACCGAGCTCATATCGTCGCCTTCGCCACCGACGGCGGAGGACTTACGGGACATACATCCATCCTGGCACGCGCGCTCGAGTTGCCCGCCGTGGTGGGATGCGGCAAGGTGACGACAGACATCGAAGATGGTGACATGGTCATCGTTGATGGCGATGGCGGCGTGGTAATCGTTCGCCCCGACGATGGACTGCTGGCGCGGTATCAACTGCTGGCGCGCGAAGCGCAACACCGGCAGCGCGTGCTTCGCAGCGATGCCAATCAGCCATCGGTCACCCGCGATGGGATGCCAATCTCGCTGCTAGGAAACATCGAATTTCCCGACGAAATCACGACTGTTTTGGCAAATGGTGGGATGGGAGTTGGTCTCTACCGCACTGAGTTTCTCTATCTCATGAGTGACCTTCCTCCCACTGAAGAGGATCAACTTGAGAGTTACCGCAAGGCGATCGATCTCGCGGCTGGACGACCGCTCGTCATTCGAACGCTCGACCTCGGCGCAGATAAGTACACGCAGGAGCATCTCGCAGAACCAGAGCGCAATCCATTTCTTGGGCTGCGCAGCATTCGATTCTGCCTGGCGAACCAAGAGATGTTCAAGACTCAACTGCGGGCGCTGCTGCGCGCGAGCGCGCACGGTCCAATCAAGATCATGCTTCCACTTGTGACGCATGTGATGGAGCTTCGGCAGACTCGAATGATTCTCAACGACCTCTCAGAGGAACTCGACGAGGCGGGGATTCCATTCGATCGCAACATCCCCATGGGAATCATGGTGGAGACCCCCGCCGCCGCCCTGATGGCGCGAGCCTTCGCCCATGAGGCGCGGTTCTTCTCGATTGGAACCAACGACCTCATCCAGTACACCCTGGCGGTCGATCGCGGCAACGAGAGGGTCGCTGGGCTCTATAACGCGGCAAATCCAGCGGTTCTGGCGCTTATCAAGAGTGTGGCGCGGACCGCGCGGCATGTTGGCATCGATGTCAGCATCTGCGGCGAGATCGCGGGCCAACCGCTCTTCACGCCGTTGCTCGTTGGGATGGGAGTGCGTACACTCTCGATGTCTCCCGGACAGATCCCCGCAGTGAAGCGGGTGGTTCGGGGGCTTGAAATCGAACACTGTGAGTCACTCGCGAGGCGGGTTGGCTCGTTCGATTCAGATCGGCAGGTGCTTCTGTGCCTGCGCGATGAGCTTCGACGAATCGACCCGGAGGCGCTTGCAGGCTCAGAAGGCGGCTAGTGCCAGTCACAACGAAACAGACAGACATCAGGCATGATTGAAAGGCAGGACCCGCGAATCGTCGCTCGTGACACACGACGCCGCGACTCGGAACTGAGGACCCCTTCCACATGCGGACGGAACAGACACGATGCAGTTTGAAAAACCATGGCTTCACTCGACCTTGTCGGTCGAACTGAACACACACGAGAGCCTCTGTGCTCGCGTTGGTGTCGAAGCCCATCGATGCGCGTTCCGTCATGAATCGCCGCCCAAGTGCGGCAGGATGACAGCGTGCCAGAGAACAAGAAACAGTTAGACGCGGGGGACGACGAGCCCAAAGAGACCGAAACCATCGCAGCAGGGGCTGATGAGTCAGCACCAGAGAGCGATCCGCCGATCCCTCCGCCATCGATCGAGGTCAACATCGACGATTACGCCGAGGAAGCTCACGAGCGCGCCGCAGAAGTTGACGATGCTGCGGAGTCTGAGGCGGAGTCCGAGGCGGAGGCAGAACCACTCGATGAGTCCCTGCCCGGAAGCAGCGGCGAGGCGGACCCCGACGCATCGGCTGCTCCTGAATCGGAAGGCGCACCTGCCCGCAAGCCGAGGTCGCGCGCGCGCGCAGCCAAGGCGGGGCCACCGCGCAACATCCAACTGATCATCAACGATGAGCCTGGCGACGAGTGCCGCGTTGCGATCCTGGCAGACAAGCGCTTGGATTCCTACTTCTCCGAGCGCGAAGCTTCGGCGACCAATGTTGGCAGCATCTACAAGGGTCGGGTGATGAATGTCGAAGCCGCAATTCAGGCGGCTTTCATTGATTTTGGATCTGGGCAGAACGGGTTCCTGCACATCAGTGATTTGCATCCCAAATATTTCCCGGGCGAAGAACGAACCGAGCAAGTTGGCAAGAAGATCGCCCGCAGTGAGCGACCACTCATCCAACAGGCTTTGCGCAAGGGTCAGGAGATTCTGGTGCAAGTCATCAAGGAAGGGCTGGGATCGAAGGGTCCAACGCTGACGAGTTATCTCAGTTTGCCCGGGCGACTGCTGGTGATGATGCCCGACATGGATCGCGTGGGCGTCTCGCGCCGCGTTGAAGATGAGGATCAGCGCCGAGAGATGCGGCGGATCCTCGACTCGCTGGAGTTGCCCGAGGGCTTTGGATTCATTCTTCGCACCGCGGGATTCGACAGCACCAAGACCGAATTGCAACGCGATGCGGCATACTTGCAGAGACTTTGGGATGCGATGGAGAAACGCAGTTCGAAGACCGGTGCCCCGTGCGAGCTCTACACCGAGAGCGATGTGCTGGTTCGCACGCTGCGCGATCACACCGATTCGACGGTCGAGTCGATCGTGGTGGACAGCGCCGGCGCCTTCGAGCGCGCCAAGATGTTTCTGGATGTCATCGCTCCCAAGACTTCTGGAAAGGTCTTCTATTACAACGGCAAGGTGCCGATCTTTGAGGCCTACGGCATCGAACGACAGATCGACGAGATCCACTCGCGGACCGTTGCGCTGCCCTCGGGCGGAGCGCTGGTGTTCGATCAGACTGAAGCACTGGTGGCCATCGATGTGAACAGCGGTCGCAGTCGCAGCGCCCGCGATTCTGAGACCAACGCCTATCAAACGAACTGCGAGGCAATCGAGGAAGTCTGTCGACAGTTGCGCTTGCGCGATCTCGGTGGATTGATCGTCATGGATTGCATCGATATGCGATTTGTGAAGCATCGCCGCGAGGTCGAAGAGCGATTGACGGCGCTGCTGAAACTCGATCGGGCCAAGAGTTCGTTCGCTCCGATCAGTGAATTCGGCATCATCGAGATGACCCGCCAGCGCATGCGGCCGAGCTTGCGCAAGATGCACTACGGCGACTGCCAACATTGCACGGGCAGCGGCGAGATCCGCGTGCCTGGGGCCGTTGCGGCGGATTCCATGCGCCGCGTCGCGCTGCTCTTCAGTTATGCCAAGGTTCAACGGGTTGAAGTTGTCTGTTCGGTGCGGGTCGCTGCTGAGTTGCTCTCGAATCGTCGCCGGGCAATGCACGAACTCGAGGAGAAATCTTCCAAGCGCATCGATGTGCGAATCAGCGAGGCATTCGCGGCCGATCGTGTGGAGATGTACGCCTACGACGAGAACAACTCGGACTTGGAATTGGACCGGTTCCCCGCGCTCAGCGGTCCCGTCAGTGGGTCTGTTCATGAGGAGTTGCCCGAGGCCGATGAGGTGGATCTCACGCCAACGGAAGTGCTCGCGCGGCGCCGACGGCGCAAACGACGCCCCGCTCCAGCGGACGCCACGGCGATCGCACTCGCTGGCGGATTCGACGATCTTCCGGATGTCGCTGACGATGAACTTTCGGTGCGAGATTCGATTGCTGCACGCAGCGCACGCGAAGAGCCGGAGAGTGCAAGTGCGGGCGCGAGTGCCAACCAGCCGCGGGACGGTTCGGGCGGTCGTCGACGCGGTCGCGGTCGCCGCGATGATCAGCGCGCAGCCGGAACGGGTGATGCTCCTGTAACTTCGAGTGGGCGATCCCGTGAAAACCCTGAGCCACAGACGCGGCGCGAAGAGCCGCGCGGAGATCGCTCCGGTCGATCCGTTCGACGAAGACGCGGACGGGGAAGACGGATGGTCGAGTCGATCAGCGATATGGTGGCAGAGCAAGCTTCGTTCGAGACCAATCGCGTTGCAGGAATCCTCAACACCACGGTCGAGGAACTCGTCGCGCGCCTGAGGGCGGATCTTGATCCAGAAACAGCAGCGCTCCTGATGCCAACAACGTTCATGTTGCCCGTGGAATTGATCGTCCGCGCGCAGGTCCTCTACCCCGACGCTCCCGGAAATCAGCACGGCAATGGCGAGAGCGAGTCATCCGCGGAATCAGTGGACCC
>SIAB01000098.1 GCA_009692015.1 Phycisphaerales bacterium
CCCGAACCCGGGGAGGACAAACACTTGGAGCCGCGCATTATGACTCGGAATCGCGACGGCATCAAGCCCTAAACCGCGACAAAATGCCACCATTTCAACAGCTAGGTCGCTTCGAATCTCGCTGGCAATGGTGAGATAGTTCAGTCCTAGGCTTCGCGGTTCGCCCAAAGGAGGCGGTCCGAGGGATCCATCGCTCGCCAAGGCCCTTGCTTGAGTACCGTTCCCTGCGCCTTCGGGTCCGATTGAACCAGCGGCGGTCACGCTGCCCTGCCTTGCTGTGCCCGCCAAGAGCGGATCGTCTGTTCGCAGCGGTGCCTGCCGAGCCTCTGTTCCCACCCGTTCGGCGGCAGAGAATCCAGCGCGATACCCGACGAGGTAAACAGCGATTGCGACCACGATCATCACGGCTCCTGCCGCCAAGACGATCCCCATAGGAAGTCGCACCGCGCGCGCTCCACCGAGCGCTGGCGATGCACCAGCGGCGGCTCGCTCGCGCCGTGCTTCGTAGAGAGTCTTTGCGCCGCGTGCCATCGCGGGCAGACTATCACTCCCGCGAGGAGCCCGAGAGTCCAATCACGCTCGCGAATGCGAATCCGCCGGCGTGTGAGAGCGAAACAAGCCACCCCGAGATTCCCTGCTCCTCTGCGACTTCAGCAACGCGCCCCGAGAGAGCGATTGCCGGCGCGCCGGATGGCAGCACCCGAACCTCGATCTCAGTCCAACTCATGCCGCTGCGAAGTCCCGTGCCGATCGCCTTGAAAATCGCCTCCTTGGCGGCGAAGCGGGCAGCGAGTCGATCAGCACGGCGGGCTCCGCCAGATTGGGCATACGCCTGCTCGCTGGGAGTGAACACGCGCTCCAAGAATCTCTCGCCGTGCTCGGCAAGCATGCGCTCGATTCGTTCGACATCCACCAGATCGATTCCGTGTGCGGTGGCGTTGGTCATGAAGATTCTCCACGCCAGTGCCGCAGCGTCGCCTGCAATCCGGCCCGTGGATCGATCCACTGCCGTGCATCGGCCACGGGGGCGTATCGAAGCGGGATCGCCGCCAGCGCGACGGCGTAGGAATCAAGATCGAGCCGAGCGTCGTGCGGCTCATGCACAGGACCGCGCATCCCCGACTGCAAGAGGTCGACAACCCGCGCGCTCACCACATTGTTTCGGGCGAGAGCAATTGTCGCGGTCACATCGTGCCCACCCGCGAGAAGCGTCGGAGGATCAATTCCAACACCAAGTGCCGCAGACGAGGGCGGACTCCACCGACCCAGCGCAGCATCGAGTCCATGATCGGCAATCCAAACTCCCTCGCGCTCTGCACAGGCACCGATCGCCTCGCGCACCTCCTGCAGTCTCGACTTGTTTTTTTCAGTTTGTTCGGGAAGCGCGATGCTGACGGGACATCGACCGAGGGCAGCCGCGAGCGTGACTGCCTGTGATACGGCATCCACGGCGCGGTCGACGAATGCGCTCTCGGTGTAATGCGCGGGTGGAATCCACAGGTCGAGTCCAGCGCAGGTCAATCCAAATCGGCGCAGTCGAACCACCAGGTCCTTGCGTCCACTGATATCGAGGTCGCGCGGTCGGGTACCCACCTGGGTCGCCGAGAGTTGCGCAGCGCGATACCCCATGTTTGAAATCGCCTCAAGCGCTTCGATGGCCTCCCCAGCAAGCGGCGCAATGGTCGCAGCGAGCGGTGGGAGTTGCGTTGTGATCTGTGGAAGCACGCGCGGGAGGTTATCGTTTCGCTGTTGACGACCCCGCGAAGAAAGACTCCAGTGCAACGCGCGCGCGCCGCCAGACTCTTCGCGGCGCTTGGTCGGCGATATCCAGACGCAGCCTGCGCGCTGGACTGGTCGAAGCCACATGAACTCTTGATCGCCACAATTCTCTCTGCGCAGTCCACGGATGTTGGCGTCAACAAGGCAACGCCTGCCCTCTTCGCCGCGTTCCCATCGCCCCAGGCATTCGCTGCCCGCACCGTCGATGAAATCGCGCCGGCGCTTCAAACCCTCAACTTCTGGAGAAACAAGGCCCGTGCGGTGCAGGAGTCGATGACCACCATCGTCCGCGATTTTCAAGGCAAAGTCCCGGCAACAATGGATGAGCTTCTGACCCTTCGGGGTGTGGCAAGAAAGACCGCCAATGTGGTGCTCGGCAATGCCTTCGGGATCAATGTTGGCGTCGTGGTCGACACGCATGTGATGCGCCTGGCGGGTCGAATGTCGCTCTCTCGGCACGATGATCCAGTGAAGATTGAGCTCGACCTCATGGGACTCTTCCCACAGGACGATTGGTGCCATCTCTCGCATCTGTTGATTGCCCATGGGCGGGCGGTCTGCAAGGCGCGCGGCGCAACCTGCGCGACCGACTCGATCTGCCGAGCCTTCTGTAAAAACGCGAAGTCAGTTCCGGCGAATGCGAAGTCCTCCGCCGCGAACGCCAAGTCACTCCCCCGCTGAAGTCGCAGCGGCAGTCGGTGGCGTGGATGGCACGGCCGCGGTTGTTCCGTCGACCGGGCGCCACATGGCGACACCCATCCCGCCGAAGATCGTGACCCAACTCGCGCCATCCTCTGTTCGCCTAGGAAAGATGTTCGTCACCGGACCTTGAAGTCTCAGTCGCCCGACGCGGACCATTTTCGCGTCGTCGAATCGCCAGATGTCGATGCCGTCATCGTGACCAATCCACAGATCGTTTGCGACGAGCGCCAGCGTTCGCGCGTGCGTGCCCTGCGGCATTTGGATGGTCTGTTGGATTCCACTGCCACGAATCACGACCCGCGGCGCCGTGTCGATGGTGAACAGGTCGCTGTCTGCTCCCTCGATCGAAGCGCTGCCGAAGAGTCCGCTCAGCGTTGAATTCGCTGGGTTCACAGTCTGAATTGGATTGGAACTCGGCTCGCATGAACCGCCGGTCATATACAGCCAGTTTCCTTCTGGACTCCCGGCGATGATTCTTCGACCGTCCGAGAGAACGCGCTCGAGCCTGCCCGCTTCGCGTGTCGCCGCGAAAAACAGATCCCCAGCCCCCGACTGATCCCGGTCAAGGCGGTACAGCGCGCGGCCGAAGGTGCCGGCGACTGCGTAGGTGTTCACGGCGACGAGGTCGATGTCCAGCGCCCCCTTCACGCGGATGATGCGGGCGTCGCTCAGCCCGGTGGTCGAGAGTTGCCAGGTCACGATTTCCGTTGGCGTCATCGCCCAGAGCCTCTCCCCAATCTCGCGTAGCCGACTCACTTCACCGGCCACTTCGACGAATCCGACTTCGTGGAGATCACCGTCGAGAATCCCAACCCGCGCGGAGCGATCCCCTTGATCGACGAAGGCGATGAATCCGCTGGTGCTCAGCGTTCCAGTCAGCGGCGCAAGGTCTGTTGCCTTGCCATATGAAAGACCATCCTCAAGCGAAACGATTTCTCCCTTGCGTGTCGCCACGATTCCAAGGGCACTGCCCACAACGCGTCCGCACACATCGCTCCCGGCGAGAAATCGCTCGCCGGTGTCGAGTCGCACGATTCCGCCGAGACCGCTCACATACAAACCGCCCGCGGCGACCGACAATTGCTCCGGTCGTATCCCAAGCGCCTTCTCGGAGATGCTCTCGACAGCCATCATGGCTCCGGGATCGGTGCGGTCAATGCGAACAACTGCCGAGCGATCGAGCAGTCCGATCAAGTCACCATGAAAGACAACCAGATCGACCAGCGCCCCAGATTTTCCAACGGGAAAGCAGGCGAGTTTGTTGAGGACCGCGCCATTCTTCGGGTTGAGTGCCAAGAGCACTGGACCGAACCCCTGATACCAGGTTCCACCTTCGACGAGCGTGCGCCAATGCGTGCCACCGACCGCGTGCGTGATCTGGATCTCTTGGTCTCGTCGATCCGTGCGATCGACCGGGACATAGTCGCTGAGGCATCCCGCGATTGCGAGAAGCGCCGCAAGCAAACCAGCCGTCGTGATGCCCTTCGCAATCCAATGCATGACTCGAAGAGTAGCGCAGAGTGGTACTCTTCCGCCGTGAGCCAAGGACGCATCGAACTCCTTCAAAAAATGCTCGAAGAGGATCCAGCGGATGCCTTCTGTCGCTACGGAATGGCGCAGGAGTATCTCAAGGCCGGCGATATCTCGACTGCCATCGCCTGGTTCGACAAGACCATCGAAGTTGATGTGGATTACTGCTATGCCTACTACCACAAGGCGCGCGCACTTCAACTTGCCCAACGGCTTGACGAGGCTTGCCAGTGCTTGCGGGTCGGGCTCGAGCGCGCGGGGTCTGCGGGTGATTCGCATGCGATGAATGAAATTCGCGCGTTCTTGGACGAGTTGACATGAGCCGTGAATCGCTGGGAGTGGGCGTGGCGAGCCGGAAGACGGGGGTGACGCAGAAGATCGACCGGATCGAGAGCGACCCCAAGGACCCGCGGTGGGCCAAGATCTTCTTGACCAAGACCCCGCGATCCGTCGCGCGCATTCCCCGCGAATCGCTCACAGAACTTCGCCTGCGCGAGGGCGCGGCGTGGACCGCCCCGCTGGCGAAACGCGTTGCACAGTTCGTTGCAATTCGAGAGGCTCGTGCTTACGCGATGGGACTGCTTGCCAAGGCCACCCAGAATGGGACGACGATCTCTCAGCGGATGGAGCGGCGCGGATTCGATGCGCGGACGGTTCTTTCAACGGTCCGTGATCTGAAGGCTGATGGATGGCTCAACGACGACACGCATGCGGCGCTGCGCGCTGAGAGTCTGACTCGCCAACGCCGAGGACTTTCGCAAGAATCAGTCGCGGGGTTACTCGAAGCGGAAGGGGTTGACGCGCCACGAGCGTCGCGCGAATCGAAACGCGTTGCTGGAAGTGCGCAGGCCAACCGCGCCGCACTCGCCATCGCACGCACGGCCATTGCGAAGCGCAGAAAGAAGAGCGTCTTCGCCGTCGCGGCCGCGCTTGCCCGCCGCGGCATGGACACCGAGATCATTACTGCTGCACTACGAAGCGAGGGATTTGATGTTGAAGAGTG
>SIAB01000016.1 GCA_009692015.1 Phycisphaerales bacterium
CTTCAAGTCGTATGCGAATAGTTCCGTTCATAATGCACGCCCTTGATATGGGGCGAATCGGCGATACTAGCGTGTCCGTGAAAACTGTCAACCAAGCGAGAAGGAGTGCGAACTCGAGAGAAATCTGCTTGAAGCGATGGGTCGCGGCGATGCTGGTTTGGAGTTTGTCGGCGAACGCGGCGGCCGCTCTCGGCGGTTCAACGACGGCTTATCACCAAGGAGCGTCCAATAATAACGACTCTGCGGTGCCGAAAACAGGCACTGCCAGAAAGTTGATTCCGTCGGCTCCGACCAAGCCAGCTCAGGCGGCGGTGACCCCCCCTGTTTCAAAGAGCGTCTCTGCCCAAACGCCGCCAGAGCGCGCAGCGGCGCAACCACGCGTGAGACCCGCAGCACCAGTCGAAGGGATAGCACCGAGCGCTTTGGATGCAGAACCGGTGGTGCTTGAATCGCTCGGCGTGCGATTTCAGCCTCCAAAAGGGGCGATTTTGACAAAGCCGGTCACCGGCGCGATGCCGATTTACACGCTGAATGATGCGCAAGATCCCACCCGATTTCACATTCAGATTCAGACTTTGGTGTCGTCACTCGCCGAACCCTCTCCCTCCGCGCAAATCAGCGAGTACCTGGAATCGACAAAAAAGCAAACTGAAAAAGTGACAGTTCTTTTGAATGAACCCTGGCTGCATCCCAAGGTGGGCGGACACCTGCTCTGGACGAGCACCGACTTGGGATCGGGCATCATCGCCGTGCAGGGATGGCTGGTGCTGCAGACGGGTCCCTACGATTTTCTGGCCTTCAGCGTGCTCGTCCCTGGGGCGGAGTTCGAAGCCATTCGCCCCATCCTTGAAGCGAGTTTTCGCACCATTCACTTGGGCGACCTCGAACAAATGGCGGCGGCGCGGGTGGCCAGACTTCGCCGAGGAAACGAACTGATTCAGGCGATTACCCCCGAGAAACTCAGGGCAATTTGCACGACCCCGCCGCGGCTTTACCGGGTGTGGCAGTCAACGGCGGGCACGCGGGAAGTGGAGATTGGCTATTACCGCGTCACCGTGCAGGCTGGCACGATGGCCGATGCCTCTGGTGCGAGCGAGCCGATCCCAACTGAGAACCCAACGGGCGTGCTGGTTCGCCTGCAAGGTCGAACCATTATCGACGCCGCATCGGCACGCTTCGCCGACACCGATGCGCGGTTTTGGTCTGCGTGGGATCGTGGCAGCGAAGCTTGGACGAGCCGGGTCACCGAGCGGGGCGGAAAACTCTCCGAGCGTTCATTCGCGCAGACCGGTCTTCGATCGCCAATCGGTGTCGGGAATCCCAGACAAGTCTTGACAGTGATCAATGGAAACGCGCAGTCGAGAACGCGCGACGAACAGGAATGGGTTGTCCCTTCGGGGATCTATCTCTCGCAGACTGAGGCGCTGTTGCTGGGGGAACTCTTGCCGCGCGAGCCCGGTCAGGCTTCGCTCAATTTTTCCTACTACGCATTCGATCCGCAGTCGATGCGAATGCCACAGCGGGTGGAGACATGGACCCATCTCGCGGATGATCAGTGGATGCTCGTGACCCAGCCCGGACTCGACGAAACTGCCGAGATTTCTTGGCATGATGCCAATGGGCGGCGCGTCCGTCGCTCAGAGCCCGACGGCATCGCGACCGAACTCTGCCTTCCGCGGCAATTGCAGCAGATTTGGGCTGAAAAGGGACTTTCGACGAAATGAAATTCGCGCAGGCGACCCGGCGCTGCACGCCCGCAATGTGGCGCGGGTGCGCGTGCGCAATGTGGCGCGGGTGCGCAGTGATTGCTTCCTACGCGGGGTTCGCGTGGTGCGCCGCGATCGCCGGGTGCGCCACACCGCAAGTGGTGCCAATCGACGCGCCAGTGATCTTCGAGATCCTTGCCTCGAGCGCGGATCCCTTCGTGGTCGAGTTGGCCGATCAATTCGTGCCATTCGGTCGCACGGATGCTTGGCAAATCGTGAATGGTCGCGGGCAGGCGACGAACGATTCCCCCTTTCAGTGCATCTCATCGCCGACCAATTCCTACGACGCGCAGTGGATGCTTCTTTCGATCGGCGGCGATCGAGAATTCATTTCGCAGGGCGTGGGGGGCGAACTCGCACTCCGCGCGGTCGAGTCACCGCACGATGATGCCATCAGCATTTTCACTCCACCGCTGATGTTCGCAGCGGGCACGATGTCGATGGGCGAAGTCCGCCACGCGACGAGTGCGATGCGTGTCGAGTGGGTCGACGGCCGTGGCGAGCGCGATCGAGGGACTGGCGAGCGGACCGCGCGCGTCGTGGGCGCGGTGCGAATTCGAACGCCACTCGGAGAGTTCGACACGATGAAAGTCGAAACCGCATTCGAGGCGCGACTCCGTTTCGCCACAGCACAGCGCGACACCACACTTTGGATCACCCGTGGCCTGGGACCAATCGTGGAGCAATGGCGGGAAAGGGTGTTCGTGATGGGCGTGCCGATCTCGAATGAAGCGGGTACCGCCGTCCGCATCGCCACGATTCCCCTTGAGCGAACCACCAAGGTCCCCGAGTAGGCTTCTGAAGAACTCGACCCTTCCGCGCATCTCTCGGCGCGCGCGTCCCTTCGCAGTATTCAGGCTGTTTTTCCCACCGTTTTGTCGCATTCGACACCGGCAGGGCTGCGATGCGTGCCTGTGGAAGCGATGGATTTGCCCGTAACCCACCCAATCCAATCGCATGCTCCGCGGAGTATCTCAGCAGCCTGCTAGAGTGGAATCACCGATGCGAATCGCACGTTCCATCTTGGTTGCAATTCCAGCACACAATGAGGAGAAGTACATCGACCGGGTCCTGCCACGGGTTTTGGAGCACGGTCTTCCCGTGCTGGTCATTGACGATGGCTCGACAGATTCAACGGCGGCGCGCACTGCCGCGTGGCTCGTCGAACTGGTGCGAAATCCGCGCAATGTCGGCTACGGGCGCGTGATGCAAGACATCTTCGCGTGGAGCCGCATGCGCGAATTCGACTGGGTCATCACGATGGACTGCGATGAGCAGCACGAACCCGCCTTCATTCCCGCGTTCGTCGAGGCGATCGCGCGCGACGATCAAGATGTCATCTCGGGAAGCCGTTACCTCACGCGTCACGCGGGCGATCACGAGGCCCCAGCTGACCGCAGCGAAATCAATCGCGAGCTCACGGCGGAGATTAATCGCCAGCTCGGCGGGGCGTTTGCCGTTCCACTCACGGACTCATTCTGCGGCTTCAAGGCCTACCGAACCGCGGCGCTCGCCGCGATGCGATTCGATGCAGACGGCTATGATTTTCCGATGCAGTTCTGGGTGCAGGCGGCCGCGAATCGGCTGCGGGTGAGCGAGATTGCAGTTCCGCGAATCTATCTCGATGCCAGCCGATCATTTGGCAGTGGGCTCGATGATCCAGTGCGACGATTGCAGACCTATAAAAATACTTTGGAGCGCGAACTCGTGCGCTGTGCGGGGCGCCTCGTCCATCTTCGACGGTCCAGCAGCGCGACCGCGTGATGGAATCCAAGGAAGAGAGCAGCGGTTCACAGGTCGAGGGTCGCGCCTCGACGGTCACTGTGGAACTTCCCGCCGACTTCGGCAGCGCGCGCGTCGGCGAAGCGCGCTCCTGCGCCCCTGCCACGCTCGATCTTCGCGTCAAGCTTCGCGAATCGCTGGGACTCCCGCTCGGTTTCCTCGCCGGCGCCGGTCATCAGCCGATCCTCTGGCATGCTGGAATACTCGCCAAATTTGTGGCGGCATCTGCGACCGCGCGCCAGTTTGGGCCGGGCGCGCACTGGGTCCACTTTCTCAGTGATCAAGAAGCGCTCGATCCACTTCGGATCGATTTGCCAACCCGTGATTCTGGCGGAAATCTGCAGCGCAGTTCGCTTCGATTGGCGACACCAACGGGATCGCTCGCTGGCGACGCGGTCGCGTGCGCACGCCCGGCGCAAGAGCCAAGAATTCCCGACGGCGACGGAGCCGCTTCGCCCGCTGCGCTGCGCGTCCTCGAGGCATTCTGCTCCGAACTCGGCCGCGCGCGGGGCGAACCAAGCGCAGCGATGCAAGTTGCCCGCGCCACAGAGGTCTGCGCGGCGCGGTGGATCACTCCATCGTTCGCCATCATCAGCAGCCAGCGATTGCTCGGCTGCGCGGAAGCCTCCCCCATCGTCCGCAAGATTCTTGATGCTCCAGAGGAGTGCGCCAAGCGATTCAATGCGGCACTCGCACTCGATCGGCACGCGGCGCGGCCACTGCGCGAGAATGGGTTGTGCAGCGAAGTGCCGATGTGGGGAATCGATCGCCAGGGGCGCCGCGAACGACTCGACGCGACCGAGGCCCGCCGCAGAATCGAGGTCGGACTGCCGATCCTGCCACGGGCATTCCTCGCCTCAGGCTTGATGCGCATCATCTGCGACTTGTTCTTCCACGGCACGGGCGGCGCGCGCTACGAGCGTGTCGGTGGACAGTGGTGGCGAGAGTTTCTCGGTATCGAACTGCCGCAGTTCGGCTGCGCAACGGCGACCCTCTTGCCAAGTGCGACTGACCTCGGGATCAACAGCGAACTCCCCGCGCAAGCAGGGATCTCATGGCGCGAGGCGTGGTGGGATCCCACCCGACTCGATGACCCTCCGGCGCGTTCACGGATGATCGAACCTATTCGCGCCGCACATTTGCAGCGCATCGCTGATGCGCCCCGGTGCTCCAAGGGACGGCGCGCTGCCTACCGCGCGCTTTGCAATCACATTGAGTCGCTTCGCGGCCAAAGGCACGCGCAACTCGCGCTGATCGCTGCCGACGAAACTCGAACTCAACTCATTCGCGGGCAAATCGCCCTCACCCAGGATCGAACCTGGCCATTCATGCTCGCGCGCCAGGATGCGCTCGATGCGATGGCCGCCACCATCACCGCGCGGATTACCCGTGCGTCCCCTGCACTGGGTGGAGCGGATCCGGTCGGTACATACGCGCATCGAGACTCCAAACGCGCTCTGTGAACTCTGCATTCCCGGGGTGCAATCGATCGCGGGCGACCGCGTGAAGGGCGATGGTGGTCTTCGCCTCGAGATTGTCGAGCATCGCCACAAAGATGGCTTCGGGAGTCGATGGAATCTTCGCCGCGCCATGCTCGAGCGCCCCATGATGTGAGATCAACACATGCTGCAGCACGGTGACCGTCTCGGGCGACAGGCGGATCCCGCTCTCCCGCGCCGCCATCGCCGCCTTGAGTTGAAGCCAAATCGCGCCGCGCACCAGATGGCCAATCAGTTGACCATCCATCGTGTAATTGAATCCCTTTTCCCACTCGAGCTCGACCGTCTTGCCGAGGTCGTGCAGAAAGAGGCTCAGGAGCACAATGTCTCGATTCAACTGCGGGTAGAGCGGCAGCATTCGATCCGCGAGCTGCATCAGTTGATGGGTGTGCTCAAGAAGTCCCCCGATCCAGGCGTGGTGCACATTGGTCGCAGCGGGTGCATGTCGGAATGCCTCCATCATCGCTACATCCGTCAGATACGCATCAGCCAGGGCGCGCATCCCGGCATCGTTCATCGACTGCAAGAGGGTGCAAACCGCTTGGTACATCAGGTCGATGTCCTTGGTCGTCGCTGGAAGCAGCGCCACCAGATCGGTCGCGGTGACCTCGACCGCCTCGATGTGATCGAGAATGATCTGAGCTTGCCCGTTGTACATCTCGACGCGACCTGACACGTGGGCGTACCCCGTGCGGCTGACCTCGGGCAGCATGGCTTCGTCAAAGGTCCACTTGCGCGCGGCAGCCTCCCCGGACGCGTCGCGCAGAAGCACCTTGAAATAGCACTTTCCACCGCGGGTGGCAGCCGTTTGCGGATTGACAAGGCTATAGACGCCCTCAACAAATGCTCCAGCCTTCAGTTCACGGATCTTGAGATGTGTTTGCGCGTTCATTGCCGACCTTTCGAGTGCGCGAGTCTAGCGATCAGAATTCTCCTCGCGCAGCGCTGCGAGAACTGCCGGAATCTCGTCGCAGAGTTCGTCCACCAGCAACCCAGCGTCGCCCGCGCGCCGGCGCCACGATTGCGCGGCGAGCCCGTGAATGGCGACTCCCAGTCGCGCGCAATCAAAGAGCGAGAGATGGTGCGAGCGACCTGAGAATTGCGCGGCGAGCGATCCGATGACACCCGCGAGCGCATCGCCACTTCCGCCGGTGGCGAGCGCTGCATTTCCGGCGCGGGCCGACCACCGATGAATGCCATCGCTGACGACCGTTCGGTCGCCCTTGAGGACGACCACACACCCGACCCGTCGCGCGAGCGCATCCGCTGCATCACCCCGCCGAGTCGGGTCGGTCGGGTCGATGTCATCGAGCCCAAGCGACTGCGCCAGGCGCCGATACTCACCAGGATGCGGGGTGAGAATGACGCCACCATCCTGAATGTCTCTGGGAAAATCAGGCAGCCGCGCGAGCGCGTTGAGACCGTCGGCATCAATGATCATCGGCGTGCGAACATGATTGAGCAAGCGGACCACCACTTGTTCAACGGCGAATCCCTCGCCAAGTGCTGGACCAATGATGACCGACTGCACGCGGTCGAGAACTGGATCCAGAAGTTCTGCGCACTCGGATGGCTTCAATGAACCCGCATCGTCGACTGGAAGCGCAAGTGCCGTGGCACTGTGCAGCGCCGCGAGCGCGGCTGTTGCCAGCGGCTCTGGAACGGCGAGTTCCGCCAGACCGCAGCCCGTGCGAAGTGCGGCGCGCGCGGCAATGACCGGGCCTCCAAGCATGACCCGTGGAAGGCGAACGCATCCACCGATGACCAGCACCGTGCCGAAAGTCCCCTTGTGACCCTTGGGATCGCGCGCGGGAAGGTTGGCACAGCGCTCCGTTCCCTCAGCGCACTCACCGTCGACCGCATCATCAATCGACACGAACTACCTCGATCTGGATGTTGCCGACGGTCGAGAGCAAGTCGGAAAAATCTGCGTCGACTTGGGCGTCATCCTGCGCACTGGTGGCGATAAGCAGGTGACCGGGATGAAATGCGCCCGTCTCAAGCGTGGCATCCAAGTCGATCCACGCTCCGTCGATCTGTGCTTGCGTCCACATATGCCAAGCGAAGACAGCCCTCTTCCCGGCAAATTCGTCGGCATAGACCAGTCCACTCGCCACGCGCGAGGGAATCGTCTGGGCCCGGAGCAACGCGGCCAGAAGAACGGCGTGTTCAGAGCAATCCCCCGCTTGCGACCGCGCCACGGCGCTTGCGCCAGCGAATGCGGTCGCGAGATCCTTCTTGGTAATGAAACGGGCCACGAATGAGCGCAGAGCCTCGGCACGCCGCAGCGGCGCCGCCCTTTCGTCGAGACGAGCCCGTTGCACGGCAGTCGCGGCGAGTTCTTTCACGATTGGATCGGCAGAGTCGATCAAGATCGTGGACGCGAGAAATCGACCATCGGCCGCTTCGGACTCGGTGACCTTGGTGGATCCACCGACTTCGATGTCGACCAAGAGACCCCCGTCTGGATTGCCTGCGACGCGCTGCGCGCCTGCAGAGGGCAGCTGCAGCAGCGCGCCATCTTTCGCCCGCACTGCAAGCCGCGCGCTGCGTCCCCTCAACAACTCTGGAACCGGGTTGGCGAGCACCACCAATGTCTTGGCGATGACATCAATACCGCCGGTGGATCCAGCGGCTCGTGCTTGCCGCTCGGTGCAGCGACGGGAAACCATGTCGCCGAATGGCAGCTTCGTACGCGATGACACCACGGCACCAGTCGCGTCGACCTCTTCAATAGTCTCGACACTCACAATGTTGTTCGTCGACTGCCACGCAACCGTCTCGCCCTCGCCCGGTCCTAGGCGCGTCAACTTCATCTCGACGAGTTGCAGTCCACTTGCCGGATCGATGGTGGTGTAAGCAAAGTGCGCCACATCGGCGAGTCGCTCGCGGGTGGTCAATCGCTCGGCCTGTGCTGGGGTCAGCCAAGATCCTGCAGGCGGCGGCATCACGCGCGTAATCGTCCTCCCCCCGGCGCGCTCCTCAACTGCGACTTCGTTGGGCGCGAATCGATAACTGGTCTGCGACTGCTCACTTCCAGAGAGCTGCTCAACAAGACACGCGATTGGCGTGCCATCCGTCGACTCCTCGAATCGCCACTTCACCGCGACCGTCGACTGCGCGCCCGCGCGACCGAGCGTCAGTTGCAACTCACTCGTTGTGAAGATGCGATCACCCACGACCTCCATTTGCTCGTGGGTGAAGCCACAGGGTTGGCCGCCGATCGAAACGGTGAACCAGGCATCCCGCGCCGTGCTTTGCGCAGGTTTCGCCACAACCTGCGCCTGTTTCGCAGCGGTCTGCTGGGCGTGAGCTGCCTGCGGCGAAAGCAGCACGAGTGCCGACGCGAACCAGAGCCACCACGCCCGCTCAGGTTGCCGCATCGGTCGATCCCTCGGGCCGCATCAGTGGAAACAAAATGACATCGCGAATCGAGGCGCTGTCGGTCAGCAGCATCACCAGTCGATCGACTCCGAGACCCATTCCTCCCGCGGGTGGCATTCCTGTTCTCAGCGCGGTGATGAAATCCTCGTCGAGCGAACGGAATGTGGACTCCTCTTCGTCCGCCCCCTTCAACTGATCCGTGAACTTGGCCAACTGAATATCTGGATCGTTGAGTTCGGAGTATGCCGGCCCGATCTCCATACCCCCAATGAAGAGATCCCAGCGTTCTGCAATATCTGGATTGCTGCGGCTCGGTCGAGTGAGTGGACTGAGCGCGCTTGGATAATCGAGCACAAATGTGGGTCTCGCTGGATCGATCAACTTCTCGGCTTGCCTCTCGAAGAGGTCGTTCACCAGCAACCAATGATCGCGGGTAGTCGGGCTCGCAAGATGCGCCGCAACGGCCGCCGCGCGAACTTTGTCGCGGTCGTGCATCGAACACCCAACACCCCCTTCGAAGAGTTCGCCAAATCGCACTTGCACGAACGGTCTTCGATAGTCAACGCGAATCTCTCCCCAGGGAAGCAGTGGACCCGCTTCGCCGCGCGCGTTCCATCCCTGCGCGATCGCCTCGCAGGCGCAGTGATGTACCAGCGACTCGGTCATCTCGAGCATCGTCTGATAGTCGCCGAATGCCTCGTAGGCCTCCATCGCCGTGAACTCTGGGTTGTGGCTTCGGTCCACCCCTTCATTGCGAAAGTTGCGATTGATCTCGAAGACCTTTGGAAGACCGCCGACGATCAGTTTCTTCAGGTAGAGCTCGGGTGCGACCCGCAAGAACAGCGGCATCCCCAAGGCGTTGTGTGTGGTCGTGAAGGGGCGCGCTGCGGCACCACCTGCCACGGGATGCATCATCGGCGTCTCAACTTCAAGAAACCCGCGAGCCTCCATGAACTTGCGCATGGTGCTGACGATTCGCGAGCGCGCCTCAAAGGTTCGAATCGTCTGCGGATTTGAAAACATGTCCACATAGCGGCGGCGATAGCGCAGTTCGGCGTTTTCGAGTCCATGCCACTTGGAGGGCGGCGGCTCGAGATTCTTGGCGTGAATCGAAAGGCCCCCGGCCCAAATGCAAGTCTCGCCCTTCTGCGTACGACCCACCCGTCCATCGACCGCGATAATGTCACCGTAATCGAGCGCCTTGGCGATCTCAAAATCGTTCGCCGCAAGGTCTGCCTTCGAAACGCTCACCTGGAGATCTCCGGTTGCGTCGCGCAAGCCGACAAACAAGATCTTGCCCATATCGCGGTGCTGAATGACCCTGCCGGTCACTCGAACCTGAGGTCGGGTGTCGGCGATCGGCGTTCCAGGAGCCAGCTTTGCCGCCGCGACCGCTGCGCTGTGGGCAGCGTGCGACGCCTCATCGAACAGCGCGCGTGCAGCCTGAAGCGAGATCCGGCCGTCCACCCGCTCACCGTAGGGTTCGACTTGCAATTCGCCGCGCAATCGGGCAAGTTTTGCTCTGCGGGCCGCGATCAATTCTGATGGTGATGGATCCTCCGATTGCATGGACGGGATCATAAGCAGGTCGCTGGTGCGAATCGGCAGGATGACCCGACGGTCCACGCCGGTCATCCTCGATTCCTGCGGTACGCTCTCGACATGCATTTCGAAACGCATCTGCCAGTTCTTGAGGACCTTCAGGCGCGGATTTTAGCCATCCGCGACTCTCTTTAACTACCCAGACAAGGTCTCGCAGCGCGCCCGACTCGAATCAATGATGGGGGAGACCGATTTCTGGAACGACTCCAAACGAGCCCAAAAGCTGATCGCCGAATTGAAGGTCATTCGGGCGATGATCGATCCAATCGAGGAACTTGAGATGGGCTGCGCCGACGCGGCCGTCGGTCTCGAACTCGCCCGCGAAGCAGGCGACCAGGAACTGCTCGAGGAATCCGATGCCAGCCTCTTCGTGCTGACAAACAAGATGCAGCGGCTTGAGCTGCAGAGTTTGCTGAGCGAGAAGCATGATCATCGTCACTGCTACTTCGCGATTCAGGCGGGAGTCGGCGGCACTGAGGCCAACGATTGGGCCGCGATGCTCGAGCGCATGTATCTCTACTACTGGGAATCAATGGGATTCAAGATCGAGGAACTCAGCCGCACCTTCGGCACGGAAACGGGGATTTCCGAAGTGTCGTATGCCATTCGCGGTCCCTTCGCCTACGGATATTCATCCTGTGAGTGCGGGTCGCACCGCCTCGCGCGCGTCTCACCCTTCAATGCCGAAGGCAAGCGGCAAACTTCGTTCGCGACAGTCGACGTCACTCCAGAGTTTGAAGATTCCGAGATCGTGATCCCAGAAAAGGACCTCGAGATCACCCCATTTGTTCGCGCCAGCGGACCGGGTGGGCAGAATGTCAACAAGGTGGCGAGTGCAATCCGCGTAGTCCATCTTCCAACTGGAATTCAGGTGGTGGCAAACACCTTTCGCGATCAATCGCAGAACCGAAAGCAAGCCCTCGCCGTCATGCTTTCGAAACTCGAACAGATTGAGCAGCAGAAACGCGACAATGAAATTGCCGAAGCCAAGGGCGGCAAGGTTGAGCGCGGTTGGGGGACACAGATTCGCTCTTATGTCTTTTATGACAACCGGGTGAAGGACCATCGCACCAACTACGAGGAACCAAATCCCCAGAATGTGCTGAACGGACACTTGCATGCTTTCGTCGACGCCGAATTGAAGCGGCGCCGTCGCGAGCGCGACGAACTGACGATCGGCCCGACCTGATTCCTCCCCAATATTCATGCAAAGCGCGCCGTTCACTCCCAACTTCGTCGACTTCGGGCGGGCCATTTGCAACAGCGACGCGGCATTCGATCGTGAGTGGCTAGTCACCAACGGAATTGGCGGATATGCGGCAGGAACCATCGGCGGTGTTCGCACGCGCCGATATCACGGACTGCTCATCGCCGCGACCAATCCGCCCGCCGAGCGCACACTGCTCCTGGGAGAGAGTGCGCCAACCGCCGTCTACCGCGGTGTGCGCTATCCACTGGCGGCGAACGCCTGGAAAGATGGGTCGGTCGATCCCAAGGGTCATCTCGCCCTGCAGCGATTTCACTTGGAAGACTCGATCCCAGTATGGAGATGGTCCTTCGCCGATGCACTTCTCGAACGGCGGGTCTTTATGGTCCACGGCGAGAACACGGTCTGCCAGCACTGGACACTCGTGCAAGCATCGAGCCCGATGCGATTGGAACTTGAAGTTCTCGTGGACCGCAGATCGCACCACGAACTTGGCACGGGCGCGAGTTCGACACCAACGATTTCTCGCATTCACCGCGGGGTGTGTTTGACATGGCAAGCGGATTCGCGTGGCAGCGGCATGGACCTCTTTGTCCAGTGCGACAAATCGGTTCCAACCCCAACGGGTGTCTGGTGGCATGACTTCCACTTGCGCGAGGATTCGGCGCGCGGCTACCACGGGGTGGATTCGCTCTGGCACGCCGCGAAGTTCACCCTGGTGATGAATCCGAAGACCACGGCGCTCTTCACCGCTTCGACGCGCGAACTTGACTCGGTCCCCGCCAACGCGATGCTGGATGCAGAGCGCGCCCGACTTGCCGACCTCTGCGCCCGAGCCGGTGCGGCCATGAGATTGCCCGCAATCCGCCAACTCATCTGCGCGGGCGATCAATTTCTTGTCAAGCGCGCGCGTCGCGATGGAAGTGCGGGTCTGTCGATCATTGCCGGCTACCCGTGGTTCGCAGATTGGAGCCGCGACGCGATGATTTCGATTTATGGACTCCTGCTTGCATCGGATCGCGTTGGCGAAGCACAAGTGGTGCTCTCAACCTACGCCGATTATCTCGATGCTGGAATGCTTCCGAATCGATTTCCGGATCGTGAAGGCGACCCGCTGGAATACAACGCGGTTGACGCGCCGCTCTTGATGATCACCGCGGCTGCGCACGCGTTCGCCGTGGGTGGCGATCGCGCCTGGCTTGCCTCGATCTGGGCGGGACTGAAGTCGATCGTGACGGCCTACACCCACGGTGCGCGACACGGAATACAAGTCGATCCAACTGATGGGCTCCTGCGCGCTGGCGAGGCGGGCGTGCAATTGACCTGGATGGATGCCAAGATCGGCGATCGGGTCATCACGCCGCGTATCGGAAAGCCAGTCGAGGTCAACGCCTTCTGGTATCGCGCGCTCGCCGCGATGTCACAACTCGCAACGGCCATGGATGAGCCGAGCGCTCCCTATGCCACCGCGGCGGCACAAGTGAAATCGAGTTTTGGAAAGTTCTGGAACATCGATCACGCCTGCTGCTACGACACGATCGACGGACCCAACGGCGTTGACGCGAAGCTCCGCCCCAATCAACTCTTTGCAACAACGCGGGCGCACGGCATCGATGGGCCGCTACCGAGCGGTCAATGCAAGGCGATCGTCGATCTCTGCATGCTGCGATTGTGGACCCCCCAGGGAATTCGCACACTCGATGCCGCCGATCCTTCCTACCGCGGCAGTTACGCGGGGGATCCCCTTGCCCGCGATGAGGCCTACCACCAAGGGACAATCTGGCCCTGGCTCTTCGCCCCCATGATGCTCAGCCACTTTGCTGTCTATCAGGATCGGGCGGCAATCCAGGACTTTATGCTGCCGTTCGTGAATCATCTCCGCGAGGCTGGGCTGGGATCGGTGAGCGAAGTCTTCAGTGGAGACCCGCCCCATGAACCGGGTGGCTGCTTCGCACAAGCCTGGAGCGTCGCGGCAATTCTTGAAATCCTGGCCGAACTTCCCCCACCGAATCTCGTGGAAGCGAAAGTGAATGGATGAGCAAGCGTGTGACTGCCGAACAACTTCGACTGGATGAGATGCACAGCAAGGGTGTCAATTGGCGTGCCTTCGGTCCGTACTTGTCCGACCGTCAGTGGGGAACGGTCCGCGAGGACTATTCCGCAGATGGATCCGCGTGGAGTTCTTTCCCGCACGATCATGCCCGCAGCCGAGCCTATCGCTGGGGCGAGGATGGACTTGCGGGATTCTGCGACGAGCGGCAAGATCTGTGTCTCTCGGTTGCCATGTGGAATGGTCAGGATGCGATCCTCAAAGAGCGGCTCTTCGGACTGACCAACGATCAGGGCAACCACGGTGAGGATGTGAAGGAAAAGTATTGGTTCATCGATGCCCTACCGAGCGCGGCGTGGCAGCGGATGCTCTACAAGTATCCACAACGCCCCTTCCCATACGCCCATCTCGAACGCGTCAACGGATCGCGCAGCAAACTCGAGCGCGAGTTCGAACTCATGGATACGGGAATCTTTGACGACGATCGCTACTTCGATGTGTTTGTCGAATACGCCAAGGCCGGACCGCAGGACATCCTCCTGCGCGTGACCGTGCACAACCGCGCCCCCGAGGCAGCGACGATTCATCTTCTGCCGACGGCCCTCTTTCGCAATGTCTGGACCTGGAACGATGCGCCGAAGCGATCCGGATTTGTGGCCCAGGGCGATCGCGTCGATGTCACCGACGATCGACTCGGTCCACTCCAACTTCACTTCGACGGAAATCCAGAGCTGCTCTTCTGCGAGAACGACACCAATCTTGTTCGCTTCGACAATCAGCAGCGCAACGGTCGTACCTTCAAGGATGGCATCAACGACTTTGTGGTGAACGGCCTGGCAGACGCGATCAATCCCCAGCGCAGCGGAACCAAGATGGCGGCGCACTACGCGTTCCATATCTCCGCGGGAGAGTCGCAGTCGATCCGCGTTCGGATGCGACCGGCTGGGACCACGAACGCCTTTGATGACTTTGATGCGGTGATGGTGACCCGCAAGAGTGAGGCTGACGAGTTCTACCACTCAAAGCAAACCGCCATCACGGATCCAGATGTTCGCGCCATACAACGGCAGGCTTGGGCTGGTCTCCTCTGGTCGCAGCAGACATACATTTACGATGTGCGCATATGGCTCAAGGGTGACAGGGCGATGCCTGCGCCACCTGCCGAGCGCGACCTCGGTCGCAACAGCGACTGGCAGCATCTCTCGAATCATTTCGTGTACTGCATGCCCGACTCATGGGAGTACCCCTGGTTCGCTTCGTGGGATCTCGCATTTCACTGCGTGGCGCTTGCTGAGATCGACGCCGAGCAGGCGAAAGCACAACTCGCTCACTTGATGCTCGACCGATCGATGCACAGCAGTGGGCAAATTCCGGCCTATGAGTGGGCCCTGGGCGATGTCAATCCTCCAGTTCACGCCTGGGCTGCGATACGCATCTTCGAGATCGATGCCGCGCACTCTGGCAAGCAAGACTTCGCCTTCTTGCGACGGATCTTTCACCGGCTGCTCATCAACTTCACCTGGTGGGTGAACCGCAAGGATGTCGACGGTCGAAACCTCTTCGCCGGCGGATTCCTCGGCCTCGACAATGTGGGCGTCTTCGATCGCAGTGCGGCGCTCCCATCCGGGGCGACCCTCCAACAAGCGGATGGCACGGCCTGGATGGGGATGTTCGCTCTGAACATGATGCGGATCTCTGCTGAACTCGCCAAGGACGATCCCGTCTATCAAGACATGGCGACCAAGTTCTTCGAGCACTTTCTCAGCATCGCCGCGGCAATGGCTGATTTCGCCGGCACCGGAGAGGGCTTGTGGGATGACGCGGATATGTTTTATTACGACCGCCTTCGCTTCCCAAACGGAACGACCATGCCCCTGCGGGTGCAGTCGATCGTGGGATTGCTGCCACTCACCGCCGTACATGTGATGCAGCCAGAGACTCTGGAGCGACTGCCCGAGTTCAGGGCGCGGGTCGAGTGGCTCTTCACGAATCGCCCGGACCTCGCAGATCTCGTGTCGCACTGGACCGCGGCAGGGCGGGGCGATCAGCGACTCTTCTCGCTTCTGCGGGGTCATCGGATGAAATGCCTTCTGCGCCGGGCGCTCGACGAGACGCAGTTCCTCTCCGAGTTTGGAATCCGATCCATGTCGCGCGCGCTCGAGAATGATCCTTATGTGTTCTGGAACGATGGACAAAGCGTCTCGGTGCGGTACGAGTCAGGAGAGGGTCAGTCATCAGCATTCGGCGGCAATAGCAATTGGCGCGGTCCGATCTGGTTTCCGGTGAATATCCTGCTCATCGAGAGTCTCTTGAAATTCCATGAGTACTACGGCGACGAATTCCGCATCGAGTGTCCGGTTGGTTCGGGTAAACTGATGACCCTGCGGGACGCAGCGCACGAAGTGGCGCGACGCTTGCTCAAACTCTTCCAACGCGATTCTCAGGGTCGGCGTCCTTGCTTGGGTGACCAGACGAAACCACAGTCCGATGCCCACTTTCAAGAGTTCATCCTCTTTCACGAGTACTTCGACGGCAACACGGGTCGCGGTTGCGGAGCCGCGCACCAAACGGGTTGGACCGCCATGATTGCACCGCTCATCTCGCAATTCGCCGCGACAACACCAGAGAAGAGGGCATGATTCGCTCTGCGCGCACCATCTCGCTCTTGGCTGCGGGGTGCGGGGCCGCGGCGGCTTTCGCATTCTTTGCCTCCCTCGTCCTCGGCGCGAAAACTGAACCGACCTCCGAACTCGGACGCGGATTCGTCGGCGCTCTTCTCATCCTCAGCGCGTTGATCGTGGCGCTGCCATCGTGGCGTTGGTGGGTTGCCTGCTCCCGAACGCTTTCGAGCGCACTCCTGCTCGCAGCGTGCTCCGGGTTGGTGATTCCCCACACCTTCGCCAGCACCGGTCTCATGTCGGCACTCACGCTCGTCGCGCTTGCGAGCTTCGCCACAACCGTTCGGGCGACCGCGGGTCGCTGGCCCGCTGCAATCTCTGCCAGCGCCGTGCTCGGACTGACGCTCTATGCGGTGCTTGCACCAAATCCAACCGAGTTGGGGGATCGCGCCGCGGATCGATTCGCCGACATTGCCGTTTTCGCAGCGGCGGCGCTTTCGGTCGCCGCCGTCGCGCTCCTCGCCCGCGCTTGGGTGGATGCGCCAACCAAGAGTTTGGGGATGCCCGGCTGGATCGGGATGGCACTGGCCGTTGTGTTCATGTCGCTCTCGTTCAGCGCATGGAAATTGCTCGTCGATGCCGACCGCGTCGCGATGGAGCGCCACACAGATTCGAGCGAGAAGATCTTCAGTTACATCTTCCGCACCGACTTCGACAAGATGCTGAGTGCGTTCGAACAGTTTGGGCAGTCGCTCGGTTCGCCCGATGTCGCCGATCCTGCCGCGTTCACAAGCCGCGCCACGCAATTCACCCGAGATAACCCGGGACTGGTGGCGCTCGAATGGGCCAACGCAGAGGGAAACATTGTGTTGGTGACCACGGCAGAGGACCTCGCGCATCCAGGTGATGGCGGATTCGTTCCGCTCGATGTGCGCAGAGAACTCATCAAGCGGGCGAGCGACTCCCACCAGATTGCCATGACCGGTCCAGTGCTGGTGAATGGACGCGAGTCCACCCTGCTCGCCGCCGTCCCACCAAGTGGCAAGGGATGCTTCCTGGCGGTCATGAGTGTCGATCGGACGATGACTGGATTGATGCCTGTCTTTTCGGAGTCATTCGATGCCGAGGTCTACTTCAGAGGTCGCTTGCTTGCCGAACGAGATGACGAACCAGGCCCCTCCATCAAGGGAGCGGGGAGATTGATTCCAGTTGGCGGCGAATCCATCACACTCAAATTGGAACCGAGCGCCGCTCTGCGCGAGAGTCGCCGATCGATCCTGCCGAAGTTTCTGCTCGCATCGACCCTGGCGGCATCGATGCTCTTGGGGCTCACGGCATTTTTGGCCCAAACGTCGCGTCACGGCGCGAATCTGGCCAAGCGCGCCCGAAGTCAATTGGAGCAGTTGATCGAAGGTGCCCATCAGGTGGCCGTGATTGCGACCGACTGCGATGGCCTGATCACCATCTTCAATCACGGTGCCGAACGACTCTCGGGATGGCGTGCGAGCGATCTCGTTCGCACACGAGATGCGTCGTGTCTCTTTGACCCTGAAGAACTCGCCTGGGTCTTGCCGAATGGTGCACCGCCGTCGCCGTTCGCGCCCTTGGCAACGCTTGCCAGCGATCGCCGCGCCCACGAGCGAGACTGGACATGGCGACGACCCGATGGCGGTCATCGTCGGGTCAATCTCGCCGCCAATCCATGGCGCGATTCGACTGGCGAACTGGTCGGCTTCATCTTTGTTGCGGTTGATGTGACCGAGCGCGAGGCCGCCATGCGTGCCCTCGATCACGCCCGCCGAACTGCGGATCGCGCCAGCAGTATGAAGTCCTCATTTCTGGCGAATGTCAGTCACGAGATTCGCACGCCAATGACGGCAATCTTGGGATGTGCCGATCTGCTGCTTGATGGCGAAACAACCGAAGCGGAGCGGCGCGACTTTGCGCAGACCGTGCGGCGCAATGGCGAGCACTTGCTCGAAGTCCTCAATGACATCCTCGACATCTCAAAGATTGAAGCGGGGCAACTCCGCATCGAGATGCTCGAGGTTCAGTTGCCGGAAATCGTCGACGAAGTTGCCCAATTGATGCGCGTTCGCGGCCGCGATCGAGCGATACCGCTCACGATCACCCACGTCGGAAGCGACCCCCCGCGGCTGATTCGCACAGATCCACTGCGGGTGCGCCAGATCTTGGTCAATCTGATCGGAAACGCACTCAAGTTCACCCAGCGCGGCAGCGTCTCCGTGGTGATTCGAACCGCGGTCGATGGCCACGAGATGGCTGCGGCGATTGAAGTTCGCGATACTGGAATCGGCCTCTCGGAGTCTCAAATCAAGGGACTCTTTCAGAGCTTTGAGCAGGGTGACTCCAGCACCGCGCGCCGATTCGGCGGCACGGGACTCGGCCTGGCGATATCGCAGCGACTGGCGCAGCTGCTCAACGGGTCGATCTCCGTGGTGTCCAAACTTGGCGAAGGCAGCACCTTCACTTTCGAATTCCGCGCGCCGCTGGCCACGCAATCTGTCGAAGCCCCGAGCAGTGCTGATGCGACCGCGCTGCCACCGGTTCGATTGGATGGTCGGCGCATTCTCCTGGTTGATGACAGCTTCGACACCCAGCGGTTGGTGGCGTCCCTGCTGCGCCGAGGTGGAGCGGAGGTCGAGGTGGTCGATCATGGTCGCCGCGCGCTTGAGGCAATCGAACTGGCGGGATCCCAGCGCTCCTTCGATGTCATTCTGCTCGATATGCAGATGCCCGAATTGGATGGTTACGCCACCGCGCAAGAATTACGAAGGCGCGGATATGCGGGACGCATCGTGGCACTTACTGGTAATGCGATCGAAGATGACCGCGAGCGGTGCCTCGCGGCTGGCTGCGATGACTACGCCATCAAACCAATCGCGCGCCTGAAACTCTTGGCGATCTGTGCGCCGGCGATGGCGAAGGAGTGATGTCGCTAGGATTCGCTCTCCCCTGGTGGGGTGGCAGAGTGGTCGAATGCGCCAGACTTGAAATCTGGTATGCCCTTTGGGGCATCGTGAGTTCGAATCTCACCCCCACCGTTTTTTGACGGGATCCGCCCTGGATCTCGCGGCTCGTACCCGAAGGATCCACCACATGCTCATCCCGCTCGCCGCGCTCTCGACCGTTGCATCGCTCATCTTCGCATCGGCGCCGACCCCGCAATACGCGCCACCCAACGCCACCATGCTTCGCTATCCCGACATCAGTCAGGATCGAATCGCCTTTACGTATGCCAACGGACTGTGGACCGTCGACAAGCGAGGCGGTATCGCGCAGCCCGTGGCGGATCCTCCAGGAACCGAGACATTCGCCCGATTCTCACCCGACGGAAGGTCGATCGCGTTCTTGGGCAACTACGAGGGCAATCGCGATATTTATGTGACGCCAATCGATGGCGGGATTCCATTACGCGTCACATACAACCCCGCGGCAGAGTTGCCCGCCGATTGGTTGAACGATGGCAGGATTCTCTTCAGCGCTCCGGGCATGAGCACCTATCCCCGCGCCCCGCAGATTTTTTCGGTGGCCGCAGGTGGCGGACTGCCAACGGAATTCCCAACCCCCTATGGAGCCAATCCAACCGTGAGCGCGGACGGAAAATATCTGGCCTACACACCGCATACCACAGACAATCGAACTTGGAAGCGGTATCGCGGTGGGATGGCAACTGACATCTGGGTGTACGACCTGAACGACAACACCGCAACGCGGGTCACGCAATGGGAGGGAACCGACACGATTCCAATGTGGCATGGCAGCACGCTGTACTACTTGTGCGACGCCGGGCAAGAACACCGCCTCAACATCTGGTCCTGCGATGCGCGCGGCGGAAATCGCAAGCAACTCACCCGCTTCGCGAACTTTGACATCAAGTGGCCATCTATGGGTCCAGACAATGGATCGGCGGGCGAAATCGTCTTCCAACATGGCGCGCAATTGATGGTCCTTGACCTCGTGACCGGTGCCACGCGCACGGTCGAGGTGCGGATGCCCGGCGCGCGCGCGAAGCTGCGGCCACAGACGATCGACGCCAGCGGATTCATCGACAGTTGGGACATCTCGCCATCGGGAAAGCGCGCGGTTGTAGAAGCCCGGGGCGATGTCTGGACACTGCCTGCGGAGAATGGAATTCCGCGCAATCTCACCCGCAGCAGCGGCAGCGCCGAGCGATCACCGGCCTGGAGTCCCGACGGCAAGTCGATCGCCTGGTGCGACGATTCACTGCCACAGGGTTACGAGGTCTTCATCACTGCGGCCGACGGATCGGGCGAGAAGCGACAACTCACCAAGACCGATGGTGCGTTCAAGTCGAATCTCTCCTGGAGCCCCGACTCCAAGAAACTTTCGTACGGAGGAAAGACGAATCAGTTGATTCTGCTTGATGTCGAGAGCGGCGACGAGCGGGTGATCGATCAAGAGGAGTGGAACAATCAGGCGCCAAGTCCGAGTTGGAGTCACGATTCGTCGTGGATGACCTACGCCAAGTCCGATGCGAGTGGTCGCTCTTCACAGATCATGGTCTACGACCTCGCGTCTGGCGAGAAGCATGCCATCACTTCGCCTGCGTTCGTCAGTGGATCACCGACCTTCGATCGCGCCGGCGAATGGCTGTATTTCACGAGCGATCAGGAGTTCACCCCCAAGTATGGCTCAATGGACACCACTTGGATTTACGACAACTCTGAAGTTCTCTTGATGGTGCCGCTGCGCACAAGTGTGAAGGCGGCGTGGCAGACAGGTGAGAGTGATGAAGAGGTTCCCGCGCCGCCGAAGAAAGCTGTGGCTGAGAAGGATGCCAAGCCGAAGGATGCCAAGCCGAAGGATGCCAAGCCGGAGGATGCCAAGCCGGAGGATGCCAAGCCGGAGGATGCCAAGCCGGAGGATGCCAAGCCAGCCGATCCCGCGACGCCACCGACCCCCGCAGCAGCAGAAGCCGCGGAAGTCGTCGCGGCGGCTGCACCCGAAGTGAAGACGGAACCAGCGGCAACGGCTGCAGCGCCCGCACTGCCCGAAGTGGCAAAGCGCAAGGGATTTGTCATCGACTTCGACGGCATCGAGCGGCGCACAGTGCGCATTCCAGGGCTGGCCCGCGGCACCTTTGGAAACCTTGCGGTGAATGACAAGGATCTGCTGATCTACGCGCGGCGCGGAGACAACGATGGACTCAAGATCATCGACGCGCGCGAAAGGAAACCGACCGAGAAAGCGCTCACCACCGGCGGGCGCTTTTCGATCACACCCGATGGGAAGAAGATCCTGGTCAGCGAACGCGGCGGCGCACGCATCGTCGATGCCGCCGCCGGTGGTGCTGCGAAGCCAGTGGTCACAAAGCCGATGCTTGCCGAGATCGATCCGCGCACCGAGTGGCGTCAAATGGTCGGCGATGCCTGGGTGATTTTTCGAGATTTCTTTTATGACCCCAACATGCATCATGTTGATTGGCCCGCTATGCGAACCCGCTACATCGCACTGGTCGATGATGCCAACAGCCGCGAAGATGTTTCGTTCATCATTTCCGAAATGATTTCGGAGTTGAATGTGGGCCACGCCTACTACAACGGTGGCGATGTGGAGTCGGGACCCTCATCCAACACCGGCATGCTCGGGGTCGACTTCGACATCGGATCCGCCCCTGCCGCAGATGGATCGATTGCGACTGCCTTTCAGATCAAGCGCATCTACCAGGGTGCGACCTGGGATTCTGATGCCCGCAATCCGCTGCGCGGTCCAGCCGTCAATGTGGTGGAGGGAGAGTTCGTCTTGGCGGTCAATGGAACGCCTTTCGATATGCAGAAGGCGCCGTGGGCATCCTTCGTTGGTCTCGGTGGCAAGACGATCTCGCTGCTGGTCTCCGCAAAACCATTCAAGGATGACACGGCTCGATCCGTTGTCGTGACCACGCTCGAGAGTGATGCCGACTTGCGCTATCGATCGTGGATCGAAGCCAATCGCGCCTACATCGACAAGCAGAGTGAGGGTCGCGTGGGTTATGTGTATGTGCCAAACACCGGCACCGATGGCCAGAATGATCTCATGCGTCAGTTTGTTGGACAGCGCGGCAAGGAATCGTTGATCGTCGACGACCGCTGGAATGGTGGCGGTCAGATCCCGACGCGGTTCATCGAATTGCTCGATCGACCCACAACGAATTGGTGGGCGCGTCGCGAGACCAAGAGCCAGGCCTGGCCGCCGGATGCCCACTTTGGACCCAAGGCGATGTTGATCAATGGCCTCGCCGGATCTGGCGGCGATATGTTTCCGTGGCTCTTCCGCCAGTCGAATCTCGGTCCGCTGGTCGGCACGAGAACATGGGGAGGGCTCGTGGGAATCTCTGGGAATCCATCACTGGTCGATGGCGGATCGGTGCGGGTGCCGATGTTCGCCTTCTTCGAGAGCGACGGAACATGGGGCGTCGAGGGCCACGGAGTGGATCCCGATGTTGTGGTCATCGACGATCCGGCGCTGATGAAGGGCGGTCCATCGCGCGGTGGAGTCGATCCACAGATTGATGTCGCAGTTGACCTGATGGAAAGGGCCGTTCGCGAGCACCCATTCAGGCAGGTGCCAGTACCGCCCTATCCCGATCGAAGCGGAATGGGATTGCCGACAAAGGATCAGTAGGCGGACCTCGGCGAATCAGCCTCGGCGCGTCCAGCGCGCTGCGATTGACTTACTTCGTTGGCGAAGTGGTTGGTCGATCCGTTGCGAAGGGTGAAGCGGGTAGTCCCGCAGCGTTGATGAGATTCGCGCGCACCGGATTGCAACTCCAGGCATAGCGCACGGTGGTTGGGCTGGGCACCTTCGGGCTTGAGACGATCACGGTCGATCCTTGAATCGTTGCACTGCCCCACTCAAACTTCCCGTCGCTGCCTGCGACTGCAAATCCGCCGAGTGGTGCTCCGCCAACCGACGCCAAACCATCGGCGTGTTCGAATGTGAGCACCATGGTCGCCTCCTGCACCTTGGCACTCTTGAAAATCGGCCCGGACCACTCGCCACCCTGGTCGTAGACCTGCGAAAGAGCCCATCCTGCAAGTCGTTCGCCCACCGCCTTCTTGTTGCGCGGATGGATGTCTGCGGCATCTCCAACATCGATCGTGACTGCGAGCCCGCACTTGGGCACGACGCGCATCGTGTTCAACTGCGCATCGCGAAGTTCTGCCCACACCCCTTCGACTGGATCGTCGCTCGGCGCACGAAACCCCGCGAGTTGCACGATTCCAAAGGGCAAGTCTCGTTGACGCCACGACTCGCGCCAGGCGCGAATCATCAGCGGGAGCAATTCGCGGTACTGCGCGGCGCGGTCGGCATTCGACTCGCCCTGATACCAAATCGCTCCACGGAGTCCGTATGTTGCAACTGGCGCCATCATGGCGTTGAACATCGACCCGAATGCACTCCAGGTCGCCAGCGGATTCACCGGGGGTTGCACCACGGTCGTCGGCGCGTCATTTCCTCCGCCTTCGATCCCGCGTTTCCACTGCCACTCTCCTGCGAGCGAAATGGGATTCGCATCGGATCCCGTCAATCCAGTCGTCGCAGAGGGAACGATCATGAGTTGATCAGCCTGCCCGCAGATCCCGCCCGCTCCCCCAGTATCGAGCACGAAGACAGCAATGTCGTTTGATCCAACTCGGACCGCCGCCGCTGGAACGCGATAGTTCCGCGCCGCCGCGGGCCGGCCGGTCGTCCGACCAACTTCGATTCCGTTCACCCACGCGACATCGCTGTCGTCGATTGGACCAAGGCTGATGTTCAAATCCCGGCCGAGCCAACTCTGCGGCAACGACACAGATCGGCGCCACCATGTTCCGCCGTCAAACTTGGCGAGTGATTCTGTTCCCGCCGCAGAGCCGTGCGCGCCTGGGACCTGACCAACTACCCAGCCGCCCGACGAATCGATCGTGCCCTGCTGCCACTGCTGTTGAAATCCTGGATCCTTGGCTTGCAAGCCCAGCCAATATGCGCTGGTCGCAGCGTCGTATGCCCGCGATGCTTCCTCGGCGGCGACTGCGGCATCGGACGGCGAGCGGTGATCAAACGCCTCTCCCTGAGCCTGCTGCGCTGCAACCGTGGATGCAAACATCGGGTGCTTGCCAGCAAACTTGGCGGGTGTCCAGGCCTCTGCCGGCGATCCACCCCAGCTGACTGAGAGGAGCCCGATCGGAACATCGAGACTCTTCTGAATTTTCGCGGCGAACCAGCCGCCGACTGCCGTGAAACCTCCCGCGGTCTGCGGCGTTGCCACCACCCACTGCGCGGGCTGGTCGTCACGGGGCGAGGGCGCCATGTCGTGTGGTGCAGTGAAGCAGCGCACCGTCGAAGGTAATGATGCAGCAAACGCACTGCCACCATCGCTCGCGCCCACGGACATTTCCATATTGGATTGTCCGCCGCAGAGCCAGACTTCGCCGATGAGTACATCGGATCGCACGATTGATTCGCTGCCAGCGGTCACCTTCAGGGTGAGTGGCATGGCGCTGGAAGTGAGTGATGGCAACTGCGTGCGCCACTTTCCATCAACGCCAGTTTGCGCGGTTGCCTCAGCGCGACTCTTGCCGTTCGCGTCGATCAGTTCGATGCGAATCGATTGCCCTGCGGGGGCCCTACCCCACACGGGCAGTTGGATCCCCCGCTGCAGGACCATGTGATCGGAAAAAACAGAGGGCAGTGAGAGTTGCGCGCTCGCGAGCGAAGTGATGGTGGTCAGAAAGAGGGTTGTCACGGGGAGTGTCCAGTGGGTCATCCTGCTGTTGTACCCCGCGCTGCGACCGCGCCGCTTGCCGCTCATGTTGAACCTGTTATAATCGTTGACCCACAAGATCGCAGTTCGATCTGACTTGTTTGCGGGTGTAGCTCAGTGGTAGAGCGCAACCTTGCCAAGGTTGATGTCGAGGGTTCGAGTCCCTTCACCCGCTTTGTACGAAGACCCCGCGCGACGGGCAGAATGTGCGGTCCCCACCCAACAATCTGCCCGTAACCGTGGGGTCACCGACGAACTACGGCGCGTTCTCGGAGAGTTCAACAAAGAAAGCGAACTCAAGCGCGATCTCCTTGAGGCGATTGAACCGCCCCGAGTTGCCGCCATGCCCCGCATCCATATTGATGCGCAGCAGCAGCGGATTTTGATCGGTCTTCATCGCCCGCAATCGGGCCACATATTTCGCGGGCTCGAAGTACTGCACCTGTGAATCCCACAACCCCGTCGTCACCAAGATCGCTGGATACGCCTTGCGCTCGATTCGATCAATCGGCGAATAGGACCCCATGTAGGCATACGCCGCAGCCTCGCGCGGATCACCCCACTGCGTCCACTCGTTGGCGGTCAAGGGAATCGTCTCGTCGAGCATCGTGGTGAGCACATCGACGAAGGGCACATGCATACCGATGGCGAGGTACTTGTCCCCGGCCTGGTTGGCGATCGCCCCCATCAACATCCCACCCGCCGATCCACCGGTCGCGAACACCTTCTTGGCGTCGCCGAACTTCTCGCGCACCAGGAAGTCAGTCACATCCTCAAAGTCGTTGAAGGAGTTTTTCTTGTGCATCATGCGGCCATCCTCGTACCAATCTTGACCGAGATCAGCACCGCCGCGAACATGAGCCGTTGCCAACAGGAACCCACGATCGAGGAGCGATACACGGTTGCTACTGAAATCCGCATCTGACGAGAGTCCGTACGCGCCGTAACCCTCTTGGTGAATCGGCGCGGTGCCATCCTGCTGATAGCGATCCTTGCGCCAAGCTAGCGACACAGGAATCCTCTTGCCATCGCGCGAAGGCGCCCACGCGCGCGCGGTCGCATAGAGCGACTTGTCATACCCAACCACCGGCTGCACCTTGCGCAGGGTGCGCACACCGCTCGCAAGATCGACGTCATACACCGTGTTGGGGGTGATCATTGAGGTGTACCCGACACGCACAGCAGGCGAATCTGGATCCTGACTGCTCGCGAGACTCATCGCATACGCGCTCTCGTCGGCGGAAATCGTGAAGGGTTTCGCTGTGGAAACTGGATTCCCCCAGGGGATGACACGAACCACCGCATTCGCGCTCGCTCGCTCGTTCACCGCGATCGCTGCTCGAAACAACTCGAAACTCTCCAGCGAAGTCTCGGGGCGATCCGAAATGATCTCGCGCCAAGCCCTGCGATCCTGCACAGCCGCTTCGTCCACCTCGACCAACTTGAAGTTGTGCGCCTGATCATTGGTGCGGATCACCCAGCGTCCATTGAGATGGTCGCCGTAGGAACGAATCCCAGCCGCACGCGGGATCACAATCGTTGGCACCTGCGCCGGGAGATTCGCTGGGATCACCGCCAGCTCGGTGGTATCGAATCCCTCGACTTGAATCATCACGAACTGCTGCGACGCACTCAACTCGACACTGGTGATCAGCGTTCCATCCGCCTCGTTGTGGACCAGCACATCGCTCGCAATCGGCGTGCCGATCATGTGCCGATAGACAGGACCGGTCTGCAACAACTGCGGATCTTGCTTGAGATAAAACACCGTCTGGTTGTCGAGCGACCAGGCAATCGACTCCATCACGCCGGGGATCGCATCCGAAAGTGTCTCACCCGTCTTGAGATTCTTGAACCGCAGCGTGCTGATGCGCCGCCCGGTCGTGTCGTCCGTCCAGGCGAGCCACGCGTTGTCGGGACTCACCTCAACTGCGCCGACTGAAAAGAAGGGCTGCCCCTTTCCAAGCGCCGGCCCATCGAGCAGGACTTCCATCGGCGCCTCCGCGAGCGGATCGCTGGGTGTCCCCTTCTGGCGCAGGTAGACCGGGTACTCCGCACCGCTGTCGAATCGGGTCGAGTACCAGTATCCGTGGTGGTATGCCGGTGGGCTCTGATCGTCTTCTTTGATCCGTCCGCGCATTTCTGCGAGCAATTCTGCTCGCAGCGGCGCGAGATTCGCTGTCATCGCCTCGGTGTAGGCGTTCTCTGCGTTGAGGTAGGCAAGAATCTCTGGACGCTTCGTCTTTGAGTCATCGTCGCGCAACCAGTAGTAGTCGTCGATGCGGTCGCCTTGGGGACTCTTCACGGTGAACGGAACGCGCGCTGCGACTGGGGGGGTTGGGGCTTGCGCCGGACTCAAACCCGTTTGCGAAAACACAATGCACTGTAGAACGTTTGCGACAACGCAGGAGGCGATCATGAATTCGATGGTACGGAACTCATGCCGCGCGACCGCCAATCGAGCAACCGAGGCGATTTGTGATGAAATCGCGGCTGGCAGTTGCACCGCGGCGAATTGGGGTCACCTTGCACCCATGCTCGCCCGTTGTTCCGCAAGCTGTTTTGTCGCTGTCCTGTTGACGGCACCCGCCACCGCGGGAATCGTCGCAATCGGAGCGAGCCAAGACGCGACACTCTACGAGAGTTCCACCGGCGCACTTGGCAACGGATCGGGGCAGTACTTGTTTGGGGGCACCACCAATCAACCACAACTGCGGCGCGCGCTGCTGGCATTTGATGTCATCAGCGCGCTGCCGCAGAACGCGATGATCCAAAGCGTTTCGCTCCGATTGCACGTTGCAGGGGCGAGCGCACTGACTCACAGTTTTTCATTGCACACAGTGACCTCACCGTGGACTGAAGGGGCATCTGATGCCACCGGAAACGAAGGCAGCGGTACTGCCGCGATGACCGGCGACGCGACTTGGCTGCACGCAGCCTGGCCGGGCATCATGTGGAGCACTGCGGGCGGGGACTTTTCCTCCACCGCGAGTGCGGCCGCCATGGTTGGCGACATCGGTTTCTATTCGTGGACCTCTGCGCAACTCACCAGCGATGTGCAGAACTGGATCGCCACTCCTACTTCAAACTTTGGATGGATCTTGCGTGGCGACGAGAGTGCCCCTGGCACAACCCGCCGATTCGACTCAAGCGAATCGTTCGAGAGTTCCTTCAGACCACAACTGGTTATCCAATACTCGACCGTACCAACGCCGGGCACATTCGCCCTACTCACGCTCGCGTCTGTTGTTGCCTCGAAGCAACGCAGACGAATGGGATAGTCGATTTCGCAAATCGACTACTAACCGCTCGTTCCCCATTGACCGAGCAGGATGCCCAAGTCGAGACCGTTGACAATCCCGTCACCGTTGACATCGCCCGAAGGTGGCGGACCATCCACGGTGAACCTGATCGAACCCACATTCTGCGAGATGTTCAAGTTGAGTTTGGTCAATCGAACCAGATACTGGCGACCGGCTTGGGCAGTGAAGGTCACCGCTGATGCGTTGCTTATTCCACACTGATCATTGCACGCCACAGCAGTCCCAGTACAAGATTCATTGGAGCAATCAAGTT
>SIAB01000017.1 GCA_009692015.1 Phycisphaerales bacterium
TTTGGGGATCGATACACGCCAAGGCTCTCAAGATGAGTCGTCCGGTGACCGCCAGATACAAAATAGGTGAAAATCAGAGACTTCTACTATCCACACCGAAAGTTCGGCGACTGCGAGAGAAACTGCTGGGGGTTGTCGAAGCTCACCTTTTTGATGATGTTTTCCAAATGCCCGCGTCTTCGCATTTCTTCGCGGCATTTTGGCACTGCCAGCGGATCACTGACCCCCCAGTCGGCGGCAGAGTTGATCCACAAGCGATCCGTGCCGTGCATCTCGAAGATGTCCGTGGCGCGCTGCGGAGTGCACTTGGTATCCGGATAGAGGGTCATTCCCGCCCAGAATCCTCGATCGAGGACCATGCGCACGGTGTGCTCTTCGACATGATCGATGAGCACTTTCCCGGGATCGACCCCATGACTCTTGATCGCATCCATGATGATCCGCGTGCCCTTCATCTTGTCCTCAAGATGGGGGGTATGCACGAGGATCATGAGATCGCGGCTCTTCGCCAGGGCGATGTGTTCCTCGAGCACCACCAGTTCGTTGCGGGAGTTCTTGTTGAGCCCGATCTCGCCGATCCCAAGGACATTGGACCGCGAGAGAAACTTCGGAATCTCAGCCAGCACTTCGCGCGCCAGACCAATGTCTTCACTCTCTTTGGGATTGATGCAAAGCCAGGTGTGATGGGCGATGCCGAACTGCGCGGCGCGTTTCGGTTCGGTGTCGGTGAGTTGACCGAAGTAGTCAACGAATCCCTGCGCGCAGGAACGGTCGTATCCAGCCCAGAAAGCCGGCTCGGTAATCGCCACGCAGCCAGCATGCGCCATGCGCTGGTAGTCGTCGGTGGTGCGCGAGACCATGTGAATGTGCGGATCGATGTACATGGTGTGCGTCAACTAGGGCAGCGGCACCGCGCCGATCGCTCCCTTGCTGTGCGCCGCGGCAATGGGATCGACTGACTGGTCGCTCCAGAGTTCGAGGACGCGCCTCGCGCGCTCGCTCTTTCCATCCCGAAGCAGATCGAGTGCCGCCGAGAGCGCGCGAACGCGAACATCCGTCGTGGTGGCCGATGTGGCGACGCCCTCGGCGCCAGCGGCGCGGTCGAATCGGTCGAGAAATGCAGCAATATCGAGCAGCTTGGCGCGGTGCTCAAGAAAATACTGATCGACAACCTGGCTGGACTTGAGCGGGATCGACATCCGCAGCATCTTATGGCGCGGCGAGCGCCGCGAGCGCCTGGGCAGACGCCGTCACGATGGCGCGGTCCATCGCGTGTACCTCGACCGACTGACCAATCGATCGCAGCAGTGTGATGGTCAGCCCACCTCCAAGATGTTCGCGAAACTCTTCGAGCCCGCGAACGAGTTGGTCGGTCTGCGCAAGCAGCGGATGGTGCAGGGGCAGACCCAACGACTTCAGACAACGTTCAATGCGCGTCTGATCATTCGCCGAGAGCAGTTTCGCCCGCACTGCGTACTGGCAATCGAGTGCGATCCCAATCGCAACGGCATCGCCGTGGGCGATCGTGTAGTTGCTCATCGATTCCAGTTTGTGAGCAGCCCAGTGTCCGAAGTCCAGGGGGCGAGCCTCTTGCAACTCGAAGGGATCGCCGCCATCGGCAATGTGATCGAGATGCAGTTGTGCGCTGCGCGAAATGATTGGCATCGCCGCACCGAGATCGCGGCTTCGAATGCGCGGCGCGTCGCCTTCGATCTGGGCAAAGAGAGCGGGATCCTTCAAGCAGGCAATCTTGACCGCCTCGCTGAAGCCAGCGAGGAAGTGCCGGTCGGAGAGTGTGGCTAGGAAGCACTCGTCCGACACCACCGCCCAAGGCACCGAGAATGTTCCGACGAAATTTTTCTTTCCAAACTGATTGAGGCCATTCTTGACCCCCATCGCGGCGTCATCCATGGCGAGCGTTGTGGTTGGCATGCGGACCAGTCGTACGCCGCGGTGGGCGAGGGTCGCGCCGAATCCGACAGCATCGAGCACCGCGCCACCGCCGATTGCCAGGATGAAACTCTTGCGATCAATGCCATGGCGATCGGTCGCTGCCAAGACCTGCTCGCAGACATCGAGCGAATTCTTTGCCGCTTCGCCGCCCGTGACGATTTCGACGGCCCTCAGTTGTGGAACGCTTTCGCCGAGTGCCGCGCGCGCGCCGAGATAGTTCGCCAGTCGGTCGCCCAAGTCTGGATGCGCCTGATGCACGCCGCTATCGACGAAGGCGATCACGCGTCGATCGGGCGAATCACAGAGCACGCTCGAGAGTGTGGCGTTGTCGGGGTGGAGCGCGTCGCGCGTCATCCGCACGCGGTGTTTGAAATCGACTTGAAATGAACGGTCGAGTTGCATGGCGATCGGGCGGGCAAGCATAGGCTCGATTGAAAGAAAAATGCCACGGCGGAGGGCGATCCGCCATGGCTTGGGACCTGCGACTACACATCGCAGGCAGGCCCGCATTCATCGGGCGCACAAAGAGTTTCGTCAGGGGTTTCGGCGCAGCATCGTGAAGCGGGCGGTCCCCTCTCGTTCAAAGAAGATGCGCACGACGCGCGATCGTCCTGATCGGGCGAGGACCGCGCGGAAGGACTCGACATCGCCGACCCGCGCCCCGTTCACTTCGCGCACCACATCGCCGACTTGCAGCCCGCCCAGTTGCGCGGGACCAGCATCGCGGATCGACTCGATGAAAACACCCACACCCGTCACGGCCAAGGCAGTCGCAGTGTCGGAGTCGAGCGCTTTCACCGTGAGCCCGAGTGACGCTTCGAATTCTGGAGTGACGGGAGTGGGTGCCGTGGGTTTCGAATCGCGGGGTGGCCGCTCTTCGAGTGTCGCAGTGGTGGTGAGTGATTCGCCTTCGCGGACGAGTCCAAGTGTGATCCGAGAAGTTGGTCCAGAGTTCGCGATACGCCGCATCGCCTGTGCCGGAGTGCGCGTGGCCTCGCCGTCGATGGTCACGATGATGTCACCACTCCTGAGTCCCGCGCGATCGGCTGGAGTGTCAGACACTACGGTCGTCACGAGCACGCCATCGCTGTCACTGCGACCAAAACTCCGAGCGAGATCTGTGGTGAGTTCTTGCATTGAAACGCCGAGCCATCCACGGCGAACCGATTCGCCCTTGGAGATTGACTTGGTGATGCGGGTCACGACCTGGCTGGGGATCGCAAATCCGACGCCCATGTTCCCGCCACTCTGCGATGCGATCCCGCAATTGATTCCGACGATCTTGCCATCGAGATCGAGGAGTGGGCCGCCCGAGTTTCCAGGATTGATCGCTGCGTCGGTTTGGATGTACTCCTCGTAGGTCGAGAGTCCCACTCCCTCGCGACCCTTGGCGCTGACGATTCCGGCCGTCACAGTCTGCTCGAGGCCGAAGGGACAGCCGATCGCCAGAACCCAGTCGCCAGGTTGCAGTGCGTTGGAGTCTCCGAATGTTGCAGCCGTGAGATCGGTCGCGCCGATGCGGATCACTGCGAGATCCGTTTCTGGGTCCACGCCAACTGGCACGGCCGAGAATTCGCGACCATCTGCCAGACGCACGGTGAGTTCGTTTCCCGCGGCGATGACATGATGATTGGTGACGATGAGGCCGTCGGTCGAGATGATTACCCCCGTTCCCTCGCCACGACCGCGCGGGGCCGTTGCGGTGATCGCCACAACACTCGTGCTGGCGCGCTTTGCAACACTACGAAAAACCCGCGAGAGTCCGCGGGCGTAGTCGAGTTCGGTTGCTGTGGGTGGCGGGATGGGCGCCTTGTCGCCGCCTCGTGCCGCGGCGGATGACGCGGATGACGCGGATGACGCGAATCCAGCAAGGAGGGTGATCGCTGCGATCGTTGCCCGTGTTCGTTGACTCGTGTTCGCTCTCTTTGACTCGCCCATTTTTCTTCCCTTCTGTTGGCGGGCTTACGCCGCGGATCGAGGGAGTGTTCAGGCGAGAGACGAAAGTCGATGCAGGCAAATGCTTGCTGCGACCGCGGCATTGAGCGAATCGACGCCACGGGCGATTGGAATGCGAACAGAATGGGTTGAAACGCGGCAAACGGCAGGGGTAATGCCCTCGTATTCGCCGCCCACGACGAGCAGGGTTGGCGGGCACCCCGGCAATCGCCCATCGAACACAGCGATGTCGCGCGCGCCGTCGTCGCACACCGCGGCGAGCACGCGCAGGCTTCCCCGATTGGTGCGCAGCGCGGTGATCGTTGCGGCAAGATCGTCGCTCCACACGAAGGGAATGTGCAGAGCCTGTCCCATGGAAACCCGCACGCACTTGCGGTAGAGCGGATCATGGGAATTGCGCGAGAGAATCACTCCCCCAACACCAAACGCAGCGGCGCCACGAAAGATCGCCCCCACATTGTCCATATTGTGAACGCCGTCAAGCGCGACCAGAAGTTGGCTCTGCTGGAACGCAGGGTCCTGAATCGAGCGCCCATCGAGCGCGCCGCGGTATCCCATCGCCAGCACACCGCGGTGTACATGGAATCCAGCCGATTGCGACATGAGCGCCTCATCAATCACGAAGATGAGAGCACCAGGTGTCGCCGATCCAGCGACTGCTGCCGCGACCCGCGCGGCGAGCCGATCGGATGTCAGCACACTCTTGGTGAGCCCTGGAATCGCCAGCATCTGCTCGAGTATTTGCAGCGTCTCACCGATGAAGAGTCCCGCACCGCGCCGCGATTCGCAGAGATCGCGCTCGCGCACAAAGCGATAGTCCGCGAGGTTGGGATCGTCGATGTCGGTGATTCGAATCGGCACCGCGCCCAAGTTACTGCGTGAATTCGTGCGGGTTCTCGAGCAGTCGGATCACTTCGTTGAGAAAGCGCACCGACTCGGCGCCATCGACCACGCGGTGATCGCACGAAATCGAGAGTGGCAGCACGAGTCCGGCGTAGAACTTTCCATCCTTCACCAGCACCCGCTCGCGCGCCCGACCAGCAGCGAGAATGGCCACCTCGGGATAATTGATGATCGGCGTGGCGAACATACCGCCATACGACCCGACATTCGAAATTGTGAACGTGCCGCCAAGCGACTCCTCGCGCGAAATCGAGCGATCCTTGCACTTGCTTGCCAGCGTGCGAATCGCCTTGCCGATTTCTACCGCCGACATCCGATCGGCGTCGCGAATCACCGGCACCATCAACCCAGAGTCGGTATCGACCGCGACACCGAGGTTGATGACTCCCTTGATCAGGATCTCATTGGCAGCGTCATCGACATTGGCGTTGAGCGAAGGGAAGGTGCGCAGCGCGCGGCAGACCGCGATCATCACAAACGGGAGCATCGAGATCTTTTCACCAATGACGCGCGAGTATTCGCGGCGCTTGAGGTCGAGTTGGGTGACATCCGCTTCGTCCATCGCGGTGAAATGCACAGCCGTCTGGACTGATCGGGCAAGTGCCTCGGCGATCTTGCGGCGCATGCCACGGAATGGAATGCGCTGCGAAACGCCATCCTTGTCGACGGGGGGAAGATTCGCCGGAATCGGCACGGCGCGGGGCACAAATCCGCCGCTCGCTGCACGGGAGGGCGATGCTGTGTTCGCCGATGTCGCGACATCTGTGGCGGTCACCCGTCCGCCGCGACCCGTGCCGTCGACGGTGTTGATGTCGATCGAAAGTTCGCGGGCGATCCGCCGCACAGCTGGAGTGGCGAGCGACTTTCCGCCGACCTTCGCCGTCTCATGCTCGGCATCGCGTCGCGCAAATCGATCGCTCACGCTCAGTGTTCCCTGCATGCTGCCAACAACGGTTCCTTGATCTTCGCTCACGCCGTCGGCAACCTGCGCGGAGACACACGCCGATTGACTCGCCGCAGGCGCGGCCTTCGCGCTGCCTGTCGCCACGCCATAACGCACCAGCACCGCGGCAACCTTGATGATGTCACCCTCTTTGCCACAAAGTTCGCTGATGGTTCCAGCCCAAGGGCTCGGCACTTCGACCAGCGCCTTGTCTGTTTGCATCTCCGCCATGGCCTGCGACTCTTTCACGACTTCGCCCGGCTTCACCAGCCATCGAATGAGTTCGGCCTCCACCAATCCTTCGCCGAGATCGGGAAGGAGGAAGTGGCTCTTGTCTGCGGGTTGTTTGAGTCCAGCCATGGGGATGAGGATAAGCCTTCGCCGAGAAGTGGTTCGATCAGTATGAAAGGGCGGCGTCGATCGCTCCAGAAATTCGCGCCGCATCTGGCATGTAACTCAGTTCCAGCTTGTAGTAGGGCATAATGGTGTCGAAGCCCGTCACCCGCTGCACCGGCGCCTCGAGATACAGAAAGCATCGTTCCATGATTTGCGCGGCAACTTCGGCGCCCATACCACCGGTGCGCGGCGCTTCGTGTACCACAACGCAGCGCCCAGTTTTCTTGACGCTCGCTTCGATCGCATCGAGATCCATCGGATAGATGGTTCGCAGATCGATCAACTCGATCGATCGCGATGACTTCTCAATGCTCTCCATGCACTGCAGCACACTCGCCCCCCAGCTGATGATGGTGAGATCGCTGCCCTCGCACACCACCCGCGCCTTGCCGATTGGAATCGTGTACTCGTCCTCGGGCACTTCCTCGCGGTAGGCGCGGTAGATTCGTTTGGGCTCGAAGAAAATCACTGGGTCGGGATCGCGAATCGCGCTGATGAGCAGACCCTTGGCGTCGTAGGGCGAACTTGGCATCACCACCTTGAGTCCAGGCTGATGCGAATAAATCGTCTCGGGCGAATCGCTGTGCAATTCGGGAGCGTGGATCCCGCCGCCGACAGGAACGCGGATCGTCAATGGCACGGTGTATGCACCGCGGGTGCGGGTGCGCATACGGGCGGCGTGACTGCAGATCTGGTCGTAGGCCGGTCCAAGAAATCCATCAAACTGAATTTCTGGGATCGGTCGCAGTCCAGCCATCGCCAGGCCGATCGAAGTTCCGATGATTCCGCTCTCGGCCAGCGGCGTATCGACCACGCGCCGCGCGCCAAATCGTTTGTGCAGTCCCTCGGTGACTCGGAAAACTCCGCCGTTCGCGCCAACATCTTCGCCAAGAATGAGCACCCGTTCATCGCGCTCCATCTCCTGGATAAGTGCCAGATTGATGGCTTGAACCAGATTCAGATTTGCCATGGTTCAGTCTCCTTTCGCAGCAACGGGTGCGTCCGAGGCGAGCGAATGCGTCTGCATCGTGTCGCGCTGGTGGGCGAGATCCGCCGAAATCTCAGCGAAGGTGTAATTGAAGACATCCGAGACGGGCGGGGCCACGATCTCCTCGGCGCGTGCCACGGCTGCAGCGACTTCGACTTCGATTCGAGCCTGCATCGCCTCTTGCTTTGATGAATCCCAGAGTCGCTTGCGTTCCAGCAGTATTCGCGTTCGCAAGAGGGGATCGCGCTCCTTCCAGACATCGACCTCGGCTTGATCGCGGTAACGACGGGCGTCATCGGCGGTGGTGTGATCACCGAGGCGATAGGTCACCATCTCGATGAAAGTCGGCCGCGACTCTTGGCGGGCCCGCTCCGCACCCTGCTTGACCGCATAGGCGCAGGCGAAGATGTCGTTGCCATCCACTTGCATCACCGGCATGCCATAGGCGATTCCACGCTGGGCAAGGGTCGGCGCACTGCACTGAATCTTGCCTGGCACGCTGATCGCCCAGAAATTATTTTGGCAGCAGAACACGACCGGAAGATCGAGATTCGCAGCGAAATTCGCAGCTTCGTGGAAGTCGCCCTCGCTGGTGGCACCATCCCCAAAGAACGTGCAGGCGATTTGCTTCTCGCCGCGATACTTCGACGCCCACGCCAGGCCTGCCGCGTGCAACATCTGTGTTCCAATCGGCACGGCGATCGGCGTTGCGAAGTGTGGACGGGGCATGGCATTGCCGCGCTCATCACCCATCCAGTGCAGCAGGATCGACTCCATCGGAACGCCGCGCCAGAACAAGCCACAGTTTTCGCGATAGCAAGTGACCAACCAGTCGTCCTTGTTCAGCACATACGCAGCGGCCAGGCTGGTCGCCTCTTGCCCCATGTTCTGTGGATAGGTGCCCATGCGACCCGAGCGCTGAAGTTTGAAGGCGACCTCATCGAGATAGCGGCAGGACGACATCGCTTCGTAGAGCTTGACCAGATCGCCGTCGGGGATCAGCCCCGCGCCGAGCTTCTCGTCGTAGTTTCCATGCTCGTCGAGGATCGAAACGCGCTCGATCTCCAGTTTCAGAATGCTCGTGATTGGCATTGAAAAAGTGTAGCGGACAAGACGACCGCGACCGAATTGGCGCGGGTGGCGCGCCGCGTGTTATCGCGCCGCCACGAGTCCGTCGGCGCGCAGATCGCTTGCGCCGAGCAGCCCATCATTCATTCGCAGGATCGCCTGCCCGCGACCGAATGCCACGGATCGCTCCGCCGCGATCGTGAGTTCATGTCCGCGCGACTGGAGTTCGCGCACGGTTTCCGCAGGAAAACCAGGTTCCAATTGGATCGACCGATCGCGCATCCACTGCCAGCGGGGTGCGTCGAGTGCCGCCTGTGGATTCTGGGCGTGGTCAACCATTCGGGTGATGACTTGCACATGACCTTGCGGTTGCATGAATCCACCCATCACCCCAAAGGCCATAGCGGCTTCTTCACCCGTCGCGGTGGGACGCGTGACGAATCCTGGAATGATGGTGTGGTATGGGCGCTTGCTGGGTCCAACACAATTCGGATGACCCGCCTCAAGATTGAAACACGCTCCCCGGTTCTGCATGGCGATGCCGGTGTTTGGAATCACCACACCCGATCCAAAGCCCATGTAATTGCTCTGAATGAAAGACACCATCATGCCGCGCGAGTCTGCCGCGCAGAGGTAGACCGTTCCACCCGGGCGGGGCAGGCCGGCCGAGAAATCCTGGGCGCGGGTGCGATCGATGCGCGCCGCAAGCGCCGCGATGCGATCCTTCGCCAGCAACTCTGCCACGGTGATGCGCATATGCGCCGGGTCTGCGATGTGGGCGTGGGCATCCGCGAATCCAAACTTGATCGCCTCGATCGAGATGTGAATCGCGTCGGGGCAATCGGGCGAAAGCGATGCGAGTTCGAAGTGTTCGAGGATCGCAAGTGCGATGAGCGCGGCGAGTCCCTGTCCGTTGGGAGCGATTTCATGGGCGCGAAAACCCCTGTAATCCTGCGAGATTGGTGCAGAAAAGTCGCTCTGGTGCGCCGCCAGATCGCTAGCGCGCAGCGGACCGCCGCCCAACCGCGCCGCGATATCAATCGCGGTGGCAAGTTCTCCCTCGTACATCGCTCGACCAGCGCTCGCGGCGAGCAATGCCAGGGTGCGGGCATGATGCGGAAGCATCATCCGTGCACCCGCCTGTGGCGCGGCGCCATCCTTGAGAAATGTCTTCGCCCACTCCTGAGTGTTGGCGCGTTTGGCATAGACCGCCGCGGCGCGCTGCCACAACTGCGCCGTGCTTGGCGCCACTAGAAAGCCGGCCTTGGCATACTCGATCGCCGGCTCGAGCAATTCTGCAAATGGCAATCGTCCAAACTTCTTCGACAAGTCAGCCCACAGCGCAACTTGCCCTGGCACGGTCACGGGAAGCCACCCCTCGGTTGGCATCGTGTCACCAGAAAAGTGTTCGCGCTTCAGCGACGCGGGCGACCTTCCACTTCCATTGGCGCCGTGCAGAGTGGATCCATCCCAAATCAGGGCGAAAGCATCACCGCCAATGCCGTTGGTCGTTGGTTCTGTCACCGTGAGCGCGGCAGCGGTCGCGATTGCGGCATCCACCGCAGATCCGCCGCGACGCATCATTTCGAGCCCCGCCTGTGCTGCGAGTGGCTGACTCGTCGCAACCATCTCGTTGCCGAACACCGGTTGCCGCTGCGACGAATAAGGCAACTCAGTCGAGCAGGGGATGGCGGATTGAATTGGAATCGAAGACATCGCGTGGGTCACTTCGGAAAGTCAGTGCCTGGTCCGAAGGAAACTTCATCGCTGAACTGCACCAGAATGCGTGGCGTTGGACCAGCGACTGCGCCGAATATCCCGCTGCAGAATCGTTCGACGGCACGGCGCGCTTCAACGCGAACTTCTGCGAGCGCTGGGCCGCTCGAGGCAGTTTCAACAACGCTCGCGCGGATCATCCGCTTTGCTTCGTCGATATCACCGCCGCTGGGGATCAAGTGCTCCATCCAGTCGTTGTCGATCACCAGCCTCATCTTGGAGGGGTCGGACTGCACCTCGACCACCTTGTCATTCACAATGGGTGGCGGCGCGGTGATGACGATCAGATCTCCGAACGACTCCGCCGTCCAATCATTATTGGCTGGAATGATGTACTGGGCGCGGTTACCCGATACTTCCAGGATGATGTGGACAGATCCCAGTGGCAGCGAATAACCAAACGCGCGGATGGCGCTCTCGCGGTCACGACGCAGGTGGGTGTTGATCTCGCGCCATCCCACCACGAGACCGCCCTGATGCTGAAGTTCACCAAGCGCGTTCTGCAGCGTGGTCGAAACAGACTGAGTCACGCCAAACATCCCGGTGAAATCGCCGACCCACTGCGACGCTCTGTCGAGGGCGCGCCACGCCAAGATCGTCGCCGCGATAATCAAGGTGATCGCGACCGCCGAAACTCCTGGCGTGAACCAGCGCCTCAACGCGCGCCGACCATCTGCGCCGACTTGGTCTGTCGCATTGCGTCGATGCGTCGCCGCGCGTAGGAAATCGCTGCGTCCGAGGTGCTGGCCGCATTGGCAGATTCGCGCAGAACGGTGAGCGTGGTCTCTTCGATCGCCGCGACCTTCTGATCGATGGCCGCTTCGGTCATTCCGAGATGGAGTCCGCCGAGGCGAATGAGTCCACCGGCATTGGCGATGAAGTCTGGGGCATACAAGATGCCGCGCTGCTTCAAGAGCGCGCCATCATCGGCGGGATTGAGCAACTGATTGTTGGCAGTGCCGCAGACGATTTCGCAGTGCAGGTTGGCAATCGTGGTGTGGTCCAACATTCCCCCCATGGCGCAGGGGGCGATCACATCGAGTTTCTCCGTGAAGAGGTTGCGATCGTTTCCCAGCGCCACACAGCCGAGTTCTTCGACCGCGCGCTTCATCGAGGGAATATGAACATCGGTCACCATGACCGCGGCACCCGCTCCGCGAAGCAACTTCGCCAACTTGAATCCTGTTGCGCCGCAACCCTGAACACCGACGGAAAGGTTGGAAAAGTCGACCTGGCGACCGAGTTGCCGCAAGCAGGCCTTCATTGAATTGAAGCATCCCAGCGCAGTCCAGGGGCTTGGATCGCCGCCGATGGATACCGCTTCGCCGCCCATGATGTGCCGGCATTCTTGGGCCATCCAATCACAGAATTGCGGGCTCACGCCGACATCTTCTGCTGCGATGTATGCCCCACAGTGGCTTTCCACAAATCGACCCATCGCGCGACCTTGCGCTTCGGTGGGTTGCTCGCCTGCGCGCGGAAGCAGGATGACGCTCTTGCCGCCGCCCAGCGCGAGATCCGCCGCCGCTGCCTTGTAGGTCATTCCCTCCGAGAGTCGCAGGACATCAAAGAGCGCGTCGTACTCGGTGGCATAATGAAAGCGGCGCGTTCCCCCAAGGGCATTTCCCAGTACGGTTGAGTGAATCGCAATGATCGCGCGCAAGCCGGTTGCGGGATCGTTCAGGAATGAAATGCGTTCGTGACCGTGATGAATCATGCTTTCGAGAACCTGCATGGAAAACTCCGTAGGTAGAAATACTGAACAGCGAAACGACGAGGGGAGAGGCTATCCGAGCAGGTCGATCAGACCAAATCTTGGCGCACGAGGCGTGGAAAGCCTGGTGAAGTCTAGAGCTTGCCGCCAGAAAAGAGGCTGCCGGCACCGAACTGTTTGATGCCGCTGGCGGCAATAGGAAGCCCGGTTCCACGCGCCGCGATCACCGGCGTGCCCTCTGGGATCGCATAGTCCGCATTGCTCAATCCGTCGACAGTTTCGAGCACCGAATCGGCGCAGGCGCGCGCGCTGGGATCGATATTCCAGCGCAGTCCCCGCACGGCCTCATCGATGCTGGCGTTGGCGATGGCGCAGAGATGATCCACGACGATGAGTTCGTGGGCAAGTTCCTTGCCAGTGAGTCCAGCGCGCAGACGGGCATCACACTTGCTGAGCGAGCAGGCGATGGCATGGATCCACAGCGCCGAATTGGAAAGCCGCGCTTGGATGAACTGATCGCTGATGAGCTTTTCTTCGTGCTCCTTGAACATCATCTTGACGTTGTAAGAGTGGTCGCGAATTCGAAACATGAGTTCCTGGGCATGCTTCTGCAACTTGGGGTGGATGTTGTCGAAGCGCGGGACCGCTCGACGCATGCCGAGGAAGAGCTCGCCGCCGATGCGGGCCGCGGCGCCGAACTGCTTGAATGGCTTGGCCTTGATCTGCAGCATCCACTCGCCGAGTTGCTTCGATCCATAGGCAAAGATGAATGAGTGCATCACTTCATTGGCACCTTCGACGATGGTGTTGATCCGCGAGTCGCGCCAGATTCGCTCGACATTGTTTTCGCACATATACGACTCGCCGCCGAGAATCTGCATCGCATCGTCGACCGTGCGGAAGCCATACTCGCTGCAGAACACCTTGCACATCGCGGTTTCGAGCATGATGTCTTCGTCGTTGCGATCAAGAAACCCGGTGGTCATGTAGAGCATCGCGTCCATCGCATAAACCCAGGCGGCGCTGCGGGCGAGGCGCTCCTTCACCAGGTCGAATTCGCCGAGACTGCGATCAAACTGGTAGCGATACTTCGCCCACTTGGTGGCTTGTTCGAAGGCGTACTTCGCGCCGCCGATCATTCCAGCCGAGAGGGTGCATCGACCAAAGTTGAGACAGGTCAGCGCGACGTTGAGTCCGCGCCCCTCCTTCGAGAGCAGATTTTCGCGGGGAACCTTCACATTCGTGAGTCGAATGCGTGCCTGCCATGTCCCGCGAATGCCGCACTTGGCGCGGTTGCGACTGAAGATCTCAACCCCAGGCATGTCGGGTGTGCAAATGAGTGCGGTGACGCCCTCCTTGGTCTTGCCGGTCTTGGGATCGGTCAGCTGTTGCTTGCACATCACGGTGAAGAGACCGCTCAGCGCGGCAGAGGTCGCCCACTTCTTCTCGCCGTTGAGGATGTAATGCGTGCCGTCGGCGCTGACTTCGCAGTGCGTTTCTTGACCGCCGGCGTCACAGCCGACATTCGGTTCGCTCAGACAAAATGCGCTGAGCGTGTTGGTGGCCATGCGCGGCAGATACTTGGCCTTCTGAGCATCGTTGCCAAAGAGCATGAGCGCGCGGCAGCCGATCGATTGATGCGCAGAAACGAGAACGGCAGTCGAACCACAGGCCCGCCCGATCCGCTCGAGCACGCGGTTGTAACTGGTGATCCCAAATCCACCGCCGCCATACTCAGCCGAGATGGTCATCCCAAGCACGCCGAGATCAAACAGACGCGTGATCACCCAGTCTGGAATGTGCTGATCCTGATCGATCTCATGGGTCGGATGATCGGTGGTGAGATACTGATCGAGCGTCGCCAAGAGTGCATCGCAGCGCTGGGTCTCATCGCGCGAGATCGCCGGGTAGGGAAAGAGCAGGTTTTCGCGAAAGTTGCCCCAGAAGAAGTTCTTGACCGCGCCCATTGTTGCCGGATCGGGACCGAACATTTCCTGGGCAGCCTCGATCTGCTTGCGGTCCTTCTGTGAGACATTCTTCAGGCTGTCGGCAATGTTGGTGGTGCTCATGGGAGGTGAAAGATACACCCAAGCATCTCAATCGCCGCATCAGAGAGTTATGAGGTCGGGTTGAGAAACTTGGTCAATTTCTCGCGGGCTTGCGGGGTATGGCGCAGCGACACGAGATGGGCGCGTTCCGCCGCGAGCGCAGCCGACCATCCCCTTGCCGATCCAATCGCCACGCAATCGAGCACCGCTTCTGATGCAGGCGTCGATGCCAGCGCGGCGCGCGCTCGGGCGAGCGCGGAGGCAATTTCTGGTGAGGGCGCAGGCGACCCTGACGCCCGCGGCAAGAGCGCGCGGGGGTGATCGAGCGACTGCGTGCGCGGATGCGACTTGATCCAAGCGACCGCCGCGTCGAGCGCGTCGGGTGCGCTGGCGCAGGTGTGATCGAAGAGGCCACGCGGCGTCTCGGTGACCAGATTCGTGCGACCGGTGGCAGTCTGCACGATCGCATCAAACGGATCGATTCGCGCTGGCAGCATCTGGGTACCGCCCCAACCTGGGCAGATTCCGAGCGAACATTCCGGAAGACCGATGCGCCAGGGCTTGTCGCTTGCACTGGGCAGGACTCCGATGATTCCGTCGCAGTGCATTGCGAGTTCAAGTCCGCCGCCGAGCGCGGCGCGGTGAATGATCGCAACGGTCGGGCAGGCAATCCGATGCAGGCGCGCGAAGGAATCGCTGCCGCGTTCGAGATAGCGATGGAGCGCCAGATCATCGAGGGCATCGATCTCGGCAAGGTCTGCCCCGGCGACAAAGACCCGTTCGCTTGCGGATCGAAGAATGACGCCAGAGGGATTCACGGCAGCGACAACATCGAGTGTTTCCGCGAGCTCGGCAATCAACCACGAATCAAGCACCACCACACCACCGCGAAGTTTCGATGGATTCGCGGTGAGCGAGACGATGGTGATGCCATCCGCTGTCGTTTCGATTGGCAGCATGATCAGTCTCGCGGTGCTTGCGGTGTCGGCTTGGCCTGAAAGTGGCGCGCAAGTTGGTCCTGCGCCTCGCTGCCCGCGATCACCCGAGCAGAAAGCTCGGCCGCCTCGATCGCGATGGCCTTGTCGTTCGATCCATCGAGTTCATTCAGAAATCGCTTGGTGCAAGCCAGGGCGTGTGGGCCACCGCTGATGAGTCGCGCCACAAGTTCTGCCACACTGGCGTCGAGCTGCGCGGGATCGACGACTTGCGTCACGAGTCCCCGCGCCAGTGCCTCGTCGCCGCCCATCGTTCCACCACTGAGCAGCATCGCCCGCGCCGCTCCGGCACCGATTTTCTTGATGAGCCAGGGGGCAACAACAGCGGGACAGACTCCAAGATTCACCTCGGGATAGCCGAGCCTGGCTTGCGGATGGGTCAGTGCGAAATCGCAGACGACAACAAGTCCGCATCCGCCACCGACTGCAGCGCCTTGCACGCGGGCGATGGTCGGCACGGGCAACTGGCGAAGCGCATAGAGCGACAGCGAGAGTTCGTGCAGCATGCCACCCATTCGCACGGGATCGTGCAGCACCGCCTTGAGATCCATCCCAGCACAGAACGACTTGCCAGAACCGGCGAGCACCACCACGCGAATGTCACCCGGCGCCGCGGTGATTCGCGCTGCCACCTCAGAGATTCGCTTCGAAAGTGCTTGAATGACCTCGAAGCTCAGCGCGTTTCGCGACTCAGGACGATTGAGGGTGATCGTCGCGCAGCTCTGGTCAATCGAAAGCTGAACAAGGCCGGGCATATCGCAAAGACTACGCAAATCGAATCAGGTCGTTCCCTTGCGCCGCCGCCAGAATTCAGCGAGAAGTAGGCGAGATTCGCTCTGCAAGCAAAGCGAGGCGGTTGCCTCGGTGACCGCATCGGCATGCGCGCCCAGAGCGCCGGTCGCTTGCGTGCCATCGATCTCATTGAGCCACGCCTTTGTGGCGCGCAGTGCCTCTGGGGGCTTGCGCGCGATCTCATCCGCGAGTGCGCTCACAAGTTCTTCGAGTGCTGCTTCATCGCGCGCGAGCAGGTGAACCAGCCCAAGGGCCTGCGCGCGGCGTCCGTCGATGACCTCACCCGAGAGCGCAAGCAGCCGTGCTCCACCGCAACCTGCTGTTGCCATGAGTGTCGGCAAACTCACCGCGGGGGAGACTCCAATGCGATGCACCGGATAGCCGAAGGTCGCCAGCTCGCTCGCGCAGACGATGTCAGAGGCAGCCACGATGGCGCAACCGCCGGCAAGTGCGGGTCCGTGAACTTGGGCGACCACCACCGCGGGAATGGCGCGCAGCGCGGCGGTGAGTGCGCCGAGTCGGCGAACGAATTGCGCGAGGATGGCCGCGCTCTTCGCGCACTCTTCAAGATCGAATCCAGAGCAGAAAGCACTCCCCGCGCCGCGCAAGCGCACGACAATCGTCTCGCCGTTTGCCGCCGATGCGTGCGCTCGCGCCACAGCCTGCTCCAACTGTTCGAAGAGCTCGCTTCCCAAGGCATTGCGACGGCTCGCATCGGTGAGGGTGATCGTGAAGATGCCCTCGGCAGATGATGCAGTGACGCGTGTTGGAGCGGTGGGATCCATATGGGCATCGTCGCCTGACAGCGGCGAAAGCAGAGGGTATTGTCACCCGCAAGCCCATGCCGCAGCGCGCCCAACAAATCTGGCTTGTTCGCCACGCCGAAACTGCTTGGAGCCGTGATGGCCGCCATACGGGTCGAACCGACATCGAGCTCACGCCGGAGGGCGCGGCGAAGGCCGATGCGCTGCGGGCGCGCCTGGCAGGCGAGTCGTTCGCATTGGTGCTCGCCAGCCCGCTCAAGCGCGCTATGGAAACTGCACGGAGATGTGGCTTTGGCAACGTCGTGAAGCCCGACGACAATCTTCTCGAATGGAACTACGGCGACTACGAAGGCTTCACCTCCGCGCAGATCGCGCAGTCCCATCCGGGCTGGGATCTCTGGAGCGACGGCTGCCCAGGCGGCGAATCAATCACCGCAGTCGCGGCCCGCGCCCAGGCGATCACGGCCAAGTGTCTCGCGACAGCTGGGAATGTGCTTCTTTTCTCGCACGGGCATATGGGCCGCATGCTCTTGGTGAGTTGGCTGCAACTTCCACCCGCGCGCGGTCGAAGTTTCGGCATGAAAGCAGGATCGATCAGCGTGTTCGGCTGGGAACACTCCAATCGTGTCGTGTGGCAATGGGACAGCGTTGATGTGCTGGAAGGTCATTGATGAATCCGGCGAACGATCACCACCAGGATCACCCGCATGATGAACCGGGGTCGACCGAATCGCGGGTAAGCGATCCTGCGCTCGATACTCCAGAAGATGTTCGCGTCGACACACTGATTGAAGGCGATGCCACGATCGAAGCGATCGCAGATGCTGTCGAACAGCAAGAGGCTCCCGACGCTGCCGAAACACTCGAAACGCTCCCCCAGGCGGATGCTTCGGATGTTCTTGGGGAGATGGAGATTGACGCAGCGGCCGAGGCGCTCAGCCACATGGCGGTGCCACTCGCAGTGAGCGTGATCGAGGATCTCATCGAAGAGGATCCCGCCTACGCCGGTCGCGTGCTTGGTGAGATGGCCCCCGATGACGCCACCGACTTGCTGCAGGCGCTGCCGCGCAAAGATCGTGATCGACTTCTCACGCTCATGGCCGCGGGCGCCGCCTTGCGCGTGCGAGAACTGCTGGTCTATCCCCGCGAAAGCGCCGGTGGAATCATGACCACCCAGTATCTGTCGGTTCGCGAGCACGAGACCGTGGTCGAGGCCATCGAACACATCCGCCGCGGCGAACCGATCGAGAGCGCCCAGCAGGCATTCGTGACGGATCGCAAGGGTCGACTGCGCGGCGTGATCGGGCTCCGCAAGCTTCTTGTCTCCCGAGCGACCGATCTCATCTGTGACATCTGCGAAAGGCGCGTCGATGCGGTGCAACCAGAGATTGATCGCGAATTGCTGGCGCGCGAGTTCGAGCGATACGACTATCTCGAACTTCCGGTGGTCGACAAGGATCAACGACTCCTCGGTATTGTGACCGTCGACGATGTCATCGACATCATCCGCGCCGAGGGCACTGAAGACGCGCAGCGCATGGTGGGTGCGGGCAAGGAGGAGGGGGTCTACTCGACCGTCGTGCAGAAACTGCGCGGGCGATTTCCGTGGCTGATCGTCAATCTCTTCACCAGTACCGTGGCGGCACTCATCGTCTTGCGCTTCGAAGGGATCATCACTGAGATCGCGCTCTTGGCAGCACTCATGCCGCTGATTGCAAATCAGGCTGGAAACGCCGGACAGCAATCACTTGCGGTGACGCTGCGCGGCATCGTGCTCGATCACATTCGACCGCAACGATCGCTCGGGCACATTCGCCGCGAACTCACCGTGGGAGCGGTCAACGGATTGCTCTGCGGGCTCATCGTCGGCACAGTCGTGGCAGTCGTCAAAGTTGCCACGGGTGGATCGTGGCATCTGGGACTTGTCATCGCCATGAGCATGACGATCACGCTGATGATCGGCTGCGGCACGGGGAGTGCCATGCCGCTCATTGTTCGTCGTCTTGGCTTCGACCCCGCGACGGCGTCCACCATCTTCTTGACCATGGTCACCGACAGCATGAGTTTCTTCGTCTTTCTCGGGCTCGCGACGCTCTTCTATCAATGGATCACCTAATCGTCGAGTTGCATCCGCGCTGGACCCTGCGCCGCCGCATGGTGGCGATGATCGGCGCGCCGCTCCTGCTCACCTTCTGCATCATCATCGCCGTGCAGTTTTCGTCGCAGCGCGAACTGCTCATCGATGCCCTGCGGCAAGAAACTCGGGCGCAAGTCTTGCGGGCAGCCCTGCGCGTGGACGCCGAGTTCCTGTGCATTACCCAAGCGGTCGAATCGCGCGTCGCCACCCTTCGATGGATTGGCGACCAGCTTGATCTGCGCGGCGAGACCGCGTCGCGGGTGAAGGTCATGCAATTGCTCGCGGATGATCTTGACACCGATGACTTCATCTTTGGTGCCGGGCTCGCCTTCCCGCCGGGAACTCCCGGTCTTTCCCAGGCGGGGTATGCACCCTATGTCTGTCGCAGCATTCAACCCAAGGGTGCGACGACCGCGCAACGGACGGGAAGGCCCTATCAAGAAAAGGATGTGGCCCTGACGCAGGACTTTTCGGTGCAGCCTTGGTTTCGAGATGCCGCGCTGCATCCCAAGGGATTCTGGACCGAACCCTACTTTGATGCCGGCGGCGGCGAGGTTCTCATGGTGACCTATTCGCTGCCCTTCTCGGCGCGCGGCGCACTTCCAGCCGGCGTGGCAGCGACGGATGTCTCGCTGCGCGACATTCGCCACGCAATGAAGTCGAGCGACGCGCAGGAGCCCGCGAAATTCGCAATTGTTTCGGTGGAGGACGAATTCATTTCCTACCCAAAGGCAAACGCGCTCAAGCAGGGTCTTCATGACTTTGCGCCCAAGTCGCTCGAGCATGATGTCCTTGTGGCTGCCGCAGCATTTCGCAGCGGGGGACCCGAGTTTGTACGCGTTGGAAGTTCTGGCGAATACTCATTCGATGGCACGCGCCTCGTGTTTGTCACGATGCCCACAACAGAGTGGGTCTTTGTCGGGTTCTTCCCCGAGTCCATGGTCGTCCCAGCGGTTCTGCGCGCCCTGGCGCTTGGTCCTGGCGTGCTGCTCATTGGCGTGATCGCTGCGCTCACCATCGTTTGGTTCGGCGCCAATGCGGTCGTGCAACCACTGTGCGGTGTCTCAGCCGCAATCGCGCGGCTTGCCACGGGCGATCTGAAGTCGCGGGCGCCTGCGACGCATCGCCGCGACGAGATTGGGGTGCTCTCGCGAGCATTCAATCGCATGGGTGATGAACTCGAGGAGGCGATCGCCGCGCGCGAGAGTGCGGTTGAGAAGCGCCTGGCCGTTGAGGCGCAGGTTGAGGCGGCGCGGGAGATCCAGCGATTGCTCCTGCCAGATAGTGAGGGCGACGATGCCAAGAGCAACATGCGCTTGACCAGTGAGTTCGCAGGTCTACGACTTCTGGGAACCAGCGAACCTGCAGGTGAGATCGCTGGCGATTTCTTCGACTGGTTCGCGCGCGCCGATGGAGCAGTGGTGGTCATGATCGCGGATGTCTGCGGCAAGGGGATGGCTGCAGCGATGATGATGGCGGTGAGTCGCACGCTGGTGCGCAGCGCCGCGATGGAATCGAGCGATCCAAGCGTCGCGCTCGCCACAATCAACCGCCAACTCATTGCCCAAGCGCCGCAGACCAAGTTCACAACGGGGATCCTTCTTTACATCGATGCGGTGACGGGCGCGATTCGATACGCAAATGCCGGGCATCCGCTGGCAGTCTTGGTTTCGATCGATGGATCATCAAGCGAGGTGCTGCCGGCCACGGGAACGGTGCTGGGAATCCAGGCGGATGCAGTCTGGACGACGGGATCGCTCGCTCTGGCGCCAGGAGAGCGCCTCGTGCTCTTCACCGATGGCGTGACCGAGGCGATGCCAGACGACAACGATCCACAAATGATCTTTGGCTCCGTTCGGGCCATGGAAGCCATCTCAGCACCGGCGCGCGCGGGCGAAACTGGAGTCGATCCAATCGTGCGCTCGCTGGTGGCAGCGGTTGAGCGATTCAGTCTCGGCAATCGACATGACGACCTGACCGTTGTCGCCTTGGAACGACAGTGAGTTCGGGGGAGTCACGCGCCGAAGGTCTGCCAGCGTGCCGCGTGTGCGGAGGTTGCACGCTGCGGGAATTTGCGGTGATCGACGCGCGCACCTACTGGCGCTGCGAGATATGTCAGGCGACGCTGCTTGCGGATGCGCACCTGCCGACGATTGCGCAAGAGCGGGCGCGCTATGAATCACACCAGAACGATCCAAATGATGGCGAATACCGGCGGTTTCTCACCAGGCTTGCCGCGCCGCTGATCGAACGATTGCCCGCCGCACAACAGGGTCTCGATTATGGATGCGGTCCTGGTCCGGCGCTTGCGGCGATGCTCACCGACGCCGGGCACACGATGCGACTCTGGGATCCCATCTTTCACGCCGACGCAGCGGTGCTTGATTCGACCTATGACTTCATCGCTTGCAGCGAGGTGGTTGAACACTTCCATCAACCGCGCACCGAGTTCAGGCGCTTCCACCAACTGCTCAAACCGGGCGGATGGCTCGCCCTGATGACCACTTTCCAGACCGACGATGTGCGATTCGCGCAGTGGTACTACCGGCGCGATCCGACTCATGTGTCGTTCTACCGCGCCTTCACACTGCGTCACATCGCGGCGCAGTTGGGTTGGACGATCGAGATCCCATCCGAAAATGTGGCGATCATGCGCAAGGGGATGCGGTGAGGGGAGCGCTCAGGAGTACGCGCTCATCCCGTCGCAGGTGCAGACAAGATTGCGATCACCATATGGATTGTCGACCCGGCCGACCGCCGGCCAGAACTTGAAGTCCTTGAGCCACGGCGCCGGGAAAGCAGCCTGTTCGCGTGAATAGGTGTGAGCCCAGATATCGGCGCTCACCGCAGCGGCGGTGTGCGGGGCATGTTTGAGCGGATTGTCCGTGCGGTCCATCGTGCCCGCTTCGATCGCGCGGATTTCATCGCGAATTAAAATCAGTGCGTCGCAGAAGCGATCCAACTCGGCCTTCGATTCCGATTCGGTCGGCTCGATCATCAGCGTGCCCGGCACGGGCCAACTCATGGTCGGGGCGTGGAATCCATAATCCATCATGCGCTTGGCGACATCATCGATCTTGATGCCCGCGCTCTTCTCAAAGCTGCGGAAATCAAGGATGAACTCGTGGGCGCATCGACCCTGGGCATTTGTGTAAAGCACCGCGTAATGGTTCTTGAGCCGCGCCGCCATGTAGTTGGCGTTGAGAATCGCAACCGCACTCGCGCGGCGCAGTCCCTTGGCCCCCATCATCGCGATGTACATCCAGGAAATCAGCAGAATCGATGCGCTGCCATAGGGCGCTGCGGAAATCGGTCCAATCGCATGACGACCAGCAGAGTCGGGGCGAATCACCGGATGCCCAGGAAGAAAATCCTTCAAGTGCGCCGCAACGCCGACGGGTCCCATGCCGGGACCGCCGCCGCCGTGTGGAATGCAGAAGGTCTTGTGCAGGTTGAGATGACAGACATCGGCACCGATGTTGCCAGGGCTCGTCAGTCCAACCTGGGCATTCATGTTGGCGCCATCCATATAGACCTGACCGCCACTGCCATGAACGATCGCGCAGGCTTTGGTGATCGTCTCCTCGAAGACACCGTGTGTGGATGGATAGGTGATCATGCACGCCGCAAGATTGGCGGCGTGCAGCTTTGCTTTCGCTTGGAGATCCGCGAGATCGATGCTGCCGTTGGCGTCGCAAGCGATGGGTACCACCTTCATTCCGGCGACGACGGCGCTTGCGGGATTCGTGCCGTGCGCAGAAACCGGAATCAAGCAGACATCGCGGTGCGCCTCGCCACGGTGCTCGTGGTAGGCGCGAATCACCAGCAATCCCGCGAATTCGCCCTGCGATCCAGCATTGGGCTGCAGACTCATACCAGCGAAGCCGGTGAGTTCGCAGAGCCAATTCTCAAGCGTGCGGAATACCTCGGCGTATCCCGGCCACTGATCGCGCGGTGCGAAAGGGTGCATCTGCCCAAACTGCGGCCAGGTCACCGGGATCATCTCGCTGGTGGCGTTCAGTTTCATGGTGCACGACCCGAGCGTGATCATGGAGTGAACCAGGCTGAGATCCTTCGAGGCGAGCCGCGTGATGTAACGCAGCATCTCGTGCTCGCTGTGGTAGCGATTGAAGACGGCCTGCTGCATGAATGGCGTGGCGCGGGCGAAGGCCGGTGGAATGCAGGAGAGCGGTCCGTCCGTGGATTCCGCCGCCGCGAGCGGGCGTTTGCATGCCGAGAAAACATGAATGAGCGTTTCGACTTCTGCGATGGTGGTGGTCTCATCGAGCGTGACGCCGAGCGTGCCGTCGCTGTATGTCCGCAGATTGATCTTGCGACTCGCCGCGGCTGCGAGCACGGCACTCGTCGCGACCGAGCCGCCGAGTGTCACCCGCAGCGTGTCAAAGAATGCGCCCGTGCCACAGCCATGACCGAGCGCGCCCAGACCGCGCGCCAGCGTGACCGTGAGGCCGTGCACGCGCTGTGCAATTCGCCTGAGTCCATCGGGACCGTGATAGACGCCATACATCCCAGCCATCACGGCGAGCAGAACTTGCGCGGTGCAGATATTCGATGTCGCGCGGTCGCGCTTGATGTGCTGCTCGCGGGTTTGGATCGCCATGCGCAGCGCACGGTTGCCATGCGCGTCTCGCGACACGCCGATGATCCGCCCGGGAAGTTTGCGCGCATGCGCCTCGCTGGTCGCGATGAACGCGGCGTGGGGTCCACCGAGTCCCATCGGAACGCCGAACCGCTGGGTACTTCCCACCGCGATATCTGCTCCCCATGAGGCGGGCGATGCCAGTGCCACGAGTGCGAGTGGATCGCAGGCCGCCACCAGCAGCGCACCTGCGCCGTGCGTCTTGGCCGCCAGCGACTTGGAGCACTCGATGCGGCCGTCGGTGGTTGGGAATTGCACGAGTGCGCCGCAGAATGCTTCGGTCGGCTCGAAGTTGGCCGGATTTCCTACAACGATTTCGACCCCAAGCCACTTGGCCCGGGTCTCAACAACCGCGATCGTTTGTGGATGGCAATCTTCGGCCACGAAGAACTTCTTGCGGTTCTCTCCAGCGATCGAGAGGCACATGTGCATCGCCTCGGCAGCGGCCGTTCCCTCGTCGAGCAGCGACGCGCCCGCGAGGGGGAGTCCGGTGAGCTCTGCAATCATGGTTTGAAAATTGAGGAGTGCCTCGAGACGACCCTGGGCGACCTCTGCCTGATATGGGGTGTAGGCCGTGTACCACGCTGGATTTTCAAGAATGTTTCGCAGGATCACGCCGGGAACAATCGTGTCGACATAACCCATCCCGATGAAGGATCGATAGACCTTGTTCTGCTCGGCAAGACCGCGTAGCGCCGCGAGCGTCTCTGCCTCACCGCGCTCGGCGAGCGCGCTGGTGTTGGTTGGATCATCAATGACGAGGGCACTCTTGAGGCGAATCGATGGGGGAATCGTGGCGGCGATCAGCGCATCGAGCGAGTCGAAGCCAATTGTGTCGAGCATTGTGGCGATGTCGCCCGCGCTCACGCCGAGGTGCCGACGCACAAATGTGTCGCTGGGATCGAGCGACCGCGCCGTGGAAGAAGAGGGGAGATTGGTAGGCGAAGAGTCGAGCATGGTCATGAGTTGAATGAGTATAGGAACGCAAACACGGACGATATGCTTGCGAAGATGATGCGCTCAACACACTGGTTCCCCCCCGTCTTGCTGGCGGGTTGCGTTGGTCTCGGCTTACTCGCACACGCACAGGACGCAGCTCCAGCTCAAGAAGCCGCGACCGAAGCGAAGCCAGCATCGCGGGTCATCGAGGGGCGGGTCAATCCATACTCATATAACCCCACGAACACAGAGGGTCACACCGATGTCGACTTGCGCGCGATCTTCGAAGGGCTCGGCCCCGTTGCGACTGAGTGGTATCAACATGTTCTCACCCTCTCGAACCCATTCTTCGAGGGACGCGTTCCGGCATCGCGTGGAAGTGTGATCGCAGGCGAATACATCGAGTTCTATTTCAAGCAGTCTGGTCTTGAGCCGGCATTTCCAGAGACCGTGGTTGACCCCGCGGCGACGGATGGATCGGTCATCGTTGCCGCATCGATTGAAGGGGCGACCGCACCGCCATCATCGCCTTCGCCCCATCCCGATTGGACGAGTTGGAGGCAGCAATTCGATCTCGCCGGAGCCGGACCGAAACTCGTCAGCGCCAGCGCAGAGTGGTCGAAGTCGAATGGAGCGGCGGCGAACGGGGCAGCTACCAATGTGTCTGAATCTCCAACCACGCTCAAACGCGGCGAGGGATATTCCGTGCTCGGCAACAGCGCATCTGGCAAGGTCAGCGGTCCTCTTTCGTTCGCGGGATACGCGATCACCGAGGGGAAGGATGGCTACACATCATTCGCAGAGTCGAAGGAGGACTTTTCGGGAAGGATCGTGATGTTCATGCGCTACGAGCCACTCGACGACGAGGGCAAGAGCCTCTGGGCGGATCGCCGTTTCAGTCCATCGGCCGCTGTTGCTCCAAAGATGGAAGCAGTGATCGCGCGAAATCCTGCGGCGATCATCATGGTCAATCCGCCAGGCGCACGGGACGCACGCAAGACTCTCGAGACGAGCGAAACCAGCCGATTCGGCGCGCGACTCGCCGTTCCGGTGATCCAAATGTCGCCCGAGGCAGCGGATGAACTCATTCGCGCGGCGGACGGTCAGGGTCGTTCACTGATGGATCTTCGCAAGCTCTGTGACAAGGGCGACTTGATGCCGATGAACTTTCGCGATGGCGTGACGCTCACCGTTGAGACTGAACTCACCGAGGGGGTAATTCAAACCCACAATCTTGGCGGCGTACTTCGTGGCAAGGGAGCGCTCGCGGATCAATGGGTGATCATCGGCGCGCACTACGACCATGTTGGATTTGGAAACTACGGAGCAGACCCATCCAATCGGGGCAAGTTGCATCCGGGTGCAGATGACAATGCGTCGGGCACTTCGGCCATGTTGTGCTTGGTGAAGCTGTTGGCGGAGTACTACCGATCGGACGAGGCACCAGCCGAGATGCGATCTGTGCTCTTTATGGGTTTCAGTGCCGAAGAAGTTGGACTCAACGGCAGCGACTTCTGGACCAAGCACCCTACCCTCAAGAATGAGCAGGTGCAGGCGATGATCAATCTCGACATGGTTGGTCGGATGCGCAATGACGAACTTGCCATTAGCGGCACCGGCACCGCCAAGGATTTCATGAACGATCTTCGACCGATTTTCGATGCGAGCGGATTGACGATTCGTGCCGATCCATCGGGTCGCGGCCCCAGCGATCATGCCAGTTTTTATCGCGCCGGTATTCCAGTTCTCTTCCTCTTTACTGGATCGCACAACGATTATCACAAGCCAACCGATCATGGTTACACGGTGAATCCGCAGGGCGCGGCCCGAGTCGTGGCGCTGACCGAATCGCTGCTCAAGATGATGGCAACACGCGCCGACAAGTTTGAGTTCGCATCGAATGATGGGGCGGCAACACCTGGGCGACCCGGAAACAAAGTTCGATTCGGCGTGATGCCCGGGTATGGCGAAAGCGAGATAGAAGGGGTTCGTGTTGAGGGAGTCAGCGCCGAAACCAGCGCGTCCGATGCCGGCATCTTGCAAGGCGATCTCTTGATTGGATGGGGCGAGTTGCCGTTGACGGGTCCCGCTGACTTGATGTCGCGGCTGCGCGAGCACAAGCCTGGAGATGTGGTGAAGGTCAAGCTCAAGCGCGGCACTGATGAGATGGTGGTGGAAGTGACCCTGCGCGCAGCGAAGACGGACTGACCCGTGATCGCGTTGGCGATTGTCGCTGTGGTGCTCGCCCAGAGCGACGCGCCATCATCATCGGCGACAGCGGCGACAACTGCGCCGCCCGCCACGGCGCCGCCGCCGCGCTGCACGATTCGCCCATCACAGGACATTGCGCCGGGTGGCATGGTGTTGTGGTACGCCGCGCCTGCGCAAGCCTGGACGCAAGCACTTCCGGTTGGAAACGGACGGCTCGGCGCCATGGTTTTCGGCGGGGTGCGTGAGGAGCGCATCCAACTCAATGAGGGATCACTCTGGGAGGGCGATGGAAATCGATTCGCGACGCCAAAGTCCGCCGCAGAACTTCCCCGCATTCGCGAATTGCTCTTCGATGGGATCGTCCAGCAGGCCCAGGATCTCGCGACGAAAACGATGATGCGTCCGACGCCTGGCGATTCCTATCAAACGCTGGGTGATCTTCGACTCGAGTCGCCGATGCCCGTCGATGCCATCGACTATCGCCGCGGGCTCGATCTTTCGACGGGGGTTACGGTGACGGCCTGGCGCGAGCGCACCTTTCAAGTTGTGCGCAGGGTGTACGCCTCGCACGCCATCAACGCCATTGTCATTCGGCAAGAGAGCGAAGACCACGAGGGGATCTTCCTGCGGATCAGGCTCGATCGTCCACCGTCGAGCACGGGCAGCCCGCTGGCGATTGTCGCGGATACCCACGACGCACGCGGGGTCATCCATCTGCGCGGTGGCACCGATCCAAGCGCCGCGATCGGCGTGCAGTTTGGCGCGGACATTCTGATCGAGCCCGAGGGCGGATCGATTGGTGTCGAGGGCAACACCATCGTTGTTCGCGCTGCAAATGCGGTCAACATCATCGTGGTGGCCGCCACAGACTTTCCCTTTGTGGGGGCGCAGCGCGAGGCGGCACTCGCCGCGATGCGCGCGGGAAGTCAAGTCGCGCGCCCTGCGGTCGAGTCACTTCTCGCAGAGTCGATCGCCGCAATTCCAATCGAGCGCCGACAGATGCTGGCCGATCACGAACGCGCCTGGCACACACGGTTCGACCAGTTCGACATTGAACTTGGTCCGCCAAGTGTCGAGGCTGAGCAACTGCCAACCGATGAACGAGTCACTCGGCTGCGGACGAACCCCGATGCCAGCGATCCTGGACTTGTCGCGCTCTACACCCAGTACGCCCGGGCATTGCTGATCTCGTCAAGCGTGCGCGGTGGTTTGCCAGCCAATCTGCAGGGAATCTGGTGCGACGATCTCGAAGCACCGTGGAATGCTGACTACCACATCAACATCAACCTGCAGATGAACTACTGGCCGGCTGAGGTGCTCAACATCGCGTCCACAGTCGATCCCGTGATTGACTTTATCGATCGCCTGGCACTGCGCGGCGAAGAAGTTGCGCGCACTATGTATGGAGCGCAGGGTTGGATGGCACATCATGCGACTGATGCCTGGTGTGGTGCAGTGCCAATGGGACCACTCACCGTGTGGGGTCTCTGGCCCCACGGCGGGGGTTGGATGACACAGACCGTGCATGATCACTGGGATTTCGGTCGCGACGAGGCATTCCTGCGCCGGCGCGCCTTTCCACTCCTGCGCGGTGCCGCAGAGTTCTATCTCGATTACCTCACGGTCGATCCGGCGAGTGGCAAACTGGTGAGTGGTCCGAGTTCGTCGCCCGAGAATTCGTTTCGGCTCCCCGATGGATCGACCGCCGACACCGGCATGGGAAACACGATGGATCAGATGATCATCTTCGATCTCTTCGCCAACTTGATCGAAGAGGCCAACGCGCTGGGGCCCGAGGCGAGTCGGGATCCCGTCGTCGCGCGCGTGCGCGAGGCGATCACCAAACTCAA
>SIAB01000018.1 GCA_009692015.1 Phycisphaerales bacterium
ATTCACGGATGACGAATCGATGCGACTCTCGCCCCTCGAAACACTTCGCGCACTCGTCGCGCTGAGTCGTCTAGCCGCCGCCACGAAGTTTCGGCTCCGTGGCAAGTACTGGACATGGCGAACCGAAACAGCATTTGGATCCCACGCCGCGTCCCTTTCCCGTCGCGAGCGATGGCATTCGATACTCGAGTATGGACTCTGGGTCTCGCGCATGCGACACCGCACTCGCTGACTCCAACTTGCGCAATCGCATCGACTGCGATTACAGTTCACGCGCGGCGCGGTTGCGCGACGCATGACGATCACCTTTCTGTTTGATGCAGGCGCCGACCGAACTCCGACTCGACCGGCGCCTGCGCTTTTTTTCACGCACTTTTTCGGCAAAGGCGAGCCGCGCGCAAACCGCCTCTAGACTCTCTCGCGTGTCAAAGGTCAAGACCAGTTTCCTCTGTAACGAGTGTGGCGCCGTCTCGCCGCGCTGGTCTGGTCGATGTCTCGAGTGCGGCACCTGGGACTCCGTCGCAGCCTTTCAAGCCGACGAGGTGGCCGATGCAGACTCCGGTCGAGTCGCGCCAGATGGCGCCGCACCATCGGCACTTCCTATGGCAGAAATCTCGCCGCTTGAAGTGCCCCGTCTGCCGACGGGCATCAAGGAATTCGACCGCACCCTCGGCGGCGGAGTGGTGCCAGGTAGCGCGATCCTGGTGGGCGGCGATCCCGGAATCGGCAAATCCACGCTTCTATTGCAGGCATTCGCGGCCTTGGCAGCTCGCGGCGAACGGGTCCTCTATGCCAGCAGTGAAGAGAGCGCGCAACAGGTCAAACTGCGGGCGGAGCGAATCCTCGGCGACACGAAATGCGCCACGCGCGAGGCGAATCTCTTTCTCCTGGCAGAAAGTTCCGTGGCGCGCATTACCAACGAAGCACGCCGGGTTCACGCAACGGTTGTCGCCGTCGACAGCATCCAACTCGTTCACCGCCACGATGCGGATGCACTCCCCGGATCGATGACCCAACTGCGCCGCTGCTGCCTCGAACTTGTGCAGTTTGCCAAGACCACTGGCACCGTTGTCTTCATTGTTGGCCATGTCACCAAGGAGGGCGATCTCGCTGGGCCCAAGTTGCTCGAGCACCTCGTCGACGTGGTTCTCTCCTTCGAAGGCGACCGCCACCACGCCTATCGACTCGTGCGCGCCACCAAGAATCGATTTGGATCAACCCACGAGATCGGTCTCTTCGAAATGACTGGCGAGGGACTCACCGAAGTCGATGAGGGGGCGCTCGCGGCCGCCAATGCCACCGAACCTCGGACCGGAACAGCCGTCGCCCCTGTGATGGCCGGAAGTCGCGTTCTGCTTGCAGAAATCCAAGCCCTCTCCGTTTCTGGATTTCTCGGTAGTGCCAAGCGCAAGGCCAGTGGCATGGATAGCGGTCGACTCTCGATGATGATTGCGGTCCTCGAAAAACATGGTGGACTGCGCCTCGCCGATCAGGACGTTTACGCCAGCGTGGCGGGCGGTCTGCGCATCGTCGAGCCCTCGGCAGATCTCGCGGTCTGTCTGGCAATCGCCGGCGCGCATCTTTCGCGGGCGCTCCCACCGGCAGTCGCGGTCTTAGGCGAAGTCGGTCTTTCAGGCGAGATTCGACCGGTTCGTCTGCTTGATCAACGGATGGCAGAGGCGATGCGCCGAGGATGCAAGACGGTTCTCGTCCCAGCGGCTCAGAGCGATTCGATCCTTCGGCATGGCGGCGAGATCATCGCGATTCGCAGCATTTCGCAGGCTCTTGACCTACTATCGCCTCTGGCAAAGGTCCACTGAATCCCACCCAATCATGGCAGACTTCCTCACGATCGCAGAGCTTCCCCGCCAAGAAATCTTGCGGCTTCTTGAAGCGACCCGCAAGAATGTGCCCGTGGCGGAGGGCCGATCCCCCAATCGCACCGCACTCAACGGTCGCGTGATCGCCAACCTCTTCTTCGAGGATTCCACCCGCACTCGCTGCAGTTTCGAGACGGCCGTTCACCGTCTGGGTGGTCAGGTCTTCAATCTCACCCCAAGCGGATCAAGCATCAGCAAGGGCGAGTCGCTGGTCGATACAGCCCGCAACATCGAATGCATGGGAGTCGCGGCAATCGTCGTGCGCTGCGCTGTCTCGGGTGGCGCAAAGATGGTCGCCGACGGGGTCAAGTGCCCGGTCATCAATGCCGGAGATGGCCGACACGAGCATCCAACGCAGGCGATCCTCGATGTGTCAACCCTGATGGAAGAGTTCGGGTCGGTCGAGGGTCGCACCATCGCCATCGTCGGCGACATCACCAATAGTCGCGTGGCGCGATCCGCCACCCACGCACTCGCAACCCTCGGCGCACACGTCAGACTCGTCGGACCGCCGACTCTGGTCTCCAAAGCATTCGAGCGAATTTCACAAGGATCGGGCACCGTAACGACGATGAGCAATCTGGATCGTGCCCTCGAAGGGGTCGATGCTGTGATGATGTTGCGTGTGCAGTTCGAACGAGCCGCTGGAGGAGCCATCTCAAGCGATTACAGACAGATGTTTGGTCTCACCCCCGATCGAGTCGCCCGTCTCGCGCCGCATGTAATCATTCTTCACCCTGGACCGATGAACCGCGGAATCGAAATTGATGATGGTGTCGCCGATGATCCGCAACGAAGTCGCATTCTGCGTCAGGTCACGCATGGGGTCGCTGCGCGGATGGCGGTCTTGGAGGACCTTGTTGGAGTCTGACGCGGGGGGCAATCCCTTCCATTTCGGGCAATTCGTTACTCTCCACCTTCGTGGTGTGCACCAAGGGACTTGATGTGAAGTTTGTTATTCGACGCCGATCTTTGATGCTTCAGCTCGCCCTCGGGTCGGCGATGGTTGTCTCGTTCGGTTGTGAAACCGACTCCTACATGAATCCGAGTGTGACGGGGTACTACGAGCACACACCGACCACGATGCCGGTGCTCGAGCGAATCGATGTCATCGAACCAGCCGAAGTGCCACTGGGAATCAACGGTCCTCCAGAGCCACAGGATCTTGTCCCAAACAGCTTGCAGTACCGCCTCGCCGCGGGCGATGTGCTCGCGGTGGAAATCTACGAACTCATCGCCCAGGGCAAGACTGAAGCGGCCGTTCGAGTCGTGGATCCAGGTGGATACATCCGACTTCCCACGATCAACGAGGTGAAGGCGTCCGGGCTGACGATCGAAGAGCTTCGTGAATCGATTCGGGCGAAGCTCGAGGTGTTCATCAGGAGTCCAGTCGTGACCGTTGACATCCAGGAGGGTCGCAGTTTCGAGTTCACGATTCAGGGAGCGATCCAGAATGCTGGAATCTTCGCCCTCAACAAGCCGAACTTTCGCTTGACTCATGCGATCGCCCTCGCCGGTGGAGCCGATGTTGTCACTGAACGAGTTCTGATCATCCGTTCGATGTCGACCGAAGTTTCAACCGAAGAAGCCGCCGCTGCAGATGCCACCGCCGCGGAGCGGGATTCCACCAAGCCAGGGTCCATTGTGCCGCAAGTTCCCACGAATACAGGTGTTGGCGCACCGATAGTTCCAGTTGACATTGAGTCGCTCATCGAAAAATTGAGCGGCGGGATTCCGCCGGTCGCCGCGCCGACACCGGCGCCCGAAGCAGTACCGACACCAGCGCCCGAGCCCGCACCAGCCTCGCCACCAAGCCCTGGATCCGTGAGCGGCGCACAGAGTCCGCCACCAATCGACATCGACACACTCGAGCCGGTTTCAGTCATTGACTCGCCGACAATTCATCCGCAATCCGCAACGCAGCGAACCGCCGCATCACAACTCGCCAACGAGGGAGACTCGTTCATCTTTGATGTGAACAGTCAGCAGTGGATTCGCCTGCGCGGTGTGAACGCCCCCAAGCAACCTGTTTCGATTTCAGATCCGTCGTTTCCCGCGCAGCCTGGGGTGCCCCTGACCGCCGGCGCTGCGCGTACGAATCGATCGACACGCTCCGGCGCGGTTTCTGAAATGGCGGATCCCCGCGCCGCATTCAAGACGCGAATTATCGAGGTGGACTACGACCGGCTGGTGCGCGGCGATCAATCTCAGAATATTGTCATCCGACCCGGCGACGAGATTTACTTGCAATTCCCGCCAATCGGTGTGGTCTACATCGATGGCGAGATCTCGCGGCCGGGGTCCTTCAATCTGCCGTCGTATGGTCGACTGACCCTCAGCCGCCTCATCGCCACCGCGGGAGGACTCACGCAGATTGCGATCCCAGAACGGGTCGATCTCGTGCGCCGTCTGCCCGGCGGGCGCGAAGCGGCAATTCGAATCAACCTGACGGCGATCAGGAACATGGGTGAGCCGGACATCGTCCTCAAGAAGGATGATCATATTATTATCGGAACTAATTTCTGGGCAACCCCGCTGGCTGTCTTCCGAAATGGTCTTCGCATGACCTACGGTTTCGGCTTTCTCCTCGACAGAAACTTCGGGAACGATGTGTTTGGCGCGCCACCTGAGAACGGCTTCCTCAATCCATAACGCGACAATTCCCTGATGCGAGGGGGTCAAAGTGACGAACACTCCAAGCGATCCCGCGGTATGCCACAATAGTCAAAATACCTTGTCGACCCTGCATCCAACCATCGCCACAAGCCCCGCCGATTCGAAGGAAGTCGTTGCGTCAACTGCGCTGGCTATCGGTGGAGCCATCATCCTGATCGCACTCTTCGGCGTGGTCTTTTCGGACTTCTTCCAGCAGCAGTTTCGCTTTGCTTGGTCGCAACCGAGCGATTGGGGTCACACGCTGGTGATCCCATTCGTTGCTGGCTACTTCGTCTGGTTGCGGCAAGATGAGTTGCGGAAGCTCCAACCATTTCGGCAGAACTGGTGGGGGCTTCTTCCTATCGCGCTGGGAGTCGCTTGGTACATGCTCTGCGTCTTTGGACCCAAGCCGCTCTACCACCACAACGGCATGTCGCTGGGGATCGCCTCGGCGCTCTTCGGCACCGTCTGGTTGCTCTTCGGTTCAGCAGCGATGCGCTGGCTCTGGTTTCCGATCGCATTCACCTGCTTCTTCGGTCAGACTCTTTCGGAAGTGCTCCTCAACAAGGTCACTTTCCAAATGCAGGACATTGCGGCCGTGGGCGCGCAGTTTCTCCTCGTCGTGATCGGAACCGATGTCGATCGAAGCGGCAACACGCTGACCGTTTGGTCTGACGGGGTCCCACATCCGCTCAATGTCGCTGAAGCTTGCTCCGGCATGCGTATGTTGGTGGCATTCCTCGCTCTGGGCGTCTTCTTGGCCTATACCAACCTCACCATCGCCTGGCAGCGCATTCTGCTGGTCTTGCTCGGCGTGCCGATTGCCATCCTGGTCAACATGATTCGCGTCGCATCGATGGGAGTCCTCACCCAATTCGACGCCAACTTTGTCGATGGTGAGTTTCACGAGTTGGTCGGCTTTGTGTGGATGCTTCCGGCGCTCTTTCTCTATCTCGGCACACTTTGGGGGATTCGAAACCTCATGACCGATGCCAAAGGGGGATCGCTTGCGGTTTGAAGGATCCATTCGCCTGGCATTCGCGGCTGTGGTGGCGCTGCTGATCGCATCCGCGGTCGGTTTTCGCGCCGGCGTCGCGGCACTCGAGATTCATCTACGCAAGGAAGCAGTGCCATTGCGCGAATCGCTGGACACGATCCCAACCAAGTTGGGAGCGTGGAAGCGAGTCGGCGCCGAGTCGCGGCTCGGAGAGGCGATGGTCGAAAGCCTTGGAACGAACTTCTATCTCGACAGGCAATACGCCATTGATGGTGATCCCGCCAAAGGGCTGATCAATCTGCACATCGCCTACTACACGGGCATGGTGGACGCCGTCCCCCATGTGCCCGAACGCTGCTGGGGCGCGGCAGGGCTGACGATGGTGAATCAGCCAACCACGGTTCTGCTTCCGGTCGATCGATCGAAATGGGATTTGAATTCGGGGGTGAAGAGCTTGGCGACGGGGGAGACCTATCCACGGGTCCAGGTGGTGGACCCCGTCACGCGCCGCGCGGAAATGGTGCTCTTGCCGGTGGGCGAGACAGAAGCATCGGTGACCGTCTTCCAAGACGAGAAATCACCGGAACACCGCCTCGTCGGCGGCTATCTCTTCATCGCCAATGGTCGGCTCACGCCGTCGCCGTATGTGGTACGAACCTACGCATTCGACCTATCGAACCGTTACGCGTATTACTGTAAGGTGCAGTTTTCAGCGGTGCTTCCAGATGACGGCAAGGTCGTTGATCGCTGGAAGACGCTCACCGCTGATTTGTTCGCTGAATTGCTACCGATTCTGATGCGTCGTTTGCCCGACTGGGCAGCCCTTGAACTCTCTCAATCGCAGGAGTCCTAACTTATGGCAAAGTCCCCTCAAAAGACAAAGCTCAATCGCAAGTTTCTGATCCTGGTCGGTGGATTCGTCGTCTTCGCGATCGTGGTGCTCGGGGGCATCTACTACTGGTCCTATTCGGCTGCACCAGAACGGAACATTCACCTTGGCGACGCACTCGTCGTCGAAGCGAAGGCCGCCGAAGCCGCGGGTGATGCCGATGAGGCGTACAAGAAGTTCCAGCAGGCGATCAGTCGATACGGCCGCGCCGTGAGCAAGAAGCCCAATGACCTTGGGTATTCGCAGAAGATGCTTGACACGCTGGCATTGATGACGCCAAAGACATCGGGCGATGCGATGGAACTCAACCGGCGGCGCGATCTTCTGCTGCAGAAGCGCACGCGAGCCGCACCACTCGACGGAATCCAGTGGCTCACTTTCATCAATTCACTCTCAGAGCAAGCTGATCTGTTTCCTGAAGCAGGCATCTGGAAGAGCATTGCCGGGGCATGCGACGAAGCACTCGGCAGACTTCCAGAGGGAGAACCAAACATTCTCGCCATTCGGCAAATTCGACTTGATGCACTCCTGAATCTGGGAACAGTTCTTATGAGCGACGAACGGGCGGCAGCCGAAACTGAGGTTGCGGCCTTCCTCAAGGAGTTTCCAAAGAACGATGTCCTGTGGGCGAACCTGCTCACTTATCTCTCGGCTGACGCAGACCAGTTGGCACTCGCCAATCGCCCCGACGAATCCAAATTGCGGGTGGCCGAGTTCGCTGCGGCGCTCGAGACGGCCAAGGCCTCCAACCCAAGCAGCTCGCTGCTCGCAATTGCCGAAGTGCAGCACCTTGTGGCGCAGCGGCGGCGCAAGAATCCGCTGGCAACCCCCGGCGCGATCCATACAATTCTGGATCCGCTGCTCTGGAAGGGAGGCGACACGAACGCGGCTGAACTTGGCACAGCTACATCTCTATCGTTGGATGAACTCATGACCCTCGGCGATTTGGTTGTCGCGCTGGAGGATCCGACGGTCACCAACCGAATGATCATGGCCGATCAGGCCTACTGCGATCGGTTTCCCAACACACTCCTGCTCATGCGCTCGATCGCCAAGCTGCATCAGTCTGCCGGGCAATTCGCCGAAGCAAATGCAGCGTTTGAGAGGGTTCTCGCCGCTCCACCGCCGAAGGTTTCGATTCTGGCAGCCTTCAACGACGACATTCGCGTGAGTGCACTCGACGACATGTTTGAGATCCAGTTTTCCAATTGGCAAGCAGGCAAGGCTCCTGCGGAACGCATTGTCGCCCGGGAAGCGCTCAAGGTTGCCCGCGATCGACTCGCCGCTGGCGTTGCCGGTCGCGATGGCGAACTCGCGCTCATTCGCGCCGACGCGAAGTTGGCCTTCGCAGACGGGGACTATCTCACGGCGGTCACAAAGCTCGAAGAGGTCTTCGCGCGCGACAAGAAGGTCTCGGCGAGTCTTTATCTCGTTTCGGTGATCAGTCTTGTTGAGCGCGGCGAGCAGGGCGCCGCCCTAGTTCGGGTCAATCAGGCGATTGACGAGTATCCGTTCATCGGGCAGTTTTATTATGTCCGGGCGCGAATCGAGGCGAGTCTCGGTCGCAAGAATGATGCGAAGCGATCGATCCAGACGCTTCTGGATCGCGATCCCGATGATGCCGAAGCCAAGACACTCCTCGATCTCATCGCGCGATCGGCAGACGAGGGCGAACTCAACATGGGAGACCCGGTCATCAAGATTCTCGGTGATGGTGAACTACTCGCGAGCGAGGGGCAGATCGATGATGCCATCGCGCACATCCGTCTGGCGTTGACGAAGTACCCAGCCGATCTTCGGCTGCGGCGAACGATCTGCCAGTGGCTTCTCTTTGCAGGAAGAATCACGGAAGCCCAAGAGTTGCTCGCCAACTATCTCGTCGACAATCCGACCGACACAGGACTGAAGCATCTCGGTGTGCTCTCCTCAATTCCTTCTCCCGTGGATCGCGTTGTGGCGTTTGTTGACTTGCCTGGCGCCAATGGAGAGCAGGCGAAGCCAGAGGCAAGAGCCGTCGATCTCGTGGTTGGCTTGACCAATCTGCGCGAGAATCTGAAGCAGCGGCTCAAGACCGATTCGAAAGCTGATAAAGCAGAACTCGAACTGCAGTTCGCGCACGCGACGACGGCGGCTCAGGAGGCGATCGCCAAGGCGATCGCGGTCGCGCCAGGGAATCCGGTTCTGCTCGACCGTCTCTACAGCGAGTCGCTGCTCGCCAACAACCCTGAGCAGGCCGATCAGCTGGTTTCGTTGGCCGAGAAGAACTGCAAGGATCCCGCAATTGCGCTGCTGTTGAGGGGGAGAATCGAACTGGATCGAAAGCGGTTTTCAGAAGCGGTCAGGTTCTTCGAGCAAGCCCAAAGCATCCCGGGCGCATCATCCGTGGTGTATCGCTTGCTGGGATTCGCACGCGAACGCGCCGGCGATGTCGAGGGAGCCCGCGAGGCGTATGCACTGTCCTACGAACGCCGTCCGAACGATCCGCTGACAGTTCAGTTCTACACGGCGCACCTCGCCCGAAGCGGAAAGACCGATGACGCACGCGCCGTGCTGCGATCTGCCATGCTGGCGATGCCAGAATCGATTCAGATTCGAAACGCCTATTACGATCTTGAGGCCCTCTATGGCAGCCGCGCGGGCAGCATCCTAGAGCGACGGCGCATGTACACCCTGCGTCCGGCCGAGAGCGAAAATGCCCGCCAACTCATGCGGCTGCTCATCGAAACAGCGCCATCGCGGGAACTCCTCCTCAATCCCGATGGAACCGAGCGATATGCAGAGCGGGAGTGGATTGGGATCGGGAAGGAACGGCAGGATCAGGAACTTGAACTGCTGGGGAAAATCCAGGCGCGTGAGGCAACCACAATTTTCGATCGGCTGCTAACCATCAATCCAGAAGATCGTGTCACGATTCGAGTCTTCGGCGCAGCGATGCAGCGCGCCGGACGGGGGGAGGAAGCCCAGACCTTCTTCACAAATCGCGCTGAGACGGTGACTGGACCCAGTCGGCCGCAGGCCTGGCTCGAACTGGCAGAACTGCAACTGGAACGCAACCGAAGCACGGAGGCGACCAATAGCTTTGAGCAGGCGATTCTGCTCGACGAGAGTGTCACCTCCGATGTCTCACGCATCGTTTCGTCACTCTGGGCGGATCGCAATCAGCCGGCCCGCGCGCTGGAGGTTCTCAATGCAGCGCATGCGAAGCACCCGACAGTGGATTTGGCGCGACTCATTACCGCGCTGCGACTCGAAACCCGCGACTTCGCGGGAGCGAAATCGATGAGCGAGGAACTGGAGAAACTCGGGGGCTCGACAGTGACTTTCAACGATCGTCTTCTCGCCGCTGATCTCTACGCCGCAGAACTCGACGAAGCGTTCAATAAGTTGACTCCGGCGGAACTCACAACGATCACAGGTAACTTCAATGCTGCCATGGACGCCGCGATTCGACTCGACCCAGCGAGCGCGCTTCCGTTTGTGGTTCGTGCCGGAACGTTTCAGCGGCGGTATCAACGCACGGGGACGGCGGAAGATCTGCAATCAGCGAAGTCTGACATCGCGCGAGCGATCCAATTGCAAGGAAGCTATTGGCCAGCCACAAGACTCCTCGCATCGATCCTGGTTGATGGTGGCGATCTCCCTGCCGCGACGCACAGCATTCGGCAGTTTGTCGAGCAGAGTCCACGGAACAACGACGCTCGGCGGGCCCTCATGGGCTACCAACTGATGGCCGGTGACTCCATCGGAGCGGTTCAAACTGCGGACGATGCCATCAAGATCGAACCGAGGAATCCAATTTGGCTTCAGGCGCTCGCAGAAGCACACTTCGCGGCCGACCTCAAACTCGATGCCGCAAGCGATTACGAGCGGATCTTCGCGATCACCAAGAATCCGAGTGACCTCACCAAGGCGATTGTGATTCGCATCATGAATCGCCCACCCGACTTCATCACCGTGCTCGCAGACTTGCGGGTCATCGCCGAGTACGCCAACACCGACCCATTTCTTCAGATGCTCGGTGCTGCGGCGATCGCTGGATCGGCCGACAATGACTTGCAGAAAACGCAGGGCAGGGTGCAGCTCCGCGAAATGTACAAGGTGGTCTCGATTGCCAAGGGCGGTCTGACGGATCAATGGGTTATGAGCATCGCCAGCCTGTTCAGTGCAGAAGAGTCGGCGCAGATGGAGCAGTTTGTGCTGGACGCCTGTGGCCACAGCCCAGATAGCGCGCTCTGCCGGTCGATGGGACAGCAGTACCTCGAATTGGGGCCAGCAGCTTCTGCAAAGGCGCAGGAGTATGCAGTGAAGGCGTTGTCACTCGCCTCGAATGACGAGGAGAAGTTCAATGCGCTGCGGGTTCTTGGAGCCGCGAAGTACCGGGCGAATCACTTCGCCGAGGCGGCTGCGGCCTTTGAAGAGTCACTGACCATTCATCCCGAGGATCTCGCAGCACTCAACAATCTGGCGTTCCTCGAGGCCGCCTATCTCAACAAGGCTTCGCAGTCGGTCGAGCGGGCGCGCCGTGCCTTCGCAGTCAACCTCGCGAATGCAGACTTGATGGACACGCTTGGCTTCGCCCTTTTCAAGATCGGCGAACTTCCAGAAGCAATCACACTGCTGCGCCGCGCGTCGCGAGCCCAACCTTCGGCGATCGTCTTCGCGCATCTCGCTGCAGCTCAACTCGCCGCAGGAAGAAGGGGCGAAGCCGTCGAGTCTTTGAATCGCGCCAAGGCGTTGCGCTTCGACCCCGAAGCGCAACGCGCAATCGATGAACTGACGAAGACACTCGGCGACTCCACAGGCGGATAATCGCAGCGAAAGCTTTACAATGCCGCCAAACCAACCGAGTTCACCAGCAGGAGCGCAGCCGTCAACGGGCGCGCCCCGACCCGCCGCGGCGCCGAATCGACCCGTGTCGCGAACGGCGACGATCGATCCGCTGCACATTCTTCGCCAGAACTGGAAGCGGATTTGTCTCTGGGGCGTCGTGGCAATCTTTGCGTCCGGGATCTTTCAGGTGGGTGCGCAGTTCAGCTATCCCATTTACAGCGGCAGTGTGGTGCTCCGGCTGCGGCCGCAGCTCGGCGATGCCAAGGAGATCTTCGGCGAGGCAATCACCCAAGAAGAAACAGTCGCTCGACTCGCGCAGACCGAAGCGCAACAAATGGTGACCCGCAACATCTTGGTGGCGGCCGTCTCGAATCGCGACATTCTCAAGACGAAGTGGCACGAGGGCTATCTTGACGACGACGGCAAGTTGATGGTTGACGATGCTGTGGACGACCTCGAGGACGAGATAAGTTCAGGTCATCGCCGCGGAACGCAGTTCTTCGCCCTCTATTGGTCGGCGCATACCGCTGGTGATGTGCCGATCCTTCTCAATACGGTGGCTAACACCTATCTCACAGAATTGAAGTCTGAGAGTGACAAGAAGTTCAATGCCACCAAGTCTGTCTTTCAGAAAAAGCAATCCGAACTTGATCAGGCGATCGCCAACATGAATGCGTCGATCCGACGCTTCATTACCGAGGAGAATCTTCCCTCATTCGAGGAGAACGCCCAGCAAACCCAACGCGGTCTTGAGGAACTGCAGCGGCGAATTGCAGAAACAACCATGGATCTCAGTCTGATCAAGACGCAGCGCATGCAGCTTGACGCCAAGTTGACGGGCAGACTCGAGGCGTCGGAGGACGATGTGCGACGGGCCGAGAACGATCCGCCAATCCTGCAACTCTCACGGGACATCAATGACATCACGGTCGGCCTCGAGAGCAAGAAGGTTCGGTTTGGACCGCAGCACCCCGAGGTTCGATCGAGTACCCAACTTCTGGCGTCGGCACTCGCGACGAAACAGCGCGCCGTAAGTGAAATCGTCAGGCAGGATCTCAACGGCCAATTCAAGTCGGTGAGTGATCGTCAGGCCGGACTCGAAGACCTCATGAAAAAGCAGATTTCTGACTTTGAGGCGGAGAGCACCCGCGTGGAAGAGTTGGCATCGCGCGTCGCTGAGGTGGAGGCAAAGAAGGATTTGCAGAAGCGCCTCGAAGAGGAGCGTGGTGACCTTGCCAAGACCATCGGTGAACTCGAACTCGCCCGCGCCCGCGCCGATTCCATCCCCGTCGAAATCGCGCAGCAGTGTCTCACGCCGCGCGAAATCGCGTTTCCGAATTGGAAGGTGGTGCTCCCCGGAGCATGGTTCGCGGTTTTCATGTTTGGGGTCGGTCTTATCTTCGTCCGAGAGTTGTTCGATCAACGCGTTCGTGTTGCGAGTGAGTTGGCGGGATTGACGGGTGGCAAGTTGTTGGGAGTGATCCCCGACATTGCCGATGACGAATCCATGCCCGAAAGCGTCGCGTTCGTGGTTCGCGTATCTGCCAATTCAGTTCTGGCAGAGAGCTTTCGGCAATCATCGATCAATCTCTCGAAGGCGCTCGTCGAGCAGGGTGCCAAGGTGGTTGGGGTGTTCTCAGCCCTGCCTGAAGCGGGAGCCACAACCACCATTTCAAACCTCGCCGCGAGTGCGCGCGTTCTTGGCAAGCGCGTGCTGGTGATCGACGCAAACTTTCGCCGTCCAGCCCTCGCGCATCTCTTCGGAGTCTCAGAGGATGCCAGCGGATTGGGCGAAGTGCTTTCCGGAAGCGCACAGTTTGCTGCTGCGATCCAGACCTCCGCCCACGGGATCGATGTCCTGACCGCTGGTCAGATTCGATCGCTTGAACTCTTCGATTCGGACCAGATGGCAAGGGTCATGGATTTCGCGCGCGAGCAGTACGACTTCACACTGGTCGATACACCGCCCGCAGCGATCGCAGCTGAGTCATTCGCGATCGCCAATCGGATCGACGCGTCGCTGCTCATCGTTCGGGCGATGCGCGACCAACGCGGACTCATTTCGCGCATCGTGTCGCAACTCGGTTTCCAGCGGGCGAGATTCATCGGCGCCCTGCTGCTTCGCCCAGAGCAGGTCGCCGGCGGCTACTACCGCAAGAATGCCCGCTTGATGATCGATTACTCGACACCGCAGTCCAAGCCCTCTTCTCCCACTGGAGCAACCTGACCCTATGCGACTTCAGGACGCGATCTCGCGGATTGAGTTGCTTTCTCCGGCTCCGCCACCGGTTCACGAGGTCTTCGTGAATGCCGTGGAGATGCTGAATGTCTATGCGCCAGTCTTCATCGCAGGATTCTTGATCACCCTCGCTGCGACGCCAGTCGTTCGGCGCGTGGCACTCATCGTTGGCGTCATTGATGCGCCAGACCAACTCCGCAAGCATCACAAGGCACCCGTGGCATATCTCGGTGGCTTCGCGGTGTTCATCGGATTCATGGCGGCGATGTTTGTCTCCTATGTCGCAATTGATGGCGAGGCTGCAGATCTGGCACCGGTTCCGATTTCGATCCTGGTCGGCGCGACCGCAATTGCGCTCACCGGTCTGGCCGACGACATCTGGAAGTGGGACGCCCGTCTGAAGATCGCGGGTCAACTGGTGGCGGCTGCCGCGCTCGCGTCGTCAGACATCGGCATTGGTGCAGTGACCGGCGTCCTGCAACCATTTCTTGGAACACCCGAAGACCAGCTCTTCGAAATTGGGGGCCTGGTGGTCTCGAATGTGACCCTCTACTACTGGGTCGGTACGGCCTTCCTCGGATTTGTGATTATCGCCGGCTGTAATTCCGCCAATCTGATCGACGGTCTCGACGGCTTGCTCGCGGGATCGACTGCAATCATGGCATCGGGATTCCTGGCCATCAGCCTGCTCCTCGCCTCGACACTGACAATCGAAGATCCTGCCACCAGTCTGGTGGGGGTACGCGTGGCACTCTCGATGGCACTCTTGGGAACGATGCTGGGGTTCTTGCCCTGGAACTTCAATCCTGCGGTGATCTTTCTCGGAGACTGCGGCAGCTTGCTGATTGGCTATCTCTGCGTCACGACGGTGCTCCTGTTTGGTGAACAGGGATCGCCGAGCCTGGTAGTAGCCGGCTTCATCATCTTTGGACTGCCGATCATCGATACAACCATCGCGATCATTCGCCGCAAACTCGCCGGGGTTCCGCTCAATACTCCGGACGCCCAGCACATCCACCATCAGGTCAAGCGCCTCTTTGGATCCGTGAAGTCGACTGTCATCGCGCTCTACGGTCTCACGCTGGTCTTCACAGTTATCGGAGTCGCACTCGCCGCGATCCTGATGCTGACTGGAACACGCGTCCTCGTTGTGTATGCGATTGGGATTGCGTTCTTTGGGATGGTGATCGGCGTGGCAGTCAAGGTCGCACTTCTGCAGCGCGCTGAAGCTGCGCTCCAGCCTCAGTCGGATCCCGCGGCGTGAGCGGGGCATTTCCCGGGCACATCCCGGTTCTTCTGGATGAAGTCATGCGATCACTCGCGCCCATGCGCGGCGGGTGTCTCATTGACGCAACCGCGGGGCGGGGCGGTCATGCAGCGGCGATCGCTGCGGCAATCAATCCCGGTCGCGTTCTCTTGCTTGATCGCGACAGCGACAATCTTGCTTTCGCCGCCGCGCGCGTGCGCGAATCCGCACCAGACTCGCAGGTCGAGGCGGTGCATGGCGACTTTCGAAATCTGGCAGAAATCGCCACGAAACAAGGCATTTGCGCCGACATGGTGCTTGCCGATCTGGGGATCTCGAGCAATCAACTCGACCAACCAGATCGCGGCTTCGGATTTCAGAAGGATGGTGCGCTCGACATGCGCCTCGATCGAAGCGCGCCATACTCTGCGGCGGATCTCATCGCCCAGCTTTCGGAGTCCGATATTGCTGATCTGATTTTTCAGTTGGGTGAGGATCCATTCGCGCGAATCATCGCCCGGAAAGTTGCACAAAGTCGAATGCAAGCGCCGATTCTTACCACGGCGCATTTGGCTCGACTTGTGCGCGAGGCATATGGCTCGCGCGCTCGTGATTCCCGATTGCACCCTGCCACTCGGACCTTCATGGCTTTTCGGATCGCCGTCAACGACGAACTGAGAGGCTTGGAGGCGCTTCTGAAATCGGTCGCTTGTGCGATACGGTCGACGGATGGCGGGTGGCTCTCCACGGACGCACGGGTAGCGGTGATCTCCTTCCACTCGTTGGAAGATCGCCAAGTCAAGCAAACATTCGTCAGCCTCGCGGACGAAGGACTCGTCCAAAGGGTGAACCGCAAGCCTGTTGTTGCGGGCGATTCAGAAATCGCTCGCAATCCAAGGGCAAGATCAGCAAAGCTTCGCACCATCCGTCTCACTCGCCCGCCCGTTCGCAACCCGCAATCGCAACAAGAAAGTCGCGCCAATGACCCGTGAACACAAACTTGCCGTCGTACTGGGATTCGGATTGCTCCTCTTCGTGGGGATCCTGGTCTCGGATCATTTCTCTGCCACCCAGCGTCGCGGAGCCGCAGATCTGGCAGCGAACACAATCATCCGCGAGGTGCGAACTGGGGACGGCGTCTCCATTCAACCAGTCGGAACTATCTATACACAAGAGTTGGCGCGGACACCGCTGGCGGGAGGCGACATGGTCGCGCTTCCATCTGGAATGATTCCAGAGCCGACGGCAATGCCACTCCCTCAGGGAGTTCCAGCAGAGCTCTACACGCTGAAGGAGGGAGAGACCCTCTACAAGATTTGCCAGACGCGCTACGGCAACGGAAACCTTTGGAAGGAACTCGCCGAGTTCAATCAAGGCACTATCTCGAATCCAACAAAGTTGCGGAAGGGCACGACCATTCGATTGCCTTCGGTCAGTGTGCTTCGCGGTGAGGAACAGGTTGCGGCAGTTGCCCCCACCACCTTGGACCAAACGGGGCAATCCCTCGAAGTGACGCAGACGCCAACTGCGAGTGCCGAGTATGTCATTTGCAAAGGGGACACCCTCGGCGCGATCGCAGCGCGCGAACTTGGGTCGTCGAAACGGTGGGAGTTGATCTTCGATGCCAATCGAGATCGCCTCAAGAGCCCCACTGATCTCAAGATCGGCAAGTCACTTCGCATCCCGCGCGATGGTTGAGAGCGCAGCCCGGTGTTCGCGAAAGTAGCGGCAATCGTGGTCGGAATCGGCATCCTCGCCTGCGGCGTGTTGGTGCAGCGACAGCAGCGCTACGAACTCGCGCGCGACATCTCCCGGGCACACTGGCGGATGCTGGAACAAGAGCGAACACTCTGGTCACTGCGCGCCGAGATCGCCCGCAGAACCCGTCCCGAGGAACTCCGAACAGCCGTGCATCGACTCGATCGCCGCTGGCGCGCCATTCCATACCGCATCGAAGAGTTGCCGCTGCCGATGCGCGGCACTGAGGCTGATAGATCCACCCGCGTGGAGTTTGGCGGATGATTCCCTCACCGCGTCTGCGAAACTGCACCCGCGGCGTCGTCCTGCTCACCATTGTGACGCTCGGAGCAACGCTCATCCGTGTCGCCCAACTCAAGACCTTGCCACCATCGCAGCTTCAACCAGCGATGGGATCGCGCACTTCAACATCAACTGAACTTGCGGCGCGCGGTCGAATTCTGGATCGCCGCGGGCGGATCCTCGCCACCAGTGTCGTGGGCTATCGACTCTTCGCCGATCCCGCAACGATTTGGAAGCGGGGGAACGATCGCATGCGCGAAGGACTCAAAAGTGATCCGCAAGCGGTGGCGACGATCGATCCGTTCACCGAGGTTGCAACCGCTCTAGGCTCAGTTCTCGGTCGGTCTTCCGATGATATCTCGGTTGTGCTTCGCAGCCGCGCCGACGATCGATATGTCGTGCTCGATGGCGATCTTTCCGAGAGCGAATTGGATGGCGTCAAGACCCTGGCGATCGATGGGCTCGGGATCGAGTCCAAGCTCGTCCGTCAGTATCCCCAGGGATCCGCGGCGGCAACAGTCATCGGCAAGGTTGGCTTTGAGCAGAAGGGGCTCTCGGGAGCGGAACTCAGCTTCGAATCAACCCTGAGTGCCAAGAATGGGAAACTCACATTCCTGCGCGATGTGCAGCGCAACGTTCTTCACATTGACGATGGAAATTTCATTCCCGCCGATGATGGCGGCGATGTGCGGCTCTCGATAGATGTCGTGCTGCAAGACATCGCCGAACGGCGGCTCGCCGAGGCGGTCAGGCAGTACAACGCCGGTGGCGGGCGGCTCGTCGCCTTCGATCCGCAAACCGGTGATGTGCTGGCGATGGTCGACATTCTTCGTTCGCGCGCTGGGTGGAAAGAGGTCACCACGGATCCGGCGCGCCGAATCGATCCTGCGCTGGGGAGAAATCGCTGTCTCACAGATCCCTTTGAACCCGGATCGACTTTCAAGCCGTTCGTGTGGGCCTCGGCGACAGAAGCTGGAATCTTCTCGCCCAACGCGCGGCTGCAGACACCGACCAATGGTCCTCACCGAACTTCCTTCGGACGCCTGATTCGCGATGTGAAGTACTACGGTCCCGTGACCTGGCGAACCGTCCTCGTCAAGAGTCTCAACAGCGGCATGGCAATCGCGGGCGAGAAGATGACCTTTGAACAGATGCAGGAGCTGGCCGTGGCGCGATTCGGATTCGGGCAACTCACGCACCTGGGCGTGCCTGGCGAAACTGCCGGGCTGGTCACGCTTCCGAGTGCCTGGTCGAAGTACACACAGACATCCGTCGCGATGGGTCACGAGATTGCCGTGACCCCCGTGCAGATGGTTCGCGCATTCAGCGCGTTCTGCACCGGCGGTTGGATGCCGCAACCGCGCATCGCACTCCCGATCGGGGCAGATGGTCGCGTCGTTGCGACGACTCGCACGCCAGTCATCCCAGATTCAATTGCCCTTGAAACACGCTCAGCGATGGAGGGTGTGTTGACCGAGGGAACCGGCCGCAAGGCGCAGAGCGCGCTCTACAGAATGTTCGGCAAGTCTGGGACCGCTCAACTTCCAAAGCCCGCCGGGCAGGGCAAGGGATACTTCGACGATCGGTATGTCGCCAACTTCATTGCCGGCGCGCCATTCGACGCTCCGCGAATCGTGGTTCTCTGCGTGATCGATGATCCCGACAAGAAGAAGGGTCACTTTGGTGGATCGATTGCCGGACCAGTTGTTCGCGATGTGATCGACGAATCGCTGCAGTACATGGGGGTGAAACCAGATCAGTTGCCCGCGCGGCGCAAGGCGATTCTCGCGTCGGGTCAGGATCTTCCGGCCGATGCCAAGGATCGCATCGCCGCCGCACTTGAGTTCACGAGTGACGATGGTGATCTGGCAGCGGAGTCATCACCCGATGCACCAGCGATGATCCCCACGCACGAGAGGGCGCGCACTGCGGCGGCGCGCGCGCCGACCGCCAGCGGTCGATCCACTGGCGTGAGACCAGCGAGTCAATCAAAGGCCCGGTAGCTCAGAAGGTTTTCTTTCATCCCGCGGCACCGCACGAGCCAATTGGCACGAGCTTCAGGGAGTCTTCGCCGGCGAATCGGCAGTCTTCGCGGGCGACTGCGGAGTATTGGCCGGCGCGCTCGCTTTCGAATCCGTTCCTTCAAGCTCATCTTTCGAATAGGAGAGCATGGTGTGCACGATTCGAGCGATGACCAGATGGTTGTCTGCGATGTACTTCTTGACGTCGGCGGGACACTGGCCAGTCATCGTCCCAACCTTCCCAGACTTCTTCGCCTTCGCGAACGCGCGCTCGGACCGCATCTGGGCGATGATTCCCTTCTTGGCATTGGCTGTGAGTGCTTCAGAGACCTGTCGTTGCCAACGGGGGTGCTTGTCGACATTGTCCGAGAGGACCAGCGCGGCCTCTGCAGCGCTTCGTTGTGACTCAAAGTAGGCCAAAGTCTCCTCGGCAGTGAGCGAAGTTCCCTTGGCCATCTTGGTCCACGCATCGGCTTGAACCTGATAGGCCGTACCGATCTGCGTCGTGAACTTCAACAGATCGATGGTGACCACTGGTGGCGTGGCCGCACTGGTCTTAGCCCGCTCTGCCGGGGAATTCTTGGTCGGCGGTGAAGATGCGGGATCATCTTCGCCGCAACCCACCGGCAGTGCCACGAGGGAGATTCCAGCAACGAGGAAGGGCAGATAGGCGATGGACAAATGTCGGGATGATTTCATTGCAACTCCTAGACCCCCAAGAGGAGTCGACCTGGGTTTTCGATGCAGTCCTTGACATGAACCAGAAATCCGACGGCTTCTGCGCCGTCCAGCACGCGGTGGTCATACGAGAGCGCCAGATACATCATCGGCCGAAGCGCAATCGTTCCCGGATTATGCGGATCTTCAACGGCGCGCTTCTTGATGGCATGCATGCCGAGGATCGCCGACTGCGGCGGATTCAGAATCGGTGTCGACATCAGCGATCCATACACGCCACCATTGGAGATGGTGAATGTTCCGCCAGTCATTTCTTCAACGGTCAGTCGACCCTCGCGCGCCCGCAGGGCGATCGCCTTGAGCGTCTTTTCAATCTCGACCAGCGACATCGCCTCTGCGTTTCGCAGAACTGGAACAACGAGTCCGCGCTCAGTCCCAACGGCAACGCCGATATCCACGAAGTCATGGAACTCCATCTCATCACCAGAGAGGTATGCACCGGCGCGGGGAAACTGCTGCAGCGCCGAGACGCAGGCGCGGATGAAGAACCCCATGAATCCCAGACCAACGCCGTGGGTCTTTTCAAAGGTCGCCTTGTGCTCAGCGCGCAGCCGAATGACCTCGCTCATGTCGACCTCATTGAAGGTCGTCAGCATGGCCGCGTTGTGTTGAGCGCTCACGAGTCGCTCGGCGATCCGCTGGCGCAAGCGACTCATCTTTTCCTTGCGAACCAGGCGCGATCCAGTTGCGGCAGGCGCAAGCGACGCGGTCGGCGCTGGCGCAGCTCCCTCGACATCGACCTTCATCACCCGACCCGATGGACCGGTCCCCGCCAGAGTCTCTGGCTTGATCCCGCGTTCTGCGGCGAGTTTCTTGGCAACACCTGAGACACGCGCCGGCGACTCGGCAACCTTGGAGGAGGGCGCGATTGTCGCAGCGGGCGCTTTCGCTCCAGCGGGTCTCTTCGCCGCCTCGTCAATTTTCGCCACCAGCGCACCGACCTTTTGCTCGGTGCCGGACTTCACAACGAGGCGGATCGCGCCGCAGGCCGGGGCGAGCAGTTCGAGTGTGGCCTTATCCGAATCGATTTCGTTGAGCAATTCATCCTTCTCCACCCACTCGCCATCGCCCTTGCGCCATGTTCCGAGTGTGACTTCGGTGATCGATTCTCCTGGGCTTGGCACGACGACTTCAACCATGGGTGACCTGTGTGCTTCCTCGCATTAGCGTTTGTTTGCTGCCGGCTTGCGGCCCCGCGCCGGCTTGCCATCATTCGTTGGTTCGGTCTCTTCGCGCGGGGCAGCTGTTTCGATCGCCGCTTGCGGCTCGGCTCGGGCGGCAGCGGACTTCGCACCGCTCGACGACGGCGTGAAGATCTGGGCAAGCACTGCCCGCGCCTGCTTCTCATGTTCCTTGGTTGAGCCAACCGCTGGAGTCGCGCTGTCGGGTCGCCCCACATACTTTGGATTCACCCCAAAGCAATCGAGCATCTGGGCTTGGACAAATCGGTAGGCGCCCATGTTTCGCGGCTCTTCTTGCACCCAGTGCATTTCGGCGCCGCGGTACTTCTTGAGGAGCACCTCAATCTCATCGGTGGGGAAGGGCGCAATTTGCTCGAGCCGCACGAATGCGCTGGTGCGATCGCCAGCCAGTTCGCGCTGCGCCCGCAGTTCGTGGAAATATTTTCCGCTGCAGAAATAGACGCGCGACACAACCGAACTCTTGCTCGCATCGGGGTCATCAATCACCCGCTGGAAATGGCCATGCACAAACTCTGACCCAACACTCTGCGCCGCAGGCAGGCGCAGCATGCTCTTGGGGGTGAGCACCACCAAGGGCTTTCGGAAATTGCGCTTCAATTGCCTGCGCAGCACGTGAAACATCTGCGCGGTTGTCGATGGATACACGGCGTCGAAATTATTGCCAGCCGCCATTTGCAGGAATCGTTCAATCCGCGACGAAGAGTGCTCGGGCCCCTGGCCCTCATATCCATGCGGCAGAAAGAGCACCAAACCAGCGGCGCGGTTCCACTTGATCTCACCGCTGGTCAGGAACTGATCAAAGATCACCTGCGCGCCATTTGCAAAGTCACCAAACTGCGCCTCCCAAATGACGAGCGCATTCGGATCGGTCTGGGCGTAGCCCAGTTCGAATCCAACCACCGCATTCTCGGTCAGCGGACTATTCCAAATCTCGAATCGACCCAATGTTGCCAGCGGGCTGTAGCGACCGCCCGTGTCCTGACAGTTCACGACCGCGTGGCGGTGGCTGAATGTTCCGCGCTCGACATCTTGGCCGCTGATTCGAACGGTCGCGCCATCCATGAGCAGCGATCCATAGGCAAGGAGTTCAGCGGTCGCCCAGTCGACCTTGGCATTGGCCCCGAGATCGCCTCGCCCACTCAAAGTGCGCGCGATGGTCTTGTGGGCAGTGAGGTGATCTGGAATCGTCGAGAGCAGCGTTCCGATCTTGGTCAATGTGGCAAGCGGGACGCCTGTTTCGATTCGATCGTTGTGGTAGGCGTGGTTGAATTTCTTCCAGCGACCCTCGAACGCTGTAACAGCAGGGAAAACAGGCGTTGCCTTGATCGCGCTCTGCGCAGCATCCATGCGATCGTGAACCGTCGACACGAGTGCCGCTGCATCGACCGATGAGATCACGCCCTTTGCGATCAATCGATCGCGATAGGTCGCCGCGACGGGCAGATGCTCGCGGACTTTGCGATAGAGCAGGGGTTGGGTAAACGCGGGTTCATCCGTTTCGTTGTGACCATGCTTGCGGAAGCACCAGAGTTCGACCAGCGCGTCGCGACCGAAAGCCTGGCGGAATTCGGTTGCAGTCTGGATCGCCCAGACGCACGCTTCGGGGTCGTCGCCATTGACATGGAAAATTGGAACGTCGAAACCCTTGGCGAGATCCGAACAGTAGTTCCCGCTAAATGTGTCTTCTGGATTCGTCGTGAAGCCAACCTGGTTGTTGATGATCACATGGACCGTTCCACCAATGTCGTATCCACGCAACTTCATGAAGTTGAAGCACTCCGCGACCGAACCCTGTCCTGGAAAAGATGAGTCGCCGTGGACCAGCGTTGGCAGGACTTCGCGGCGATCGCTGTCTTTGCGCAGGTCTTGTTTGGCGCGGGTGCGACCGAGCACAATTCCGTTCACGAATTCGAGGTGCGACGCGTTGGCAGAGGCAGTCACATGCACAGAACCAGTTGCCACGGTGCGATCAGAACTAAACCCCTGGTGGTACTTCACATCGCCGCCGCCGCCCTCGAAGGACGCGGTCCAAGACTCTTCGAATTCGGTGAGCACCTGCTCGTATGACTTGCCGACGACATTGGTGAGCAGATTGACCCGACCGCGGTGGGCGAATGCGAAACAGAACTCGCGCACTCCAAGCGCCGCCCCCGTTTCAATCAGCTGGTCGAGCATCGGGATGATCGAGTCAGCGCCCTCGAGACCGAATCGCTTCTTGCCGACATAGCGCATGGCGAGGAATGATTCGAATGCATCAGAGTCAACCAGCCGTGACAAGATGCGTCGCTGCAACTCTGCGGAGAAGTTCGCCTTGCCTCTCGACTGCTCCACGCGCTGCTGAATCCAACGGCGCTGCTCGAGGTTCGTCAAGTGGACGAACTCGGTTGCGCAGTGACCACAGAATGTCGCTTCGAGTTGCCCAATGATTTCGCCAAGAACTGCCGGCGAGTGAATCGGAAGCGTCCCGGCGTCAAAGGTCAATCCAAGGTGCTCGTCGTTCAGTCCGGCACTTTCGAGGGTCAAGACATCTGGGAATGGACGCGTGGTACCCAGTGGATCGAGTTGCGCCGCGAGATGGCCAAACTCGCGGTACCGCTGGATGAGCGTGTCGACCTTTCGCTGGGCATCTGCGCTCGCTGCGGCGATCGCGAGATCCGCTGCGGCCGCAGCCGGCTGCCCCGTGCTCGTGACACCTGTTGCCATCGACGCCTTCGGCGCAGGCCTCGCGAGACCAAGTTCAAAACCCGCGAAAAACTGCTGCCATGAGGCATCAACCGAGTTGGGATTCAAGCTCCACTGCGCGAAGAGCGAGTCCAAAAAAGCCGGGTCCCAGCCATTGATGGACTGCCGAGCAGGGGGCGCAGGTTGCAATTTGTCGTGGCCTTCGTTGGTCACGGGATGCTCCGTTTGGGGTCGTGGAAAACGAGGCAGATCCATCTCTGCACCGCGTTTTGAGTGTAGCACTTTCGACTTCTGAATCTAGAGGAGCGCGACGGGGTCGACATCGATCGCCATGACCTCTCCCGGAACCAAGATTTCTCGCGAGCGCGCAGCGGCGAGAAGCTGTTGCAGCCGCGCCGGGGTGTCCGCCAGAATCTCGATTTGGATGCGCCAACGATCGTTGATCCTGGCAATCGGGCAGGGGGCAGGATCGCGCACATTCACTTCCTTGGCACTCCCAAGTGCCACCAAGTCCCGGTGAAGCCGCGCCGCGATGCGCTCTGCCTCGGCGCGATCTGCGTGGCGAATGATGACGCGTGCCAAGCGGCGCGCGGGTGGAAGTCCGTACTTCTGCCGTGCAGCCAATTCAGCTGCAGCGAAACCCGCGAAATCCTGCCGCGCGGCAGCGAGAATCGGCTCTGCATCGGGCTGAAATGTCTGAATGATCGCCCGACCCGGTTGCAAGCTTCGACCGCATCGCCCCGCGACCTGGCTTACCAGTTGAAATGTTCGCTCACTGGCTCGAAAGTCGGGCAGATTGAGCGCGGTGTCTGCGCTGATGACTCCCACAACCTGGACATTTGGAAAGTCGAGCCCCTTGGCGATCATCTGGGTACCGAGCAGCAACTGCAGTTCGCCGCGGCCGAATCGCCCGAGCGTTTCGTGAAAGTCACTCGCCTGCGTCATCGAATCGCTATCAACCCGCGCCATCTTTCCCGCCGAGGCGAGCTCTGGAAAGAGTCGCTCGAGTTCTTCTTCCACCCGCTGCGTACCAAGCCCGAAGACCGTGATCGCCTTGGCGCACCGTGGACATCGCGTCGGCACGCGCTGCTCGGCGTGACAATGATGGCAGCGCGTGAACTTCATCGTTGCGCCGCCCGAGAGATCGTGATGAACCACCATGCCCGCTTCACAGTGATCGCACTGCATCATCCATCCACAAGTTTGATCCGAGCAGGCAATCCAATTCGCATATCCGCGGCGGTTGAGAAGCACGATGGCCTGTCCCCCCGCATCGAATGCTTGGCAGAGAGCGACTTCGAGGGTCGGTCCGATCAGATGCACCCGTCGGTCACGGTGGAGCACCGTTTCGCGGCGAAAATCGACAATTTCGACCCGCGGCGTGCGCAGTCCCGGCGCCCGATTTGCAAGCTGATGCAACTTTGAGATGCCGCGCGTCGTCGCATTCCACCAACTCTCGAGACTTGGCGTGGCGCTCCCCAGCAGGATCGGGCAGGCTGACAGCTGGGCGCGTCGAATTGCAACATCGCGACCGTGATAGCGCGGCGCTTGATCCTGCTTGTAGGAAGAATCGTGTTCTTCGTCGACAATTATGAGGCCCAGTTCGCCATCCGGAATTGGGGCAAAGATTGCACTGCGTGCGCCGATCACAATCTTCACTCCCGGCTGCGCGGCGACGATCCACTGCTCGTGCCGCTGCGCCGCAGTCAATCCAGAGTGCAGGATCGCCATGCGCTCATTGGGAAACCGCGCCACGATTCGTCCGCCGGTCTGCGGAGTCAGCGAAATTTCTGGCACGAGATAGAGCACAGACTTTCCCATCGCCATCACCCGCGCTGCCAATCGCAGGTAGACCTCGGTCTTTCCAGATCCCGTGACACCGAACAGCAAGTGCTGCGAAAAGCCTTGTTTCAGGGTTGTTGCGAGGTTCTCGATGATCGCCTGCTGTTCTGCCGTGGGCTCTGGCGCAGGCGCATCGGCGATGGTTGCAGCCCGCCACTTGGCCTGCACCAGCGTTCGATGCGTCACACGCAGGTGCCCGCTCTTGATGAGCGCCAGGATCGGCGCGCGCGTGGCGAGTCCGCACGCTGTGCGTAGCTCGTCGATGTCGATCGGCCGCTCGTGCGTTGGTCGCTGCGCAATCGCGTCGAGGATTGCCAGCCGCTTGGGATGCATGCGCGCAGCGGGCGCAGGTGCCGCAGCGGGCGCAGGCGCCGCAGCAAGATCAACCGCGATGCGAAACTTGCGGCCAATTCCCTTGCGCACGGCACTGGGGGTCATCCCCGCGACCGTCACGCCGATGGGTGCGCAGTAATACGAGGCGATCCACTGGGCGAGGCGAACGACCAGCGCGGGCAGGGGATCGGTACTCCGATCGATGGCCGCGATTGCCTTGATTCGGCTGGCGACAAGCGCCATATCACGCCCGCCCGCCCGTCGCGCCTCATCGCCAAGTCCAACCACGACGCCGTGGACGAGCGCATTGCCGCGACCGAGGGGCACGGTGACATGTTCGCCGAGGCGAACACCAGCGAGCTCTGCCGGAATTCGGTAGAGCAGTCCCTCTGGATATCGATCAATGCCCCTTTCGACAGCAACGCGCGCGTGGCGCGCCGTGTCGGTCGGCGTCGTCATTGCGCGGCGAGTTCACCGCGCGCGAGCAGAGCGGAGCGTGTTTGGGCGATTCGCATCGTCTCTTCCGAGAGCGGCAACCGCGTCTCCATCAGTTCAATGAAGCAGTCGAAGAGATAGTCCGAGTCGTGCGGTCCCGGCGATGCTTCTGGGTGATACTGCACACTGAAAATTGGCTTGATTCTGTGGCGAAATCCGGCGATCGTCTGATCGTTGAGATGCACATGGGTGGGCTCGCCGCCAGCGGCCCGCAGCGAGAGTTCTTCCACGCAGAAGCCATGATTCTGGCTGGTGATCTCGATCTTTCCAGAGAGCAGGTTGCGAACCGGTTGGTTCGATCCACGATGGCCAAACTTCAACTTGTAGGTCGTCGCGCCGAGCGCCAGAGCGAGCAGCTGATGGCCCAGGCAGATACCAAAAGTGGGTACTTCGCCGGCGATTTCGCGCAGTGTTCGCGCGGTCGCTTCAACAGCAGCGGGGTCGCCGGGACCATTGGAGATAAAGAGTCCATCGGGCTTGAGCGCGCGAATGGCATCCGCTGAGAGATCGTGCGGCACCACCCGCACCGCGCAATTCCGCTGCGCCAGATTGCGGTATATGTTTCGTTTCGCGCCGCAGTCGATCGCAACCACGCACAGCGTTCGAGTTGCCACGCGCATGCAATTCTCGGCGCGCGGTGCCCAATCGCCGAGCGATTCTTCCCAACGCGATGAGCTGCGCGGACTCACCTTGCTCGCAATGTCCTGCCCCGCCATCGTCGCGGTCGACTCGGCGAGCGCGATCAGTTCACGATCACTGCGGTTCGCATCGGCGCAGATGACACCGTTCATCGATCCAACATTTCGCAGCCGTCGCACCAGCGCGCGGGTGTCGATTTCGTGAATACCCGGGACCCCAAACTTCGCCAGCCATCCCGACAACTCCTCGACAGCTCGTTGATTCGACCAGATGCGACTGAGTTCGCGAACGACGAATCCGCTGACCGTCGGGCGCCCACTCTCGCCGTCATCGGCGGTAATGCCGTAGTTACCAACTTGCGTCGCCGTCAGGGTCAGGATCTGGCCGGTGTAACTGGGATCCGTGAGCGCCTCCTGATAGCCACACATGGCGGTGTTGAAGACAACTTCTCCTACTTGCAGCACAGTCGGGTTGATCGCGCCAAATCCCTTCCCCGAAAAGACGGATCCATCAGCCAAGACCAGTCGAGCCGTGCGGTGTGCGGGCGCGGAAGGCGCCGAAGAGTTCGCCGATGGGAGCATTGTGCTCGATTGTAACGATCGACCGCTTGCGGACCGCGCCGTTGGCGTTTAGTCTTCC
>SIAB01000019.1 GCA_009692015.1 Phycisphaerales bacterium
GGGAGAGTCTGCCGTGGTGACTGCTGGTGCTGCGGGTCTCTTCGCGGCTGGTGGCGGCGGAGATGGAGTTGGCGGCAACGGCTCCGGCGGCGCAACCACCTTCTTTGGCGTGGGAGGACGCGGAAAACGAATCGGTTATGTGATCGACAAGTCGGGCTCGATGGGTACCGGTGGCCGCATGCGACTGGCGAAGGAGGAGATTCTTCGAAGTGTCACGGCGCTGCCTGATTTCGCATCTGTCTGCATTGCGCTCTTTGACACAGAGTTTGAGACATTGGATGAAGAGGCTGGGTTCATCAAGTGCCGCCGCACAGAAATCAACCAGATTTCCCAGTGGATTCGGGGCGTCATGCAGGGTGGGGGAACGGATCCAGTCCCTGCCTTTCAATTTCTCTTTTCGCGGCGTGAGCGCCCCGATGTTGTCTTCTTCATGAGCGATGGCGAGATTCACCCGAGTGCCGCTGACGAGATTCTGCGGATGAATCGCCGCGGCCCCAACACAGTGATCCACTGCATCGCCTTTGGTTACTTTGCAGCGACTGCACCACTTCGAAGAATTGCGGCGGAGACCGGCGGAACATTTTCTGTGTGTGGAGCAGGTGCGGCACCATGAGGGATCGTTCTGGGCTTTCAATGCTCGCGCTGCTGGCGCTGGTGCTTGGCTCTCTGGGCGCGCACGGCGACGTGTCGAGCATCGTGCACCTGCGCGATGGAACTGAAAAGCGTGAAGGGACGATTCGCAGTGAGTCTGTTGATGGCATCGAGATTGAGATTGAGATTGACCGCCGATCGCTCACCCAGTTTCTGCGCTGGGATCAGATTCGTTCGATCCTGGGTGATGCGCCCACGGAGGTCAGACTCGCTCGGCTGAAGATGGGTGAGAGGCTTTGGCGCGGGCGTTTTCGTTTGGCGCGCCAAGACTTGCGCGGTGCGCGGGCTTGTTTTCTCGCGGCTCTGGCGGAGCTTTCTCCACCGGCAACGCTCGGCAGGGCGATGACAAACGAGGGGATCGCCCGCACCGCCCAAGTCGACGAGCAAGCGTGGACACAATCACTCGAAGCTGCATTGACAGACTCTGTGCTGCGTGGGCGCGTGGCGATCCCCTTGAATTGGATGGATGGAGTTTCTTCATTCGACCCGGCGAGCGGTCTGCACCTCGCCGTGCCGCCGGTGTGGGTTGATCAAGAACGGGCGAAGCAAGCCGAGAGTGAACTGCGCGCCGCAGAGAATCGCGCCCGCGCTGCCAGCGACGACGGGCTCGCCAAAATTCTTGGAGATTGCGCCCGGATCGCCGCCGCGGATGCCGGGAGCCCCGCGCCGCCTCCCTTGATCGCTTCGGAATCCAAGCCAGCCGGAGAACCCGCGGAACCCGCCGCGGGACAGGGGGGGGCGACCACTGCAGCGCGAGCAGCTGCGCGCAGTGGTGCCGCGGTGATCGCGGCATGGGCGAACGCACTCTCTGCGGATCCAGCACTTCGCAAGCGTGGTCGCACGGAATTGCGCAAGACGATCGCCAATGAAGATGGGCTCGTGCGAATCTGGGCTCTCTATGCCGAGGGTCGCAGTTCTGCGATGGAAGACGATCCAGAGGAAGTTCGCAGAGGAGTTGGACGGATGCTGCTGATCCCGGCGGCCTATGCCACCGAATCGCCTGTGCTGGCGCGTGCCGCGCTGGTGCAGTCGACGCGCGCGCTCGCGCGAATCCAAGATGACGAATCCGCCGAGAAACTTCGGCAGATTGCTCAGGAGTATCACCGCAATTCCAATGGCAACTTCACAACTCAAGAAGGAGATCGGCCGTGACAGAGACTCTGTTCAAATACATCGATGGTGGTGGCATCATCGGCTACATCATTCTCGCCTTGAGCATTCTGGGATTGGCCTACACCATCGCCGCCATCCTGCGCACTCGTCACACGAAACTTGTTCCAGACGAACAAGTTCAGGAACTGCGAATCCAGGCGAACGCGCGGGACTTTCAACAGGCTCTCAACGATTGTCGCAGCGCCGAGGGCGATACATTTCTGGGACGAATTGCCGCAGCAGGCATTGATCGCTCGCTGCGGGGTCCCCTTGGCGGACTCGAGGCACGCTCGGCCATGGAAGACGCGGGTGAAGACGAGACGGCGCGGCTCTTTCGGGCGATCGATCCAATCGCAGTGATCGCCAGCGTCGCGCCGCTGCTGGGATTGCTGGGGACCGTTCAAGGAATGATCGGCGCCTTCGAGACTGTCGCGACCGCCGCGACCAAGAGCAGTTCGTATTACGAGACGCTGGCATACAACATCAGCATTGCCCTGATCACAACCTTTCAGGGATTGGTCGTGGCCATTCCTTGCGTGATGGTGCACTCATGGCTGCGCAGTCGCATTGATCGTGCGGCATCCGAAGCCGGGCGGGCACTCGAACCGCTGGCGATGGCACTCGAGGCAGATGGAGCGGCATCCATGCCCGGGTCGAGTGGCGACGGTGGGGCGCCTCGGTCATGAGGGTTCCGCGGCGTCGATACCAGAGGGCCATCCTGGATATGACTCCCATGATCGACATTGTCTTTCTGCTGCTCATATTCTTTCTGACCACTTCACAAATGGCAGAGATGGCGGCCGCGCCGCTGGACTTGCCAGAGGAGGCGGGAAGCACAGAGGAGGTCAGTCGATCGGCCGGACTTGTTGTGAATGTTGACGCAGCGGGAGTCATTTCGATTCTCGAGCAAGTGATTGAGCCAGAAGACTTGGTGCGGCGATCCAAGGAAGTCTTGGCGCAGGATCCATCGGCAGTTCCAGTGATTCGTGCCGATCGACACGCGACCGCGGCGCGCTTGAACGCGGTGATGGATGGTCTGCGCAGCGGTGGATTCCCCGCCGTTCGGATGGCGACCAGCAGTGGCCGGGAGGGGACGCCGTGAAGATTGGCGACAAGTCGCGCCATGGATTCCACGGGCCAATCTCGCTCAGTATGACGAGCATGATCGACGCGACATTTCTGCTGCTCGCCTATTTTATTTTTACGGCAGCAGTTGGAACCCACGAAGCCCAACTGATGGCGGATGTCACTGCCGCACGCGTCGGGAGGGGAGCATCTGCCCTGAGCCAACAAGTGGTGGATGTGGAGTCCGACGGGGTGGGCGCGCTCTTTCGAATCGGTTCACGAGAGGTTCGAGGCAGAGAGGCGCTTGCGGCGATTCTGAAACAACTGCCGCGCGATCTCGGTGTGGTCATCCGCGTGCATTCTGGGCCCGATGTCGCTGCGGTTGCAGCGGCCATGCAAGCGGCACATGATGCAGGATTTGCCAGGGTCTCTTATGTCGCTGCGTCGAAGTAGTCCCAAGCGCCCGATGACCGCTTGGGCGCCGGGCGCGCCAGCGGTACTGGCCGTCGCCCTCGCATTCACGCTGTGGTGGTCCGGTGGATCTCTCTGCGCGGCGGCCGCGCTCGATGATTCGCAGCGGATGGACGAGTCGGCAGCCTTGACCGACTGGCTGGCGCGCGCGGGGCTCGACGACTTGCTCGCGGTCACGCTCGACGAGCAGGTTCGCAAGTCAACCGCTTCGAACCCCGCTGCCATCGCGCGCTTGGCCGACGCATATCTGCGGCTGGCAAACAGCGCGGCCGACGAAGATCGGATTGCCGATCTGCGAATTCGAATCGAGAAATTTCTGCGCGGCAGCGGCGTGCCCGACCCAGGTCGCCTCATGCTGGCACTTGGTCGGGCGGACTATCGCATGGCACTACGAGGAATCGAGCGCATACGTCAAGGTTGGATCGACAATGCCACGCGTGCCAGGACCGAGGCATCTCTCCTGCAATCCTTGAAGTCGCTCGATCAACTCGCCGATCGATTGACCGCATCGATCGCCGAGAATCAACTGCGCATCGGCGGTGTTGAAGAGCAGCAGCGCATCGCACTCCTCGCCGCCCGCGACGATGACGTGATGCTCTTGCTCTCGGCGAAGTTTCTGCGGGCTTGGTGTCGATACTGGTTGTTGTGGATCGATCGCCCGGCCATCGCCACCCGATTGAGTCCGCCCGCGGCGTGGAGCGCGCGCGCTCGGGCGCTGGTGACGGAGTGGTCCGAGCTGCTTGAGACCGGCAAGGCATTCCCAGAGCCTGGCGACTGCTCGGTCGACCTCATTTCGCAGGAGTATTACGCGCAGTCGATTCTCGCCATGGCGCTCACGCGAGCGCTGGATGGTGAGATGCAAATCGCAGAGCGATGGTTCGCACTGCTTGAACAGCCAGGGGTATGGGATGGTCTGGTCAATTCTTCACCCTGGTACCTGCACGCACTCGTTGATGCAGGTTCGTATTCGCAGGCAGAGGCACTGCTTGGTGATCCAACGAAGTCGATCGGCAGCACAGCGGTGGTTGGTGCGGCGATTCGCGCAGTCAAAGAGTCGCCGCTGGATCCCCACGCGATCGCCTGCGCTCGATTGGCAGTCACGCGGGCTGCAGTCGAGGGAGACTTTTCGTCAGTTCGTCGGCTGGCTCGGGAAGCGCCCGCGCTGCTTGTTGGAGATGATTTCGCGGCGTGCCTCGCCCGCGGAATCGAGTCGTATGACCGCGGACGGTCGGAGAGTGACAGCGCGCTGAAACGGGCGAGTCTGGCGTCCGCGGCTTTGGATCTCTCGCTCGCGCTCACGACTGCCCCCGCGGATCGACAGACCGGCGTTGCCGTGCAAGAGTTGCTCGCCTGGGCACAACTCGGCGCGGGGCAGCCCTGCGATGCGGCGGCGTCGTTTCTCTCGGCGGCGAATCAATTGGTTGGGGGTCGCGCAGATGAGGCGCTGTGGATGGCAGTGCAGAGCGCAGCAACGGGGAATTGTCCCGATGAAGCGGGGAACAAGGGCGCGTGGGGACTTGAACTCGCCCGCCACTATCTCGCGCGGCACGAGGTTGGCAATCATGCGGTGGGTGCCGCGGCGATGTTGGCGCGAGTGCCCGACGCGCACAACGATGATGCCCTCGTCGATCGATTGATTCGCGAGGCGGCGCGCGGCGGTGACTCTGTTGCAGCCCGGGCATCTGCGGGATTGCTTCTCTATCGACGATTCCGCGGCGCCGAGGGTTCAGAGCGGGCGATTGAAGCAGGTCGCTTGCTCGCACTTCCGCCGCTCGATGCTTCGTTCTGGCCGCGAGGCGGCATCGATCTCGTCATCCGTCAGCAACTCGAGGCGGCGTTGGATCCCGTGGTCGGTCGCGTTGATGATGCCCGGGCGATTCTGAAAGTGATCGCGGCGAAGTATCCCATCGGTCAAGAGCCGATTGAACTTCGATCTGAGCTTGGAGTACGCAGACTCTGCGTGGCACTCGCGCTCCATGATCCAGCGATTGCACTCGAGGCGATCGGCGCAGTTCGAGCCATCGCCGATGCGCAGTGGCGTCCGGTTGCAGAGGGTCTCTTCATTCGCTCGATGGAGTCGAGCCTTGCATCGGGGAAACAGACACCTGCCGAGAGTGTTCCGGCGTATCTCGGGCTGGTGCTCGCCCGCCGTGCCGTTCGCGAGAGCGCCAGAGAGTCGGGAGATCCACAGCTGGCTGAAGCGGCCAATCGCGCGTTGGGTCGAGCGCTGGTGCGCGGCGCCGCTGCCCTGAGAAAGAGCGGGTTGAGTGCAGCAAACTTGCCGAGTGGGGCCGACCCACAAACGATGGCGAAGGAAGCGCTCGCCATCGCGCGCGAACTGCTCGCCCAGAGGCCAGATGATGCGGATGCCGTTGGGTTGCTTGCCGATGCGGGGATTGCGATGGGTGACTCAGCCACGGCCTACGAGGCGCTCACCCGTTTGGTGGCGGCACTCCCGATGCGATCAGATGCGTGGTTCGAACGAAAGGCAGATCTCTGCGAACTCATGATCGCCAGCCAGCCGGATGAAGTTCGCAAGATCTTGACTCAGCATGCCGTGCTCATTCCAGAATGGGGACCGGGCGAGGGTGGGAAGCGACTGAAGGACCTGGCGATGCGCTTGGGAGTGAATGCGCCGCCAGGCGCGCCGGCGGGGGAGAAGTCCAAATGAGTGCCGCTCGAAAACTCCTCAACCTTCCGCATGATGCAGATGACTACGCACTCATCGGTGTGGCGCGTGCTGCGACGCAGGCGCAGATCATCGAAGCTGCGCAGGGACGATTGCGAACGATTGGCGGTTGTTCAATGGCGGACGCGGCGCAGCGAGGGCAAGCCCTGCGCGAGATTCGCGAGGCAGCGCACAGAATCATGACGCTGCAGAATCGCGTGACTCCTGCCGCGCCAACTTCGCCGCGCGCTGCGACCTCATCCAATCCACGTACACCCGCGCAGCGATTTGGTTCGATGGCAGCGATTGTGTTCATGCGCCGCGATCCCCGGCGAGCCCGGCTGATTCTTGCGCGCGCGCGTAGCGCGAGTGCGCAGCGTGGCTTTCGCGCGCCCGCGCCCGCGCAGGCTCTTGAGAGCGGCGCGCCGCTCGAGCCCGAAACGGCGAGGCGCACGCCGTGGATCCTTGCCGCACTGGTGGTGCTCTCGATCGTCGGTCTCATCACCGAGATTGTGTTGATGCGCGCGCCGCAGCCGAGTTCGGTCGTCGAAGAATCGCAACCGCCCGAAACCGCGCCGATCATCGCGCCATCTCGACCGAGTGATTCTGCGCCGAGTTCGCCGCCTGACACGCGGACAGCGGCGCAAGCGCGCGCGGACAATTCGCTCTCCGAAGGTTCGGCGGTGAAAACTCAGAAAACGAATGAAACGGCCGCCGCAGCGGAACGCGCCGCTGCGCAACGCATCGCTGCAGAAGCTCCCAATCGAGTTCTGCGCGAGCGATGGCAACAAGCTGCACGGGCTGCGTTTGATGTTCCAGGCGCAGATATGGAGGTCGTCGCAGACATGGGAGTCGCCGCGGTCGTTCCACCGGCCGAGCGAGATGCTCTCGATGGCTCTCTGCTTGCGGCAATACTGATTGAGCGGATGATGGCGCTGGACCTGGTTGCGCGGCAATTGGAGCGGGGAGCGGATCGCGAAGCGAGTCTCGTCCTTGACACAATCTCCAGCGAGTCGACCGTTCGGCTTCCGCCACTCGCGCCTTCGAGCGACAACACGGGTCGCATTGATGATGGCGAACTTCGCAAGGGGCTCATGAAGTTTTCTGGCTCGAATCAGGGACGGCCAGCCATGCTGCGCGCCTATCGCACGCGTCCGGATGCGCCGGGAGCACTCGATGCGCAGACGCTGGTGCAAGAAGTGCTTAAGGGACCAAGCGCGCTGAGTCGAACGATTGCGCAGGGGATCTTGGTTGACCGCGGTCGCAATGCGCTTTCGGTTCTCGAGGCCGTCAATGAACGATTCGAGGACCTTGCGATGGTTCCCGCTCTCGCGGGGATGATCCGCGCGCTCAGTGGAGTCGATCCAGACGGAATCGAGGGATCGACCGCGGCACGGGCAGCGATCATCAGCAAGATGATTGCGTTGCGTGGATCGCGCGCCAGTCAATTGGACTCGGCCTCGCATGATCTCGCTGTGACGCTTCGCAAGATTGCTCAATGCATGTCGCGCGCCAGCGACTCGGAAGATCCAGCAGAACTGCTGGCGCTCGTGCGTCCCCAGCAAGCGGCGACCAGTATGCGTAGTCGCCCTGCTGCTGGCGGGTCACTTCATGCGCTTGTGAAGCACGGCACGGAGTTGTTGTGGGACCAAGCTGGGTGGCTTGAAAACAGACAACCCGCAGATCGATCCGTTATCGTCCGGGTTCTTGCCGATGCAGCGGTCGAGCGGACGCAGGCCTCGACCGCGCTGGGGCAAGCGCTGGCAAACGCGCGGGGAATTCTGGCCCTCGATGCGATCATGTTGGGTGTCGCCCGCCTGGAGCCCGATCCTGCACTGATTGCCGATGCAGGGGAATCCATGGAATGGGCCGTGGCAACCCCCGCCGAAGTGGCGGCACGCTGGGGAAAGCGGCTCGAAGCACTGAACCCTTCGCAGGTCGAGGAGTATCTCCTGCTCGCCGAGGAAGTCGCGGACGAGTCGAACGATCCAGCGACTCGCGATCTTGCGCGGCAGTTGTACGCACTTGCGGGCGCGCTGAATGCCGGGCACCTTGGAACCTCTGCGGCTCTGGGTCTCGCGGCGCTCGAGGATCCCGTGTCGGGTGCGGGGCGGGCGCGCAGTCGTCAATGGGTCGCGCGCGCGCAGCGGTACAGCGATGAGAAGATCACGCTTGGTGCCGACGGGGTCGCCAGCCTCGATTGGGCGAGTAGAGCTCTTCGCGTCGGAATTGTTGATGCGCTGGAACAGTATCGCCGTGGATATGGTCGGCGCGCGAACGATCGGCTCAAGAAGCCCCAGGTGCGTGCGCTCTTCGAGTCGGTCATGCACGCTGTGCCGGGGGGTGCCGAAGAATTTGATCGTCTCGCAACTGTGCATGTCAACGGATCGCCTATGCCGCTCTCCGAGGAAACGACCGAGGCACTGCTGCGATTGGAGCGCGCTCTCCTGAGAACCAGTGATCAGTGGTCGGATGCGCTAGCGCTCGGTGCAGGTGGTCCAGTCGTCGATGCCCCAATCGGTTCGCCAAGCGATGACTTTGGCGTCGATCTCAGGAAGTGCATTTGGCGGGAGGGTCGATGGGTCGAGGTTGCACCGCCGGCGAAATGACGGCCGTCAGTTGGCCAGTGCGTGCGAGAGGTCGGCGATCAGATCATCTGCATCTTCGATTCCGACTGAGAGTCGCACCAGTGAATCGCTGATTCCCAGTGCGCTGCGTTCTGCGGCCGGCACACTGGCGTGGGTCATGATCGCGGGATGCTCGATGAGACTCTCGACGCCACCGAGACTCTCGGCGAGGGCGAAGAGATGCACCCGCTCAAGAAACCGGCGGCTTTCGGCGATGCCACCCTTGAGGTGAATCGTGATCATCCCGCCAAAGGCTGGCGCGCCGTTGAGTCTCATCTGCCGCGCCGCGAGCTCATGGTGGGGATGTGAGGCGAGCCCTGGATAGACCACGCGCTCGACGGCGCTTTGCGATGCGAGGAACTGGGCGATCTTCAAGGCGCTCTCGCAGTGACGGCGCATGCGGATGCCCAGCGTCTTGGCGCCGCGCAGGGTGAGGTATGCGTCGAAGGGACCCATCACGCTGCCGATTGCGTTCTGCATGAAGCGAAGTTTCTCGGCGATGTCACGGCGCGAGGTCACCAGGCATCCGCCGACAACATCGCTGTGACCTCCGAGATACTTGGTCGTGGAGTGCATCACAATGTCGATGCCCAGTTCGAGCGGGCGCTGCAGGATCGGCGACGCAAAGGTGTTGTCGACGACTGTGATCGCACCAACCGCCCTGCCAATGCGCGCGACTGCCGAAATGTCCACGATCTTGAGCGTCGGATTCGTTGGCGTCTCCGTCCAGATCATCTTCGGCTTGCACGCGGTCGCCTGGCGCTCGAGCGCTGCGGTATTGCTCATGTCGACGAACACGACATGGAGACCCTGGGTGCGTTGTCGCACCCGTTGCAAGAGCCGATTCGTGCCGCCGTAGACATCATCCATGCAGAGGATGGTCGAGCCCGCATCGAGAAGCTCGAGACAGGTGGCACTCGCCGCCAGCCCGCTGGCGAATGCGAATCCGCCCTGGGTGCGGTCCTCTTCTTCTGTCAGTCCGCTGGATTCGAGATTCGCCAGGCAGCGCTCCAGCGCGAATCGCGTGACATTGTGGCTGCGCGAATACTCGAAGCCCTTATGGACCCCGGGCGACTCCTGAATAAAGGTCGATGAGGTGTAAATCGGCGGCATCACCGCGCCCGTGGTGGGGTCGGGGTGCTGACCGCCGTGAATGCAACGACTCTCGAGGTGCAGGGGCTTGGGGGTCATGCCGCCAAGCGTATCGAACCCCGATGCCACCACGAACCAATCAACGCCGGATCAGAATGGAATGTCTTCTTCTGCGGTCGGGGTGTGCTCTTCGCCGGCGGAATGTGCCGAGCGCGTCGGAGCCGCAGTGCGACCTGGCGCGCTCGCTCCACTGCCACCGCCACCACCGCCGACGCCACTGCCCGCTGGACCGCCGACGAACTGGAAGCTCTCGATGACGACGCGCATCTTCGATCGCTTCTGACCATCCTTGTCGGTCCACTGGTCCAGTTTGAGTCGGCCTTCGATGAAGACTGGTCGCCCCTTCGAGAGGTACTGCTTCATCACCTCTGCCGTACGACCCCAGGCTTCGCAATCGACAAAGGTCGTCTCCTCACGGTCTTCGCCGTCCTTGGTCTTGAAACTCCGATTCACGGCCAATCCGATCTCTGCAACCGCCTGATTTCCAGCGATGTGCTTGAGTTCGACATCCCGCGTGAGATTTCCCATCAGCAATACCTTGTTGTAACTCGCCATAGTTGTGGCCTCCTGCGCTCGATCCTAACCCGTGGCGTTGGCGATCCATCCCAATCGGGAACTTTTTCTTGTGGCATTTTTTCGGATCGGCTCCACCCGCCCAAAAGAAAACCCCGCGCCATCCACTTCTGAATGGGGCGGGGTTGGAATGACCTGAAGCCAGAGACTGCGCGGAACTCAGTCGATCGCCGGTGGCGGTGCTTCGCCTTCGCCTTCGGTCGAATCGGCGGTCTGACGGCGAAGCTTGGATTCGAGAAGCAGTTTGGCCTGTCCCTCGGCATCCTGCATCTGCTCGAGCGAAAGATGATCAGCCTTGACGATCATCGCCCGCAGCATGCGCTCGGAGAGGTTGCAGTCGCGCTCGATCGAGGCGATCGCGCTCGTCGGGGCCTTGAAGTAAGCCAAGAAGTAGACGCCGCGCTTGTTTCCGGCGATGTCGAAGGCGAGGCGGCGCTCGTCCCACTTGACGAGGCTCACAACTTCGCCGCCATGTCGCGTGATGGAATCACGAACATGATCGGAGGCCGCGGTGAGGTCGGCAGTGACTGCTTGCGGAAAGAGGAACATGCCTTCATATTGGCGAACGGTCTTTGATACGGTGTCTGTTGACATTGAAAACTCCTTTGTGAAACGAATGGGAAAGTTAGTTTGAATTGCTTGGTGATTCGCCAGTCGTGGCGGTCACCTTCCTATTGAATTGGTTCATGGTCGACGCGAGTCCCTGCCGACACCACACTCCGACAGCGTTGCAGGCTTGATCGATACATTCGTCGACGCTTGGTGCCTGGTCTTCCGTGAAGCGACCCAGAACGTAGTCGGCCTGGGGAATGATCCCAGGCTTGTCGATTCCGATTCGACACCGAGTCCACTGGGGGGATCCCAGCGACGCAAGGATGTCCGAGAGTCCGTTGTGTCCTCCAGCACCGCCCTCACCACGAACACGCAGCGATCCACAGGGGAGATCGATGTCGTCTGCGATCACGAAGAGATCGTTCGCAGCATCGATCTTGAAAAACCCGACGGCTTCCGCCACGGATCGTCCCGATCGATTCATGAATGTGGTTGGCTTGAGGAGCAGGACGCGCTGTTCGCCGATCTCGGCTTCCAAGGTCAAACCGTTGAACCGCGCGCGTGCGCAACCCCCGGTGGGGTCGACATGGCGGCGGGCCAATCGGTCGATCGCCTCGAACCCGACATTGTGTCGTGAGCGGGCGTATTGAAGACCTGGATTGCCGAGACCGACGATCAACTTCACGATGAACTCCGTGGAATGGGAATGGAACAACTCGGTGCCATCGATTACTTCTTCTTGTCCGCCTTCTTGTCGTCGCCTGCCGCCGAACCACCAGCGGCTGGCTCTTCCTTCTTGGCAGTGAGAACTTCCGGCGCGACTGCGGCTGCTGCTCCGGCTCCGGCTGCGGCCTCGCCGACTGCTTCCTCGAGGACGATGACCACGCGGGCGAGTGCGGCGTGCGGATTGCTGACGGCCTTGACGCCGGGAGCAAGTTTCAGTTCCGACACCATCATGACATCGCCGGCCATATGGGTGAGATCGACGCGGATCGACTCTGGAATGTCGCGGACCTTGCACTGAACCTGCAGTTCAGAGATGTCGTGGGTGAGCACCGATCCTGGTCGCTTGGCTGCTTCGGGGATGCCGATGAAGTGGATCGCCACGGCCACGGTGACCTCTTCATCGAGATTCACACGGGCGAAGTCGATGTGGATGACATTGTCACCCATCCAACCGAACTGCAAGTCCTTCACGAGACAGGTCTCGCTCTTGCCGCTCAGCTTGACTTCGAAGACATGCAGTCCGCGGCGCAGCGCGGCGAGCACCATCTTTTCGTTGATCGCGACCGATGCGGGCGCCGCCCCGTGACCATAGATCACGGCAGGCATTTGTCCGGTTGCGCGCAGGCGCTTGGTGTAGCGGGATCCCAGCCGATCACGGGTCTGGGCTTCGAGAACGGGAACTTCATGACTCATAAAAACCTCCTCTTTGCAAATAGAACTAACGCTTGACTCCGGCGCCCGTATTGAAGAGCGCTGAAATGGACTGATCATGGTGAATGCGATGGACCGCTTCTCCCAACAGGGGCGCCACCGACAAGGTGGTCAACTTTGATTCGAGTGCTTTGTGGCGACTTCCCGCAGGAATCGTGTCGGTCGCGACGATGCTGGTGATGGGGCTCTCGAGCAATCGCTCGCAAGCCATCCCGACAAACAGTCCGTGGGTGCAGGCGACATGCACGGCGCGCGCTCCCTCTTCCATGACCACGCGGGCCGCCTCGCACACGGTGCCAGCGGTCGAGATCATGTCGTCGAACATCAAGACGGTCGTGCCCTCGACCGATCCGATGAGATTTTTGATGGAGACCTTCGAGCCCGAATGGCGTCGCTTGTCGATGATCGCCAGATCTGCGCCGAGAAGGTTGGCATACATATTGGCGACCTTCACATTTCCAACATCGGGAGAGACGATGGTGAGTTCACCGAGCGCGCCACGGGCGCGACGAAAGTGCTCGCTGATCACCGGGGCGGCGCTGAGGTGATCCACCGGGATGTCAAAGAACCCCTGAATCTGCGCAGCGTGGAGATCCATGCAGAGAACGCGTTGGGCTCCAGCCGTGGTGATGAGATTCGCCACGAGCTTGGCAGTGATCGGCACGCGTCCCTCGTCCTTGCGATCCTGCCTGGCGTATCCGAAGTAGGGGATCACCGCCGTGATGCGTCGGGCGCTCGCCCGGCGCAGGCAGTCGATGAAGACCAAGAGTTCCATGATGGTCTGGTTCACAGGATCGCTGGTCGACTGGACCACATAGCAGTCGCGACCGCGGACATCCTCTTCGAGTTTGACGATGAGTTCGCCGTCGGGGAAGGTTGTGGTCTGCGCGTTTCCAATGGGAAGCTTCAAATGCTCACACATCGCGTTGGCGAGTGCGCGGCCAGTGGATCCAGCAAAGATCTTCAGTTGTTCTCGGTCGCTCGCGGTCATCGTCGTGTCTCCGTGGTTTGGCTCGAACACGTCGGTGTTCGCCGGGTTTTTCGAGATTGCAGGATCGCCGACACTTCAGCAAGTTGCGCTTCGGTGTTGACGGACAGAACTTCTTCTGGTGGAACTGCATCGACAACTTGCACGGTGTGCCCCGCCTGCTTGAGGATGCCAAAGACATCGGTGATGTAGTACTCACCACTGGCGTTTCGGTTGCCGACTTGCCCCAGCGTGCTCAGCAGCGCCCCCGTGGCGAAGCAGTAATACGAGGGATTGATTTCGCGGATCATCAACTGCTCGGCCGAGCAGTCCTTCTGCTCGACGATCGCTTGGAAAGCACCGGATGGATCGCGCGCGATCCGCCCATAGCCCTGTGCATCGGGGATGACGCTGGTGGCCAAAGTCGCGGCGGCATTTGCAGCGGCGTGCTGGGAAAGAATGGTTGCGATGGTCGCCGGCGTGATGAGTGGTCCATCGCCGCAGAGCACCAGCAGCGGCCGCTGCGGCGCGTCTCCTTGAATGAGCGGCCGAGCTTGATCGACTGCGTGACCGGTTCCAAGCTGCGGGCGTTGGGTGACGAATTCGATGTGCGCTGGGTGCTGCGCAAAGTGCGCTCGCACGACCTCTTCCCGGTGGCCGACAACCAGGATGATCCGCGTCGCGCCAGCGGTGATCGCAGAATCGACCACCCATTCCACCAGCGGCTTTCCGAACGCCGGGTGCATCACCTTGGGGAGATCGCTGTTCATGCGCGTTCCCTTACCCGCGGCGAGAATCACAGCGGTGATGGATGTGGAGGATTTGCAGTTCGTCTGCATGGGTTGCAATTCTGAATGCGCCGAGCGCGTCGATGGAAAACGAGCGAATTAGCCCACCTTGATTCGAACAAGGACTAAGAGAACCAAAATCTCCTGTGCTACCGTTACACCATGGGCCAATCGGTTCGAGCCGAATTTCGTGAGAGCATCTCGGTTGTGGAGATGGGACGCATCGCGAGTCGATGCCGCCGTGCGTCCACGGTTGGCACCGCGCCGGTTTCAACCGACGAGGGGAACACGCATCGCGGGATCGGGCGCCCTTCGAGAGGACCCTTGCCGCGGCTACCTCTAGGCTGGAGTGTCCCTTGGCCGCGCCAAGACACCCCTTGCGGCGCCGCTGATTCCAAGAAACTCTTGGATTCATCCGTCACCGACGGCCCCTGTTTGAGGAGCGGAGAAATTACCAAGAATGCCGTGATTCGCAAGGGGGGAACACTTCGAGGGAACCGAACTACTACGGGCGATCTGCGGGCGGGTTCGCGGCGATGATCGCCGGCGACCCTGTCGAGGTTGTCTTGGCGGCCTATCGCGTAGGCGCATTCCCGATGGCAGACCCCGATTCGGGCGAAATCACCTTCTTTTCGAGCGATCCGCGCTGCATCTTGCCACTTGACGCTGGGGGTCTGAAAGTCTCGAAGTCGCTCAATCGGGTCTACCGAAATGGCAAGTTTCGCGTGGTCGTGAATACCGCCTTCGAGCAGGTTGTCGCAGCCTGTGCGTCCGATCGATCGATCGACAATCGTTCGTGGATCTCTTCGGATCTCGCGAAGGTCTACGGGCTGCTGCACGCGCGTGGGCATGCCCACAGCGTCGAGGCGTGGCTGGGCGATGCCCTGGTGGGCGGGTTGTACGGCGTTGCAATTGGTGGGGCCTTCTTTGGCGAGAGCATGTTCAGTCGTCCGCTCGCGGGCGGGCGCGACGCAAGCAAGGTCTGCCTCATCGCGCTGGTGAATCGGCTGCGTGCGCGCGGATTTGAGTTATTGGATTGTCAGTATGCCAATCCGCACATGATTTCGTTGGGCGCGGTTGAGATTTCAGCGCAGGCATACCGCGAGCGGCTCGCGGGAGCGTTGATCGCGACCCGCGCGCAATTGTTTGTGTAAGAACGCAGGTCGAGCAGCCCGATCAACCCCAGGCTGCAACAAGCGCGGCGAGATCGGATCCGCCGACAATGCCATCGCGGTCGATGTCGGCTTGGGGACTCGAACTTCCCCACGCTGAGAGCAGTGTCGCGAGATCAAGACCATCGACCCGACCATCTGCGTTGAGGTCTGGATTGAGCGGTCCTTCGCATGAGTCGAGTTCGAAGTTCATGTCAGTGTCGCGGGGCGATGCGCCGATCTGGGTGAAAGCATCTGCGCCGACAGCATCGGCTCGGTAGACCCGGTAGGTCCGCAGGTAATAGCCGTCGCTGAGTCGATGACCATGCACCGCGGCTGACGAACCAGACGCGAGCGCGAATACCGTGTCCGGATTCTGCTGGGAGGTCATGAGCGACTGTGGATCGGTGAGTGCCACGCTTCCCCCGGCATTGGGACCGAGATCGAATCGACCTTGCGCTGTTCCCGTCGATGAGAAGGCGATGATGGAGTCTGTGGCGCGATCGGTGACCAGGATCCGACCATCCGACGCAACCAGGATGTCTGTTGGATCCGCGCCAGCGGCGAGTGCTGCAAAGGGCAGGGGAGTACCGCCCTCGTTGGCTCGCACGATTGTGCCATCGGCATTGAGCACCAGCATCGCGTTGCCCTGGCGCGTGAAAGATCTTGGCGAAGATCCGGCCGCAAGCTGCACGAGAGTCCCCAGTGCTGCCCCATCGCTCAATCGCCAGCGCGTGATCCGCGCCGTCGTCGAATCGAGTACATCGCATGCGGCGTTGGCACCGCTGAATCCTGGAGAGAGACGCACTTTCTGGGCGAGTGGGAAGGCGCTCGCCGCGAGGGTGATGCGCGTGAGTTGTCCCGTCGATCGAACGAGTCGAAAAAGCGCCGGGCCCGTTTCGGTCGCAGCCGCGAGCAGCAGCGATCCATCCTCTGCTGATTCGATCGCCGTGAACAGCTGCACGCCGGCACTGGCAGGATCGATCACCCGTCGCTGCACCCCCGACCGTCCATCAAGTTCGATGAGCTTCGGCGGCGAAAACTGCACGGTCCAAAGACCGAGGGCTCCAGCCAAGTCGGTGGGATCCGCGACCCCATTGCCGTCACAATCCTCGCAGGCGTCGATCTGTCCATCGCGGTCGAGATCGCGCGCGACTTGCGCGATGAGATCAACTCCATCGGCCACACCATTGGCATCGCAGTCCACCTGGCACGAATCAGGAATGAAGTTGCCATCCGCGTCGAGCGCCGAATCCGCGGCGATATCGGCGAGGTCTGGTATCCCATTGGAATTGCAATCGAGATCGCAAGAATCGGGGCGTCCATTCTCATCGAGATCGTCACCACCCAGAGCAATGTCAATGGGATCGAGCGTTCCATTGCCATCGCAGTCTTGACAAGAATCTGGGATGCCATCGGCGTTGATGTCGACCGTGCCGGCAGCGATGTCATCCAGATCGTCGACTCCGTTGCCGTTGCAATCGCTCATCAGGCAGGGAGCGCTGGGAACGACCCATCCCAACACAGCCTCGGCCGTGCCGCGGTGAAAGCGCAGGTCGATATTGGATGTCGCACCCGAGACGACATGGCAGTAACTCATGATCGTGCCGCGTTGCACACCACCGGAATTGCAGGTGTCGATCCCGTAGTCGTGGGTGTGATAGGTGCCAAGATTGTGCCCAAGTTCATGAGTCGAAACGATGATGTCCCAGTTGCCGGGATTCGTGGCCGTTGCATTGGCGAATGATCCGATCATGTATCCCGACACGGAGTAGCCGTAGTTCTGGCAGGCGGCGTTTATCCAGGCAACGCCACCGTAGGGAAGGTTGCGCCTTCCGGTGAGCAATTGCGCGAGGTCGCGCGACACCGCTGTCTGATTGGCGTTCCACTCATCGCGAAAGGGTCCAAGCGGATCGGGCTGGTTGTAGAGATCGGCGGCGGTTTCGAAAAGGCGAATGTAATTGACTTGTAGCCTGGTGTTGCAGTCGCGGTCCAAGATGAAGCTGTTGGCGCCGTAAAGCGCCGTGATGTAATCCGTCGCGGCGATCGACGAATCGAAGATCGACACGAACTCAAAGTCTGCATCGACGGCAAGTTCGACCACCCGCGGTAGCGTCGCAATCGCCACGCCCGTGAGCGCACCACCTGCGAGCGATCCCTCGTCGCCTGAATTGGCGCGCACCCCGCAAAGATTCTCTAGCGGCGGTGCGGCGGGTCGGCCCTCTGGCTCGAAGTGCCAGGGACCTGGCTGAAGTCCAGCGCATGGAACTGCGCTTGCGCCAGTCAGCATCAACCGCCGCCCGTTCGATTCAACCCAGCCGATTCCGCCCAATGGGCTGAACGCGAGAAAACCGCTCCACACCCCATCGATTGACCGCGCCTTCCAGAGCTCGACCCGCGCTGGATCGAGCGACGCGGTCATCGCGATGCCATGCGAAACATGGGCGATCACTGCATCAGGCGCGATCACAGAAAAGCGTTCGAGTTGCAACGACAGCGGCGCCTGACCAGGAGCGTCAAGAGTCAAGAGCCGCGCGGTGACAAGGAAGAGTGGAAGGATCAACATCGTCGCCTTATCGTATGAGTGGATTGTGCCACCGATCGCTAGACTTCCAAATCGAGCCGATGCGAAACCTCGAAAAAACAGTGTGGGTATCGGCTCTGGCGCTTGCCACCGCGACGCTGCTCGCCTTCGATGCGCAGTCACCGCCGCAACCAGCCCGATTTACGGAATCCATCAAGGGAACAGCACTCTCGATCGATCTCATCCCCGTTGCAACTGCCGAAGGTGGTCCACCGATCTGGATGAGTCGCACTGAAATTTCGTGGGATTTGCTGGATGTGTGCGTTTTCGGATTCGACAAGAAGCAGGGCAAGAGTGAATCGCCAACCGCCGATGCGGTGACCCGTCCCACCAAGCCATATGTCGCCGCCGACCGCGGGTTTGGTCACGCCGGATGGCCAGCGAATTCGGTGAGCATTCAGAATGCGCGGGCGTTTTGCCGCTGGATTTCTGCAAAGACTGGCAAGAAGTATCGATTGCCAACCCACGCCGAATGGAAACTGGCCTGCGAGTCGTCGAAGATCGATCCAAAAAATCTTGACGAGTTCGCCTGGTTCGATGCCAACAGCGATGGCACCACCCACAAGATCGGTTCGAAGAAAGAAGACGCGCAAGGATTGCACGACCTCTTCGGAAATCTGGCGGAGTGGTGCACGCTGGTCGATGGAACTGGAGCAGTTGTTGGGGGTTCTTACCGCGATGCGCAGAGCGAAGTTGGATGCGCGGCGCTCTTGCACGACACGCCAAAGTGGAATGTGAGCGATCCCCAGATTCCGCGCAGTTCTTGGTGGCTGGCAGACGCAGGCTGGATCGGATTTCGAATCGTCTGCGAAGGACCGACAGCACCGACCAGCGCTCAACCCGTAACACCCGTCTCACCCGTCTCACCCGTTCCGTCCACACCGCAGGGAGAATCCAAATGACAAATCGAAAGGCATCACGTCGAAACTTCCTCAAGGGGACCGCGCTGGCCAGCGGCGCGGCACTGCTCAATCCCAGTCCACTCTGGGGAATCGCGCCGCAGGGTGAGCGAATCAAGGTCGGTCTTGTTGGATGCGGAGGTCGCGGGACCGGCGCTGCAGTGCAAGCGCTCGCCGCGGACAAGGGTGTGGTGATTTGGGCGATGGCCGATGCATTTCAAGATCGACTCGACAGCAGCCTGGCAAATCTCTTGAAGAGCGACGACCAGGATCGCGTCGATGTCGCAGCCGATCGTCGATTCGTCGGCATCGATGCGATCGACAAGCTGCTGCCGCTGGTTGATGTTGTGCTCCTCTGCTCGACGCCGTCGTTTCGACCAGCGCAACTGGCCAAGGCGGTTGCAGCGGGCAAGCACATTTTCTGCGAGAAGCCGGTGTGCGTCGACTCGGTGGGGTATCGATCTGTGATTGAGAGCGTCAAGATCGCGCGCGCGAAAAATCTCACCCTGGTGAGTGGCTTCTGCTGGAGAAGTTCGAGCCCAGAGCGCGCCATCGTCGGTGAGATTCTCGGCGGGCGACTTGGCGTCGTTGTTGGCGTCACCTCCACCTATCTCACCTCACCGCTCGGCACGCGCCCGCGAGAAGCAGGTTGGAGCGACTTCGATTTCCAACTCCGCAATTGGCAGCACTTCAATTGGCTCTCGGGTGATCATCTCGTCGAGCAGGCGGTGCACTCGGTTGACAAGATCAACTGGGTGATGGGCGGGCGCCATCCCACAAAGTGCACGGGTCTGGGTAGTCGATTCTGTCGCGAAGACAAGCCGGAATTCGGCGATATCTATGACAACTTCACTGTGGTCTATGAGTACGAGAATGGACCGCGTGCCACGATGATCGCGCGACAGCAACCGAATTGTTACAACGACAACACCGACTGGATCACTGGCACCAAGGGTTACGCCTGGATCAACGGTTGGGCGCCGACCCACTGGATCAAGGACTATGACGGCAAGACGCTGTGGTCCTATCCCAAGGATGGCGAAGCACCCAACATGTATCAGGTCGAGCATGACACACTCTTCAAATCGATTCGCGATGGACGGTCGATCAACGAGGGCGAGTTCATGGCCGACTCCTGCCTGATGGCGATCATGGGACGGATGTCTGCATACTCCGGTCGTCAGGTGACCTGGGAAGAGGCCACGACAGGGAACGAGAATCTCACGCCACCATCGCTCAGCGATCCGATGCCAGTCGGCGATGCGCCACGGCCAGGAAGCACAACTTCGGGAGCAGCGAAATCATGACGCGTCATCTCAATCGACGAGACTTCGTGAAGTCAACTGCAGCGACTCTTGCGGCGGCGAGCGCTCTCGGGGCCTTCTCGACCAACGCGCGCGCGGCCCGGCGCATTGTTGCGCGCGGCAAGCGCGAGATTCGGATCGGCATCATTGGATGCGGTGGGCGCGGCACGGGCGCCGGCGGAAACGCGCTCGAAGCATCACCCGATGCGCGCATCGTGGCGCTGGGCGATCTCTTCGCCGAACGGGTGAGCCGCGCCCAGACAAGCCTCGCCGGATTCGGTGACCGCGCCAAGGTTCCCGCAGCGCAGTGTTTCACGGGGTTTGATGCCTACCAGGGGGTGATTTCAGTTCCCTTGGACTATGTGATTCTGGCGACGCCTCCAGGGTTTCGCCCGATTCACTTTGTCGCGGCGATCGCAGCGGGTCGCAACGCTTTCGTCGAGAAGCCAGTCGCGGTCGATCCAACAGGTATCCGGATGATGCTGGCTGCGGCAAGCGAAGTCGACGCGAAAAATCTTCGGGTGGCAGCGGGGACTCAGCGCCGTCATGAGTGGTCCTATCTCGAAGCCATGCAGCGAATTCAGCGTGGAGCGATCGGCAGCGTTGTCGCGGCTCGTGTCTTCTGGAACATGGGATCGCTCTGGAATGTCGCCCCCGATCCGGCGCGCACCGATGTCGAGAATCAAGTTCGCAATTGGCTCTATCACACTTGGCTCTCGGGCGACCACATCGTCGAACAACATGTCCACAACATCGATATCGCAAATTGGGCGATGGGATCACACCCGGCGCGCTGTGTCGCGGTCGGTGGTCGACAGGTTCGCACAGACACCAAGGAGTTTGGAAATGTCTTTGATCACTTCGCGGTTGACTTTGAGTATGCGGGTGCGACTCAAGACAAGCCGACCCGTTTCGCACTCAGCATGGCGCGCCAGCAGGATGGAACGGCGGGGCGCGTGGAAGAAGTGATCTATGGTTCCGCGGGGGTTGCTCACTTGAGTTCCGGCTCGGCTCGAATCACCGGGGAAAATCCCTGGGTATTCAAGGGTCCGAGCAACAATCCTTATGTGCAAGAACAGATCGATTTGCAGAGGGCAATCGTGGATGGCACACCGCTCAATGAAACCAATCAGGTCGCCGAGAGCACGATGAGTGCAATCATGGGGCGGATGGCTGCCTATTCGGGGGCGGAATTGACCTGGGAGGAGGCGCTGGCGAGCCCGATGAATCTGATGCCGCCTTCGATTCAATTTGGTCCACTGCCGCAGGCTCCGGTGGCGATACCAGGAGCGACTCCCAGCCAATCGTGACCGCGACGGTTGGATCGCGCGTGCCAAGTTCAACGACCTCTGCTTCGAAGGCGCCGACTTCACCGCGCAGCCGCACCTGTTGCTTCAGCAGTTCGCCGCCATCCACGCACAGCGCGGTGGCCAGCGCATCAGCGACTGCTCCATCGGGACTGATGACTGTCGCCGCGATACGCCGAGTGACTGCGCGGCCCGTTCGAGGATCGTAGATGTGGGAATGCCGCAGGCCATCGACATCGAGGTGTTGCACCTCGTCGCCGCTGGTTGATATCGATTGGTTGTGCAGCCGGACCTGTCGAGGTGGCGCGCCAGGGATCCCGCAGGCGATTTCGACGATCCATCCGAGCGTATCGGGCGGTGGATCACCGCAGGCAATGTCCCCGGCAATCGCGCACATCGCTTGATGGGCCCCCAGGGCGCGCAGTGTCTCGATCGCCGCCTGCGCTGCGAGTCCCTTGCCGATTGCCCCGAAGTCCAGTTGGATTCCTGCTTGGCACATCGAGAGCGTTGCGCCGTCATCCGCCAGCGCGATCTGCTCGAAACCGCCGCAGGCATTCGCCTGATCGATTTCGCTGTCGCTGGGGAGAACCCCACTCCGCCGGGCACGGCGCCAGAGTTGGCTCGTTGCGCCCGTGGTTGGATCGAAGCGTCCCGCAGTTGCCCTTGAGAGCCGAAGCGATCGCTGCAGCGTCTGCGCGAGGTCGCGACCCACTGGCACGGATCGACTCGCCACCGCGGGCAAGCGCGAGACTTCTGAGGTCACCCGATAGTCGCTGAGCACCGCGTCGAGTTGGTGAACGCGGTCGAACGCGCTCCGAGCCCAGCGCCCCGCGACAGATTCACTCGGTGCGTACAGCTCGATTCGCATCTCACAACCCATGGCCATCTCGCGAAACGAATAACGCGCGGGTTGGGGGTCTGTGGCAGCATCCTGCGCGCTGCCAGTCGCGATGCACGCCGCCAGTCCGAATCTAGCGAGCGCCGTCTGGACCATCATGATCCCTGCGCGGGATGATCCTGATGCGCATCACGCACATGGCGGATGGAATCGAGCTGGGCGAAGAAGATCTCCACGAGTTCTGGATCGAAGTGCCCATGGGACTCGGACTGGATGAGTTCGAGCACCCGCGGTTCTGGCCATGCATCCTTGTAGCAGCGATGGGTGCTCAGGGCATCAAACACATCGGAGAGTCCAACAATTCGGGCGAAAAGCGGAATCTCCTCGCCGCGCCGCCCGCGAAGCACGCCGTTCTCCTCAATCCCTGGATAACCCTGCCCATCCCAGCGCTCGTGATGGAGCAGGGCGACTTCGCGCGCAGCGTCATCGAGATCCGATGGATTGTTCGAGAACAAATCGCCGCCGATCTGGGTGTGTCGCTTGACCGCCTCGAACTCTTCGGGATCCAATTTCCCTGGCTTTTTCAAAATCGAGTCGGGGACTCCAATCTTTCCGACATCGTGCAACTTCGCGGCGGTGCGGAGTCGATCGCGCTGTCGCTCGAAGGCAATTCCCTCGAGCCCGCGGCGCCGAGACCACTCCTCGAAGATAACCGCTGCGTATCCCGCAACGCGCTCGACATGCCCGCCCGTCTCTGCGGGATCCCGGATTTCGGCCATCTTGATCATGCGCAGGATGGTGTTCTCCTTCAAGTGCGCCCGTTCGATGGCGACCGTCGCGATGCTGGCGAAGTGGTCGAGCAAGTGAATGTCTTGTTCTGAAAATCCCGCGCGAAATGAGCCATCCGAATGAATTGGGTTGATCAACTCGATCACCCCGAGGATTTTCCCCGCGTGGTTCTTGAGTGGCATCGCGATCATTGCGCAGGATCGGTACCCGAGCAACTGATCGAATGAGGAGTCAAAGCGATAGGGGGATCCGACTGGAATCCGGTAGCAGTCGGGAACATGCAGCGGCTGACCGGTCAGGCAGACCCATCCGGCAATGCTGCGATCGGTGACGGGGACTCGAAAGCTCGAGACATGGGGTGGGTCGCCGGTCACGGTGCGCTGCGCCAGCGCCTCATTCTGAAAGAACGCGAATCGGAGGGCGTCGCCCTCGCGCAGGAAAATCGTTCCAGCCTGGGCGTGCAGGAGGTGCCGCGCCTCGGAGAGAATTCGATCCATGAGTGAATGAAAATCCTGCACCTGATTGAGCTCGATCCCAACCTGCATCAGGCCGCTCAGGCGCAGTTGCCATTCTGAGTCGAGTGGGTCGGCGCTGCGCGTATCGACGCTGCGGCGACTCTCTTCCAGCGCGCGATTGGCGGATCGCAACTCGCTCTGCAAGGACTCGTACGCGCTCACACTGCGATTGCGCTTGATGACATTGAGGTATCCCGTCGAGTGGGTGCGAATGCGCGCCACCAGTTCGGTGGTGCTGACTGGAAAGACCAGAAAGTCTGTCGTCCCCCCAGCGAAGGCTGCATCACGAATGCCCGAAGTTTCGACCGACGCGAGCATCATGATTGGCACCGCACCAATCTCGGAGCTGCGCTTGAGCGTGGCCAGGATGTCGAGTCCGTCAAAGCCAGACTGTCTTAGGTCGATCAGGATGACCGTCGGACACACGCGAATCGCTTCGTCCGCAGCGTCGTTGACTCGGGTGCACAACTTCACGCCGATTCCTCCAGCCGCCGTCAGCAGGGTGCGCAGCGCAGTTGAGGCGGTCTGCCCGCCTCCGACCAGCAGGAGTTCGTGGCGATCGAGTTGGATATCGCGCACTAGCTCGTTCGATTCAGGAAAGCCGCTCGACATCAGGAGTGCCTAGCCCCTCCGCGGATTGCGAATGGAGGGGTGGGTTGGTCGACGGTGCGTTTCACCATCCGGCGCGTTCGTTGGCGCCTTCGTCCCCGGGGGCTCCCTCGGTTGGCTCACCGCGTGAGCAGCCATTGACTCGGCGGACCCTGGGATGGCACCATCGATGCGCGCAAAGATGATTCGCCCGCCGGCCGTTTGCAGAATGTTGCTCACCGTTCCTGTGACTGCCGCACCGATCTTTTCCGATCCCCCATCGATGACCACCATGGTTCCATCTGGAAGGTGTCCGATGCCTTGCCCTTCCTGCTCACCGAGTCGGGTGATCTCAACCGCCACAGTCTCGCCCAGGAAGAGCGGCGGTCGAAGCGCGGCAGCAATCTCATTGATGTTGATGGTCGTGATCCCGCTGATGGCCGCGACGCGCTGCAGGCCGGTGTCGTTGGTGGCGATGCGCATGTGCTCGCGAAGCGCCAACTCCACCAGCATCCGATCGACCCCCTTGCCGGCGAGATCAACCTGTTCAACGGTCAACTCGATGCGGGGGTTCTCCTGCATATGGGCCACCAGATCGAGTCCGCGGCGACCGCGCGCCCGCTTGTGGCGATCGTCGCTGTCGCAAAGTGTCTGCAGTTCTTCCAGTACGAACTTCGGAACGACCAGGGGAGCGTCGAGGATGTGGCTCTGGGCAAGCGCTTCGATTCGACCATCGATCAGTGTGGAACTGTCGAGCAGAATCGGTGCAAGTCCGCTCGCTTGCTTGTTGAACTCGACGTAGGGGATGACCAGTCGAAAGTCATCCTTCGTGGTGAGCACGATCGAGACAGAGAGATAGCAGATCACGATCCCGATCAGGATCTTGGTGAGGTTTAGGTAGAGCCCGGCCGGACCCCCCGAGAGTTCCCAGGCCCGAGCAATGGTGTCGATCAATGATCCGAAGGCGATTGCTGCGACCAGCCCCAAACACACCCCGAGGTACACACCAGCAACCGATGTCAGTCGCTTGTTTGGTGTGAGGAGGTCGAGCAGCAAGACCACCATTCCGAGTCCCACGGCGGCGATGATCAAGCCGATGACAGTAGGTGGGCCAAACTCTTCGACGCTGCGAGAACTCGCGACCGTCACCGTGGTCACCACCACCAGCAACCCGACGAAAATCAACCGAACCGCCAAGAGCAGGAATGGACTTCCCCGCAGCCGAGCGGGGGCGGCGAAAATCCGTCTGTTGGGAGCTCTGGTGAACGGTTCTACCTTCGGAGATGACTCGGTCGGTTTCGTCACGGCTCGAGTGTAGTCAGGAGTGATAGGATCACTCGCGGTAATGAGGAGGACGGCCGGGCCCAATGGGCGGACGGCTCGTGAACCTGGTCAGGGCTTGACGGCAGCAGCCATAAGCGTCGTCGCCCGTGCCGTTGGTCGCCTGGTCGTCCTCCCCGTTACCTTTCTATGACCAGCAAATCCACCACAAAGAATCGCCAGAGCGAGAGCGATACTGAAAAGTTGCCGCGCGCCGATGCGGCGCAAACTGCGACGAGTGGGGCGACCGTCGATCTTTTTGGGAATCCAGCGGCGGGCGAACCCTATCAAGTTTTCGCGCGCCGTTATCGATCGCGTTCGTTCGAGGAAGTTGTCGGGCAGGATTCGATTGCCAGCACGCTTCGCAACGCAATTGCCCTCGGGCGCACCGCGCATGCCTACTTGTTTTGTGGCACGCGCGGTGTGGGAAAGACCTCGATGGCGCGCATTTTCGCGCGGGCGCTCAACGCGGTCGATTCGCTCTCGCAGCGCGATGCGATCGCAGATTCGATCTTGCGCGGTCAGGACATGGATGTGGTGGAGATCGACGGCGCAAGCAATCGCGGGGTTGATGATGCCCGCGATCTCATCGCCGGTGCCGGGATGTCTCCAGCGCGGAGTCCTTACAAGATTTACATCATCGATGAAGTGCACATGCTGACCCAGCCGGCGTTCAACGCGCTGCTGAAAACGATGGAAGAACCTCCCGCGCATGTGAAGTTCATCCTCTGCACCACCGAGCCACACAAGGTTCCGGCAACGATCCAGAGTCGCTGTCAACGATTCGACTTTCGCTCGATTCCAACGCGGGCGATCGCCGCGCATCTGTGCAGCGTGCTCGCCCACGAGAAGATCACGGCCGATGAGGCGGTGATACTGCAAGTGGCGCGCCTGGCCAATGGATCGATGCGCGATGGACTGAGTTTGCTCGATCGCCTGGTCTCGGCAGCATCGGGTCATGTCTCGGTGGCACTGGCCCGGGATGTGCTGGGACTTCCCGACGAAGAACTGCTTGAGTCGCTCTTGGCAGCAATCGCAGCGGGAGATCCCGGCGCGGCGCTCGAGCGCGCGGGTGCACTCCTCGAGCAGGGGATGTCCTGTGATCACGCCATCGACACGCTGGCCTCGCGACTGCGCGACGCACTGTTGCTGCGGGTGTGCTCTGTGGATAGCGCACTGGTCGACTTGCCGGCCGAGTCGCGGGCTCGCATGGCGGCCCACGCCGCGAAATTCGATCCGCCGGCACTGGTTCATCTGATTGCGATTTGCGATGCATCGGTGCGAAATATTCGGGGAAGCGCGGTGCCGCGCGCCCTCTTTGATGCTGTGATTGCCCGGCTTTGTATGTCGGAGCACTT
>SIAB01000020.1 GCA_009692015.1 Phycisphaerales bacterium
CGATGCAGTCGAGGATGCCCCTCCATCCGTAATCCAAAACGCTGCCGAGGTCATTGACATCCAATCACCCGCCGATCCAATTTTGCTCGGCGGTGCGACGCCACCACCCACTCGGCGGTTCCGCTCAGACCGCAGACCTATCGACATGACCGAACTGGTTCTTGTCAACTTCAGGGAGGCAAAGGCCGAGGATCTCTTTCCATTTATCGTGGAGTGCACGGGAAAGGCTGTGCTTCCACGCTTGGCTCAAGTTCGCGCTCAAACGATCAGCGTCATCAGCGACAAGCCAGTCACCCGACTGAAGGCGCTCGAGTTGATCTTTCAGGCATTTCGATTGAACGACATTGGCGTGGTTGAGACCGATGAACTCATCATGGTCGACATGCTGACCAATGTCGGCAGGCTCCAGCCCGCGATGGTGCTTGGACCATCGGTCGATGTCTTACAGTTTGAGGAAAACGGTCAGGTCGTCATCAAGATTTTTCTAGTCCGCAACACCCGGGCGCAGTCCATCTTCGATCGATTGAGTCCTTCGTTACCCGACTACGCCAAGATTGATGTCGATGCCAATTCCAACCAGATCATTTTGGAGGGCGATGTCGGCTTGGCAAAGCGATGTCAGGAGATCATCAATGTCTTGGACGTGCCTCCATTTGCAGACACGAGGACCGAAACATTTCGGCTTCGCAACGCAGATGCCACAGTCATCGCTGATTCGATCACCGCGATCTTTTCTGGATCCTCTGGCGGCAGTTCGACACCTCGCGCGCCGAGCCGTCAGAACCCACGGCAGGGGCAGAACCCAAATCAACCCCCTGCTTCGGGAGGTGGTGCCGATGCGCCCACGCTGGTCGTCACGGTTCTTGCCGCGACCAATTCGGTGACCGTGCGATCCGACAACGATACGATTGCCCGAATCGGGGAACTCATCACCACATCGTGGGACATCCCGCCAACAAAGAATGGGGCGATCTTCAAGTCATATGACTTGGCGTACACCGATCCAATCAAGGTGCGAGACTTGTTGAAGGACCTCCTTGAATCTGGCTCGGGCGGCAATGCGCAGGGTGGCCGAGGTGGTGGTGCCACGCGACTCGCCGGTGGTGGCGGGGGTGATTCTGGCGCCGATGTCGCCGTTGCGAACATTTTTCGAATCGAGGCTTATCCGGATTCGAATCGACTGCTCGTTGTCACAAAGACTCCCGACAACTTTGTCTGGCTCGATGAGCTCATCGCAAAGATAGACACCCCGCTCACTGTCGGCATGCCAATGAATGTGCAATTGAAGTATGCCAGCGCTGTCGCGGTGGCGGAGATTGTCAACGCGCTGCTCGCTGAAAGCGGGTCTGGCAGCGGCATCCTCGCCCCGGAGGAGGGTCTCGGCGGCATCGACTTCGCAGCCGCTGGAGGAGGAACGATCAGCGCTGATTCTGGCTCCACATCCGGCGCGACCGACTCTTCGTCTGGCGGTTCTGGTGCCACGATCGAATTCCCATGGCAGAATGCGCGGGGCGGTGAAGGAGAGGCGACCGAAGTGAGTGCGATCGTCGGCAAGAGCCGGGTTGTTCCCAACGCTGGACAGAACTCGCTCCTGGTATTGGCGACTCCAGAAATCCAGGAAGCGGTCATCACGCTCATCAGCCAACTCGACCAACCTGAACGGCAGGTGATGATCTCTGCCATCTTGGCAGAAGTTGAACTGGGAGACCAATTCGCAATGGGAATCCAATTCGGACCAACCGGGTTGGCGCCATCCAACCCCAACAACGCCGTGGTCATTGGCACGAGTGCGGATCCATTGAACTTTACTGGCGCGAAGGACAACATCTTTCCGTCCGTCCTCAATGTCTCGAACTTCAGCTTCGGGGTAGATGCGACTGTGATTCTCCAGGCGCTGCAGCGAGACACTTCGGTTCGGATCCTGCAGCAGCCGCGCATTTTCACAACGGACAACAAGGAAGCTGTCTTCTTCGCAGGGCAGGATGTCCCATTCTTGACGGGCACCACCACTGGAGGTTCGACCGGAGGAGGAACGACGAGCAGTTTCGACCAGATCGCTGTTGGGATCGGACTCAATGTGCGCCCACGGATCACCAAGGAGAAAAATGTGGCGATGGAGATCGAAGTACTCCTTTCCAATGTCAACACCGCAACGACGCTCAATGTGGGTGACAGCAACAATCCGACCATCGATCGCCGTCAAACGAATACCCAAGTGACGGTCAAGAACAATCAGACCATCGTCATCAGCGGAGTCCGCGTGGAATCGGAGACCAACGAAAAGAATGGATTCCCGATCTTGGGGAACATCCCGATTCTGGATCTCTTCTTCAGCAACAAGAATGAGACCGCGGCAACCAAGGAACTCCTGATCTTTATCACGCCATCCGTGGTCGACAACCCAGACGAGAACGACACCAACTTCAACGCCGACGATCGTGAGCGGCTGGAAGTCATCTCGACTCCACTGAACGCGAAAGGCAAGAGTCTGGTTCAACAGCACCAGTTGAATCTCCCCGAGAAGACTGGGGACGCTCCGGTTGACCCGTTGGCGCCAATCGATCCTTCGATCGCGCCGTAGGGAACAAATGCTGCGAAACCCGCGCGCTCGCTTACCACGGTGGCGAAAGATGCGGTGGGGTCGTTGTTTTGGAGTGTTGAGCCTCGGAATTGTTCTTTCCAGTTCCTGCGCGACCATCGGTCCGAAAACACTGGTCGTCGACCCTGCGGGAGCGCACGCCCAGACAATGCCTTTCGTCGGGACCGAATCGCATGTCCGATTTCATTTCACCCCCCTGCGCACCCTTGCGTACGACGGGTTTGCTCTGCCCTTGGTCTCTCCCGATGGTTGCAACGCCGCAGTGCAGGTCTCGAGCGCCGCGGACTGGGGGACACTCCTGGCGACCATCGATGGGGGTCTGCCTGATGCGGGACAGATTGCAATCGCGCCTCTGTGCGATGGAGCCAGCGCGCCGCTCGTGCCAGTCGCGGCAACCGACTTGCTACTCGGTCGATCAGCCGATGGAGATGGTTTTTTGGTCGAGAGCCCGCGACTCGATGGATCACGGTGGATCGGAAGGATCGGGTGGGTTGGGGGCGAACCAATATGGCTTGTGGAAGGCGAGGAGGTGAATGCATGTGCGTCGCTCGGTCCTGCCGGCGAACTTGCGTGGTGCCATCGTCAACGACAGGTGGAACACTTCTCGCTGTCAGTGCGGCGCGGCGAGTCTGTCCACGACATCCCTGCGCCTGAGGGCGGATCCTGGTACGCCCCCAGTTTTTCGGCAGACGGCGAGTACCTCTTTGCGCTTCGCCTTCGTGATGGCGTGCTCGCAGCCTGTGCCTTTCTGATCTCACAGACAATCAGTACCACACCAGTCACCACAGTCGAACTGTCGTGGCGCGCGGATACACGGGTGGCTTACCAAACCCTTGTTCCGATTCGCACCGGAGGGAGCGCGATTGATCCACGACTCTACTTCTATCACCCGCGATTTGGTCGGATGGCGGCGTGGGATCCCAGAGACAATCGCATCGCGCTTGCCAGTCCAGGATCGGCGGTTGCTCTCGTGATTTCTGAGTCGAGGCTCCTGACGACTTCGCCGGATGGACTCGCTGTTGAACCCCTCCCAACCAAACGCGGTGCAACCGAGGCGAAGCGACGGACGCTCGTTGTGGAATCTTTCTGGATCCCGGTTGGAATGGGGGCGGACTCCCAATTCGTCGTCGTAGCGCCAAAGCATGGATCGCTTGAGTTCGCTCGCCTCAAGATCGCCTCATCGTCGGAGTAGCTGTACGACAACTTGCTTCGAATCGCGCGGGCGACTCTCCAATCCTGATTTCAGATGTCTTTCTCTTCGATCTCGTCGTCGTCTTCTTCGTCGAGCTTTTTCTTCGCCTTGCGTGCCTTCTTCGCAGCCTTGGCCTTCTTGCCCTTCGACTTTTTCTTCTTGCCGTCGTCGTCGTCATCGTCGTCATCGTCGTCGTCGTCGTCGTCATCGTCGTCATCGTCATCGTCGTCGTCGTCATCATCGTCGTCGTCGTCGTCGTCGTCGTCGTCGTCGTCATCGTCGTCGTCGTCGTCGTCGTCTTTGTCGTCGTCTTTGTCGTCGTCTTTGTCTTTGTCCGTGTTTGACACATCCAACTTGTCGTTGGGCAGGATCTCGGGTCCCAGTCCATCGCCCTCTTCCTCGTCTTCCGTCTCGGCGTCGCTGTCGGTCTCCGCATCGTCTGGTTCAGCCGCCGTCTTCGAGCCATCCTCGTCGTCGCCAAAGCCGTCCTCGTCGCCAAACTCTTCATCTCCGAAGTCATCGCCCTCTTCGAGTTCAAAGTCGTCTTCCTTGTCGTCCTCGTCATAACCGACGATGAAGCGGCTCGGTGCGAGCGACGATCGCATCCGTTGGCTCGGTGCGAGCGTCCATTTCAAAGTTGATTCGTTGCGGGCGACCATGGGATTGATACTCCTTGTGAGGCGGGGGAATATCGCTTCTCCCCGACGGAATGTCAACCCCTCATGGGAGGGGAATTGCGTGCGTGAGTTGCGATCCGCCCAGCAAAATCCAACCATCCAAGAGCTGCGCTCGGTCGATCCGCCCCTCGCTGAATTCGACATCGAGCGCGGGGCTGGCAATCCGACCGCCATCACCCCATCCCAATCGGTGAATGAGCATCCCCGTCGCGGCTCGACGGGCGCCGGACTCGCGCGGCTCGTTCGCGCCGTCGCGATTCTGCTCGACCGCCAAGAGCCCGCCGCTCGCTGCAAGGACATGTTGAAAATTTCGGATCCCATGAAGTCGCGATGCTCCGATGGCTTCGCCTCGGAGCGTGAACAGATCGATCCCCGTTCGTGACCAACCGACGATGACCGATCCGCTTCGCATCCAGTGCTTCGAGTTCTCGGCATCGCTGAGAGTGGTCGACTCAAACCGCCCGTCCTCAATCGTTCCAGAGTGCCAATCGAGAATGTTCTCTCGATCGGTTGCGTCGCCGACCAGAAGGTGCATCCCGAGTGGGTCGCCGTACACCGTGCCGCGAAGCCTCGGGTTGAGCGAGAGCCACTGGAGTCCCGCGGCCGATCCAAACAACTGCCAGCGCCCGACCCCCCGTGGCGTTCCATAGGCGAGCTCTCCAGGGCCGAGAACATGAAGCCAGCGCACTGGTTCGTCGTCTGGCACGCGCAGTTCCTCAATGACCGCTCCGGTGGCTTGGTCCAAGGCGACAAGCCATGAGGATCGGTCATCCGATCCTCCGCGTGTGCCTGCAATCGCCACCAGCGTCTCGCTCGAAGTCGCGCAGGCGACCTCGTCGACGGTGCGGGAAGCACGCCAACGCGATTGACCGTCCGATGCGGAGAGCATGACGACCGACCCATCGACGCGAACGATGGCAAGATCATCTCGACCGCAGAGCACCAGACACTCGGTTCGCTCGGGAACGACGCCATCCTCAGAGACAGCTGCCGCGAGGTCATCCACTTGCCATCGCGTGTCGCCGCGATCGTCGATCCACTGCGCTCCGAGGGTTTCGCGGTCGCGCTGTTCGATCACGATGACTCCATCGCGAAGTTGGAAGACCGCCGAGAGGTCGCCGAGCAGAGGCAACTTCCAACGCTGCTCAAGACTTGGCGTTGCCAGGCAGGTGAGCGCGCGGTCGGCGACGAGATAGGCCCTCGAATGTGGAGCGGGCGAAGTCCCGGCTCCCTGAAGCGGGGTCAGGACTCCGCGCAGCAGTCTGGCGGTGATGGGTGTATCCGCGTCAAGATTGGCTTCCGCTGCAAGCGCACGTGGAAGGCTCTCCACAGCCGGAGCCGCCGATGATGCGAGCAGTGCCCGCGATGCATCCATGCCGCCAAGTGAATTGAGCGGCACATCGAATCCAGCCATCACACAGCGATCGAGCAGTTGTGCTGCCGTGATCTCGAGATCGAACTCGCGCAGCAATGTGACACACTGGTCAAGAATGGTGGTCGTCACCACGCGACTGCCCGATGCGATCGCAGCTGATACTGCCGCGCCACAGTCACCCGCCCCATGCGCCGGGTGCTTGTCCATTCGCATCTCTGCGCAAGCGAGCCACGCTCTGGCCGCCGCCGCGGTGCAAGGATTGCAACGGGCGAAGGCCTCGAGTTCGTCGGCAGTTCCACCGATGGGCGGACTGGTAGCGGGCTGAGTCGCCTCGGAGGGAGCGCTCGGAGATGATGCCATCTGTTGGAGTCGAAGCAGCGCCGCCCCCGCGCCGCTTCGTGCGATGGGCGAACCACCCCGTACGACTTGCGTGATCGTTGCATCCGCCGCTTGAGGATCGGCAAGCACGCTTCGCCATGCAGCGATGGCGCTGACCACGCGACCCGATGCGACGAGCCAGTCTCCTTGCGCCACCAGAGCGCTCGCGCGCTCGTCGGCTCCTGCGGTGGACCGCACGATGGCGGCGAACAATTCGTCCGATCCCTCCCGTCCTAGGAGACCGCTCTGCGCTGCTCCCACCAAGAGTGCGACGAAACGAGCGCGACGGGCGCGGTCGTCGCGAACACCTTCGAGCGCTGCGTCAATCGCGCGGGTCGCTGTTCGCAGGAGGGCGGGATCGCGGACCCGCAGCGCAAACTCGACGAGGCCCAGAACGGCATCGGCATCCCCAGGGCGCTGGTCAATCGCCGCAATCAGGATCTTCTTGGCACGCGATCCATCCATGAATACATCAAGCGACCCATTGGTCGCTGCCGCAATCACACCATGGCGTGCAACGATGTTGGCAGGACCCTCACAAGGAATCTTCAGCATGGTTGTGCCGTCGTCACCATTGAGGAGCAGCGCGTGTTGCAGGAGCGGCACGATCAACGCATCGGTTCCACTCTCGAGCCATCCAGATTGCACCCGACCGCGAATCCCTGCCAGACCCGGGATCGAATCGATCGCCTCGTCCCCCGAGGTTCCCTTGAATTGCCAAATCGGCGCACGCAAGTCATCGACTTGGAAGGCGACGATCCCCTCGCCGATTCCATAGACCACGGAACGATCCCGATTCGTCAAGAAGTAGTGCGGGCTCTCCCAGGCGGTGCCGATGCCCAGCGGAATCGAATCGAGTTCCAATCCGCTGTCGGCTGCGAGCAACTGCAACGCGTTTCCGCCCGGGGCGAGTGCGATCAAACCGCGTTGGGTCACGACGAGCCCACCCATTTGCCAAGGCATCAGAGCCGACTCGAGGTCGCGGATTGGAACCGAATCGCGGCGAATCCACCGCACGCGACCATCGCGGGCCTCGATGCAGGCGGTCGTGCCAGCCCCGGTCGATACGAAGACGCATCCGTTGTCCGCGATCGGCGATGTGTATGGTCGTGCCCCAGCTGGTCGAATTCCCGGCGCCGCGCCGACTGGGGTGATCCACGCGAGGACTCCTGTTGTGAGATCGATGCCCACGACGGTCGAGACCGTCTCTTGCCGTGCGGTGACCTTTCGGGCGAGAAGTACGACCGTCTCGCCGACCACCGTCGGCGCTCCATAGAAAAATGTGTCTCGCATCTCGGCCTGATCGCCGAATCGATCGGGAGCAAAGTCCCACTTGCGTTGCCCCGTTCGAACATCAAGACAGACCAGCCGACCGCCGCCGCTGCGCTCGGATCCAAGCGCGTGACCCGAGAGGGTCAGCACGCACTCTGGGGTGGCGACCACGACCGCGAGGTCGCCCGCTTGCAGATCACTGCGGGGAGAATTCGCAGCGCCGAGAAACTGAGTCCACCGCGGGAGGTGGGAGTAGGCGTCGTACGCCCGAAGAACATAGCCCTCATTCACCAACACCAACGCGCCGTCAACGGTTGGAATCGAAACGGCGAGCCGTCCCGATGATGCCGATCCATCTGTACCCAGGGCGGAAATGGATCCCTCTTCGATCAAACTCTGCAAGCGCGCCGTCAGCGAATTCTCCAGCGGTTCGCTCCAGAGTTGCACGGCGTCGTTGGGGATCGACCCCAGTGGAGCGGGAGCGAGCGAATTGATGACGCGGTCCTCAACCGCACAGGGCACCGCGACGATTGTTGCGAGTTGCTCGGCAAGCTTTCGCAGAGCGCCGTCCTGCGCGGCAGTCAGAGATTTCATCACGCGCGCCACGGTCGCGTCGTCCCGCGAGCCCCACGCGGCGAGCACCTGCAGGGTTGCATCGATGGCCGGATCAATCGAGCCACGGTCGGGATGCTCGCCAATGGATTTCAGGAAAGTCTGAGCGCGCGCGAACTCTCCTGACTCGATCGCCTGTTGCACAGCGCGCACTGTGGCGCGGAGACCCGCCCGGGTGAGCAGTCGCGTTTCGACCAGGCGACGATCGTTCCCTGCTTCCGCAAGCCGATCCGCTTCACCGGACTGTGCCGAACGAAAGCAGTCAAGGACGCCCTTGTGTTCACGCAAGAATGACTCGCTGCGGGCACGACCGTCGACGAAGCGATCTGTGCAGCCAGGCAGGCGCACCAACTTGCGACCAAACTCGTCGAGCACCCGGCAGATGAGCCGCGCGGATTCAGCGGGATTGTTCGCTGCCTGATCCTCAGCCTGCTCGAGTAACTGCTCCGCCGTGGGTGAGTCATCGACCACGACCACCGCCGCATCTTGTGCTGAAAGGCCGAGGGAAAACCCCGCGATTGCAAGACTCAAGACTGCCAGAAAACGCCTGCCTTGAAGGAGACTGTGCGGGGACGAACTCACCAAACCCATCGTATGCCTGCGAGGGTATAGATTGTGCGGATGGTCCTTCGACTTCTTGTGATCCTCGCTCTTCCAGTGATCACCCTCGGGTGCACCACCAATCCCGGTGTCCGAGTGACCGGGATCGAGAAGGTCTCGAGCGGAGCGACCGCCGACGAGTACGCGCTGCGCGTTGAACTGCGCAATCCAAGCGACGAATCGCTCGTGCTCGATCGCTGGGAATACGCGGTGACAACAAATGCAGGTGCCTGGCAGGGCGAGTGGATCGCAAGCCGGACGCTCCCCGCCCGATCGATCACGGTGGACACTTTGCCCGTCGTGCTTGGCCACGCCGCCGAGCCCATCGAGGTGACCAACTGGCGCGTCACGGGCAATCTGAGATTTCTTCGCAAGGGCCAGCTCGCGGAGACACTCTTTGACCTTGGCGTCAGCCGACCCGACGTTGACTTTTCGGCTTCCGGCGTCCAGACTTCGATTGGTGCTGAGGCGCCAGCTGTGAACTCCCGCTGATCGGTTGACCCAGCACGCTCGGATCACCACGATGCCGCGCGAGCACAGCCATCGCATCGTTCATCAATCGTTGATGCAGCCCGAGGTGCCGGGGATCATCCGCGGGAACACCCGTATCCGAGACCCGGGCATAGGTGCCGTCGGCGTGAAGTTGCCAAGACTGTCGCACATCAGCAAGGGCGTACTCCAGTGTGGTCCAGAGGATGCGGCGATGCTCCAAGAGATCAATCGGCGTCGCGGCTTCGACGCGCGTCTGGAGATTTCGGTACATCCAATCTGCGCTGCCGATGAAGAAGTCTCCCTCCAGCGGCTCGGCGCGACCCGCTCCAAAGTAGAAGATGCGACTGTGTTCGAGAAATCGTCCAATGATTGAGCGGACGCGAATGTTCTCTGACAACCCGGCAAGTCCGGGGCGAATGCAGCAGAATCCTCGCACGATCAGGTCAATCTGCACACCAGCCTGGCTGGCGCGGTACAGCGCATCCATGACACCCCGATCCTCGAGTTGATTCATCTTGGCAATGATCCGACCGGGACGGCCGGATGCGTGCAATTGCATCTCGCGCTCGATGAGTTCGATGAATCGCCGCTTCATGCTCACGGGGGCGATGAGCAGCTTGTTGAACTTTGTTTGCCGCGAACGACCCGTCATGTAATTAAAGAGACCAACCAGATCTTCGGTGATGAGCGGATCACTGGTGAGGATGCCGACATCTTCGTAGAGCTTGGCGGTCTTGGAGTTGTAATTGCCGGTGCCGACATGGCCGTAGCAGCGGATTCCGTCGGCTTCTTGTCGAACGACCAGAGCGGTCTTGGTATGCGTCTTGAGACCGATGACGCCATACGCCACATGCACACCTGCGTTTTCAAGTTTTCGAGCCCACTCGATATTGCGTGCTTCGTCGAATCTGGCGCGCAGCTCGACGAGAACCGCGACCTGCTTGCCGCTCTCGGCGGCGCGAATCAGGCTGGCGATAAAAGGGCTATCCCCCGATGTTCGGTAGAGCGACTGCTTGATGCAGAGAACTTTGGGATCTTCGGCGGCGACCTTGATGAACCTTTCGACGCTTAGATCAAAGCTCTGATAGGGGTGGTGCAGAAAAATGTCACCCTTGCGGATCTGGGAGAAGATGCTCGTGCTGACCTCGCCCGAGAGTTCGACCGGTGGTAGTGGAGTCCAGCGCGAATACTTGAGCGCGGGCAAGTCGATGTCTGCGATGGTGTCAAGGATTCCGTAGTCGGTCAGACCCGACGTTTCGTACATGTCCTCCGCGCCGAGGTCGAGTTCCTCCATCAGAAAGCGCAGCATGCGCGGACTCGCGCCAGAGGCAACTTCGAGCCGGACGACGCGCGCGAACTTTCGTTCCTTCAATTTTTGCTCGACGGACTCGAGGAGGTCGTCGGATGCATCGCGCTCGGCTTCGATCTCGGCATCACGCGTAACTCGGAAGGGGAGCACCTGCAGGATTTCCATCCCCGGAAAGAGTTCCTCGAGGTTGTGTTCGATGATCTCTTGGATTGGAATGAAGCGCCGACCGCAACGAAGTTCGTAAAGTCGGGTTGGTGTGTTGGGCACTTTGACCCGGGCAAACATGGTCTCTGGTTCACCCGGTCGCCGAACCACCAATCCAAGCGAGACGCTCATGTTCGAGATGAATGGGAAGCGATGACCTGGATCGACCGCGAGCGGCGTGAGGATAGGGAAGATGTTTCGCCGAAACCAAGCCTGAGCTTCTGCCCGTTCTGACTCACTCAATTCGGTCCACGCGAGGAGTGCGATCCCCGCTTCCCCCAGCGCGGGAAGAAGTTGCTCGCGCAGAATCCCGGCCTGCCGACCGTCGAGCTCGCAGACGCGCGTGCGCATGGTGTGGAGCACCTGCGCCGGGGTGAGTGGCTCGTATGTCGTTCCACTGATCCCCGTCTCGATCGCATGGCGAAGTGCGCCGACGCGCTTCATATAGAACTCGTCGAGATTGCGCGAGTAGATCGCCATAAATCGCACCCGCTCGAGGAGTGGAACTGTCGCGTCTGCGCACATCGCCAGCACGCGGGCGTTGAACTCCAGCCAGGAGTGATCGCGATTGAAGAATCGGTTTGGATCCGCGGGCACTTCGCCGCTGCCGGCATCGGTGATTGGATCGAGTCGAGGCTGCGAGTCTGGTGTTGTCATGAGCCATCTCTCTTGGGCGATTGGTGGCAGGGCACAACGAACCGCGCGGCGCATCCAGGGGCTTCCGTCACCCGCACCGATCGAATCTCGACGCGCGGCGGCATCCGCGAAAGCATGGCTTCTGCGATGTGCTGGGCCACCAATTCGGCCGTGGGATTCAATCGGTCAAACGGGGCATTTTCATTGAGATTCGCCGAGCAAAACGGCAGGAGCACGGCATCAAGACCCGACTGGAGTTCGTGAAAGTCGCAGACCATCCCATCTCGGTCGAGCTCTGCAGCGGCAACCACCAAGTGCACCTCCCAGTCATGACCGTGGAGTGGTTCGCGTTTCCCGCCGATTGCGATGGCGTGCGCCGCCGAAAAAGTCCGTCGCACCTCGAGTTCGAACATAATTCGAGTATAGCCCGCCTGCGATTCGGACACGCCGTCTTGGATGATTGATAGATTCGTCGGTGTGCAAGACGCTCCCCTGATGCTTTCGGTTTCTGGTGCTCGCGGGGTGGTTGGCAAGACGATGACCGCCGTGGTCGCGCGGAACTTCGCCGCTGCTTTCGCTGCCCACATTCGCCAGACGCTTACTGCCAATGCGCGTGACGGTAATGCAGGCGCCGCAGAGACGCGGGCGATCATGGTGATCGGTCGCGACGGACGCGGTTCGGGCGAGGCGCTGGCCCAAGCGGCGAGTGATGGACTCTGTGCGCAGGGTTTTGATGTCGTCGACCTTGGAATCGTGGCGACGCCAACGGTCGGTCTGATGATTGGGTATCTCGGTGCTGTTGGTGGGATCTCACTCACCGCGAGTCACAATCCAATCGAGTGGAATGGGCTCAAGACCCTCAATGCGGATGGTCTTGCACTCCCCGCAGACGCGGCAGAGCAGGTGATCGCCCGGTATCGACGTGGGTCGACGGTGCCCGCTGGCAACTTGGGGAGGCGATCCCTGAACTCTGATGGCGATCGACTGCATGTGGAGCGCGTACTCGCCGCCGTGGATGTCGCGGCGATCCGCGCGAAGCGATTTCGCTGTGCGCTCGACAGCGTGAATGGCAGCGGCGCGCGTGCTGGAAGGATGCTGCTCGAAACACTCGGTTGTGAGGTGCTGCACCTGAACGGCAATCACACCGGGGTCTTCGCGCACACGCCAGAACCGCTCGAGGTGAATCTTGGACAGCTGATGGATGCGGTGCGAGTCGATGGAAACTTCGCAGTCGGCTTCGCCCAGGACCCCGACGCGGATCGTCTGGCGCTCGTTGATGAACGGGGAAGATTCGTTGGCGAGGAGTACACGCTTGTGCTTGGAGTTCTGCGACTCTTGCAGCGACAAGGGCATGGGGTTCTCGCGACCAATCTCTCGACTTCTCGCATGATCGATGATGTCGCCGCGCGCTTCCCCCCTTCGCGGGTCATCCGAACCGCCGTCGGCGAGGCAAATGTCGTCGCTGCGCTCAAGGCTGGCGATGGGTACTGCGGCGGCGAGGGCAACGGCGGTCTGATCTGGCCACGAATCTGCTGGGTGCGCGATTCGCTCTCGGCGATGGCCCTGGTGCTCGAACTCCTGGCACATGATGGCCGTCTACTCAGCTCAATTGCCGCTGAAATACCCGCCTATTCGATGATCAAGCGGAAGATGGACTTGGCTGCCGTGGGCGGAAGGAGCGCGGTCGCTCCAGCACTCGCCAAGGTGGTCGATTCATTTGCCAGCCGGGCGGGGGTTCGCGTGGATCAGACCGATGGTGTGCGGATCGACTTCGCTGACCGGTGGGTGCACCTGCGCGCTTCGAACACCGAACCGATCATCCGATTGATTGCCGAGGCGAGTGATCGAGCCGCCGCCGAGGCGCTTTGCGATGCCTGCAGCGATGCCGCGGGCTTCCGCTCGCCGTGATATTCAACGCGACCGATTCGTAACCGCGCACGACTCTTCGTAGACTCCAGCGATGATCACCTTTGCCGGCGCATACACGGCGCTCATCACCCCCTTCTGCGACGATGGAACGAAGGTTGACCTGGGGCGCCTCGGCAATCAGGTCGCGTTTCAAGCGCAGGGTGGTGTGCGCGGGATCGTCCCCTGCGGCACCACCGGAGAAGCTCCGACTCTTGCGGAGCACGAACATGCTGCGGTCATTGAGTGCGCCGTCTCAACGGGCCGTCCACTCGGTCTTCAAATCGTCGCCGGAGCTGGAAGCAATTCAACTGCGCAGGCGATCCACCTGCATCGATTGGCTGCTTCACTCGGCGCACATGCCGCGCTCCAAGTGACCCCCTACTACAACAAGCCATCGCAGGAAGGGCTCTATCGACACTTCATGGCGATCGCAGAGAGTGCCGAACTGCCGATCGTGCTCTACAACATTCCGGGCCGTGCTGCGGTGACGCTCTTGCCAGAGACGGTCGAGCGGCTCGCCAAGCATCCCAACATCGTGGCGATCAAGGAGGCCACTGGATCCATGGATTCGGCGAGCGAAATCCACCGCCGCTGCTCGATTGCGATTCTCTCTGGGGACGATTCGCTCACGGCTTCGTTCGCGGCAGTTGGCGCGGTGGGCGTGGTGAGTGTCGTCTCGAATCTCGTTCCCGACCGGGTTGCGCGACTCTGCCATGATATCGCCTCGGGGGATCTGCACGCCCTGCGTCGCTCACACGAATCGCTCTTCGGACTCTCGCGGGGATTGCTCGCGCTGGATGTGAATCCGGTGCCGCTGAAATGCGCGATGGCAATTCTGGAGCGCGATACGGGCGCCGTTCGGCTGCCGTTGGTGCGCGCATCAGAACAGGTGCGCGCGGCGATCGAGTCGTTGCTGCGCGAGGCGAAGGTTTCGGGGAATACAGATTCGCTTGAACGATCCAAGTTGCGCGAAACCTCAGCGACTTCGTGACAGATCGAGCCATGCCAGCAGAACCAATCCACGATCCTCTGGCGGACGCTCCGACGCTCCCCTACCGAATTGCGGTCTTGGTCTACCTCTACGACGAGCAGGGTCGACTCCTGATGCTCCATCGCCGCAAGCCCCCGAATCCCGGGATGCACTCACCCATCGGCGGCAAGGTTGAGTTTCACAAGGGTGAGTCTCCCCACGAGTGTGCCGTGCGCGAAACCTGGGAGGAGGCGGGCATCCGCGTTGGATATCAGGATCTTCGGCTCTTTGGAATTGTCAGCGAGCGCGCCTACGAAAACGAGACCCACTGGATGATCTTCCTCTTTGAGTCAACCCGACCGATCGCCGCAGCGAGCGTCACGCGCATGACCTTCGACGAGGGAGCTCTGCAGTGGGTTCCGATCGGCGACATCGCGGGGCTGGCGCTCCCAGAGACCGATCGACGGGTGATGTGGCCCTGCGCGCAGAAGCATCGCGGTGGATTCTTCATGGTCGAGATCGATTGCACGCGCGATCCATTTGACTTTCGAATCGTTGAGAGTGAACCGCGCCGGGCGCCCTAGCGACCGCAGAGCGCGCGCATTTCGGAAACCGCACCGCGCATACCCACGAAGAGCGCCCGAGTGACGATGGCGTGTCCGATGTGGAGCTCATACAGTCCGTCGAGTGCGGCAATCGCCGCGACATTCTGGTAGTTCAGGGCGTGCCCAGCATTGAAGATCATCGCCGCGGATCGAATGTGCGAGCCGATCCGGGCCACGCGGTCAAGTTCGGCGGCGGTGTTCGCATCGTGCCGTCCGCTGGCGGCGAAGAGACGCGCGTAGGGACCGGTATGGATCTCGCAGATGGCAATTCCGATCTGCGCCGCTGCTTCAACCTGACGCTCTTCTGCGTTGATGAAGACACTTGTGGCGATTCCGGCCTGGGCAAGGCGCGCAACGACATCGCGCAGTGACTCGCTCAGTCCAGCGACATCGAGTCCACCCTCGGTCGTCACCTCCTGGCGACCCTCGGGAACAAGCATCGCCGTCTGCGGGCGAATGCCGAGTGCAATCGCGACCATCTGGTCGGTCGCAGCCATCTCGAAATTGAGTGGCAGCGCGACCGAATCGCGCAGCCGTTGCACATCGGCATCCTGAATGTGCCGTCGATCTTCGCGCAAGTGCACGGTGATTCCATCGGCGCCGCCGCGCTGAGCCTCCTGCGCCGCGAGAATTGGATCGGGTTCGCTGCCCTGCCGCGCCTGACGAACGGTAGCGACATGATCGATATTCACGCTCAATCTTGGCACGGGGTTATGCTAGGCGCGTGGATTCGTTTTCGCGCAAACTGCAGGCTCTCCAAGCGGATCTCAATGCCCAGGCTGATCGCGTCTTGGCGATGGTGTCGCTGGCGGTTGAGTCGTACTTTGACCACGATGAAGCGAAGGCGCGGCGGGTGGTTGCGCTCGACGACGAAATCGACAGCGTGGATGTCGCCATCGAGCGAGCCGCGATCCCATTGCTTTCTATGGGTCAGACCGACGAGCACGCCATCCGCCAAGTTCTCACCATCGCCAAAGTGAACAATGAACTCGAACGCATTGCTGATAGTGGGGTCAGTATCGCCGAGCAGGTGATCGGGCACCAACGCCTGACCGATTCGATGCCGCCAACCTTTCGGGTGATGGCCAACAGCGTGCTCGGAATGCTGCGTGACTCGAATCGCGCCCTGGCGACATCCAATGCAGAACTCGCCCGACAGGTCCTGCTGTTCGATGACACCGTGGATCGCTTTCGCAACGAACTCATCTTGCAAGCGCAAGAGCAAGTCGCCCTTGGAGCGAGCAGCGTTCGCTTTGCCTTTCGCGTGGCGGGCGCGACACGCAACATGGAGCGCATCGCCGATCACTCGACGAACATTTGTGAGCAGACGATCTATTTGTTGAGCGGAAAAATCGTGCGGCATCGTCCCGAGGGATGGTCCGATCCCGCTGAACCCTGCGCCAAGTAGAGGGCGCATCGACTTCTCGACCACTGCGATGACAGCCGATTTTTCTCGACCTTCCCTTGAGAGCCGCTACCGCGAAGCTGTGGATCGGCTGGAAGTATTCGGACAATCCCACATCTTGACCTTCTGGGATGGACTCACCGAAGGGCAGCGTGAAAATCTGCTGGCGCAGTGCCGTGAACTTCCACTCGAACTGCTGCAACGCGAAATCACTTCTTGGCGGATCGGCCAGGGTTCACCGCGCAAGTCGCTCGGCGAAATCGAACCGGCTCATGTGGTGGGGAGAGATGTCCAAGACAGAGCGCACTATCGAGCGATCGGCGAGAGGATGATTCGCGATGGGCGGGTCGCTTGCTTCACGGTCGCGGGTGGACAGAGCACACGGCTAGGGTGGAATGGTCCCAAGGGAACATTTCCGACGACTCCGCTTCTTGGCAAGTCGCTCTTTGAAGTCTTTGCAGAGTCCATTCGCGCGGCGCGTCTCCGCTGGCGCGGGGCGATCCCCTGGTATGTGATGACCAGCCCGCTCAACCATGCAGCAACGGAAGTGTATTTTCGCGAACACGATTGGTTTCAACTCGGCCGAGAAACGGTTTGGTTTTTCCCGCAGGGAACACTGCCATCGCTTTCGCATGATGGAAAGATCTTGCTCGCTGCCCCTGACGCGATCGCTCTGAATCCGGATGGGCATGGCGGGGCGGTGCGCGCACTGGCGACGAGCGGCTCGTTGGCGCAGATGAAGCGCGAAGGGGTCGACACCATTTCATATTTTCAGGTTGACAATCCATTGGTGCACGCAGTTGATCCGCTCTTCCTCGGACTGCATATGGAGCACCCGGAGAGCTCGGCCGAAATCTCGAGCAAGTTTGTGCCGAAACGCAGCGCCAGCGAAAAAGTCGGCGTCTTTTGCAGGCGCAATCAACGGACTTTGGTCCTTGAGTACAGCGATCTCCCGGCTGACTTGGCGGCAGCAACTCGTTCGGATGGTGAACTCCTGCACGGTGCAGGATCGATCGCGATTCATGCGCTGTCGCGCGCCTTCGTCGAGCAACTCGCGATGGAAGGTCGCGGGCTTCCGCTCCACCGCGCACTCAAGAAAGTTCCATGCCTAGATCTTGTCAGTGGATTGCTCGTTGAACCCGCGCAACCAAACGCAGTCAAAATGGAGGCATTCATCTTTGATGCGGTGCCCATCGCTGGCAGATCGCTGGTGTATGAGACTCGGCGCGAAGAAGAGTTTGCGCCGATCAAGAATGCCGATGGAGAGGACTCGGCGGCCACGAGTCGCACCGCGCAATCAGAGCGCGCGGCGCGCTGGCTCGAGTCGTGCGGAGTCTCGGTTGCGCGCAGTTCTGCGACCGGTGCCTGCATGGCGACCATTGAACTGTCGCCACTCACGGCGCTTGATGAGACCGAACTGGCGCTGCGGACGGATTTGCCGCGGGTCATCGCCGCTGACGCGGAGATCGTGTTGTAGACGCGTCTGTCTTCAGAGCGACGCGTCGACGCATACATCGAGCAGCATCAGTGCCGGAGTCGGCCGGCCGTTCCACCGATCAACCTGCGGGCTGGCGACGAGATGCACCGCCATTCCGCGGGCGATCTTGCTCATCTGCGCCGCTTGTCTCCACCATGTGCAGCGAATCTCGGTTGGGTTGGACCCGGGCAGACGCGCGAAGAAACTCCCGTGATCTGAAGCGGCGCCAAAGGTCCGCGGCGCACTGGTCACAATCGCGCTGCGGACCAAGACCAATGGAGCGCGAAATCCCCGACCGAAGGGTCCGAGGGCATCGAGTGCATCGATCTCTTGAATCGTCAGGTCTGCACCAAAGAACTCGACATCCGGTCGCAGCGTCGGCACCTCCGCGTCGTGGCGATTTGCTGCGGCATGCGCACTGAGCGTCTCACGAAACTCATCTAGGCGATCCAGTCGGAGGGACACCCCCGCCGCAGCGGCGTGACCGCCGTAGCGGTCGAGCAGCGCTGCGCAAGCGTGAAGTCCATCCAAGACGGAGTAGCCCTCGACGCTTCGGGAGGATCCGAACGCCAATACCCCCTCGCTCTCCATCAACACCACCGGGATCCCAAACTTTTCTGCGAGTCGCGCACAGGCAATTCCAACCACGCCGCGCGGCCAATCGGGCGAAGCGAGCACGCAGGCGCCGCGGGCGGATCCAATTCCCTCGGCCCACCGTTCTTGGGCTGCATCAACGATGCGCCGTTCGATTTCCTTGCGCTCTTGATTGAGTTTCGCAAATCCTGCCGCGAGATGCTTTGCCCGACGATTCGATTCGGCCGCCTCGGACCCACCCGGCGCGCCGGCGGCGAGTCCGAGGAGTTCAACTGCATCGAATGGATTTCCCAAACGACCGCAGGCATTCACAATGGGTGCGAGCCCGAATGAAACCCGCTCGCTATCCACGCGGTCACTTGGACCGATCCCCGCCTCACGGGCAAGCGCGCGCAAGCCCGGGAGTCCACTGTTGGCGATGCGAGCTATGCCAAGTCGAGCGATGAGGCGATTCTCGCCGCGAATGAGCATGACATCTGCAATCGTTCCAAACGCGGCGAGTGCCAGCGTCTCCACCAGGAGTTCGCGCAGATTCGTCGGCAACTTGTCATTCGAACACCATGCACACAGGAACGCCCAGCCCACTTTCCACGCCACGGCCGCTCCGCACAATTCGCCGGCTCCGCCACCCAGCCCAGGATGGGCGATGGCATCGGCACAGGGCAGCACGCCATCTGACCGAATCGTGTGATGATCGGTGATGAGCAGTTCGAGACCGATGCGTCGCGCTTCGACTGCCTCTTCAATCGCGGTGATGCCGCAATCAACCGACACAATGGTCTGCACCCCGAGCGATGCGAGGTGCGAGAGTGCCGAGGTCGAGAGACCGTAACCCTCAGTCGCCCGCTTGGGGATGTAAACGATGGGCGGATCTTCAGGTCGCACGGCGCGTATGAGATGCAGCAGAATCGCGGCGGCACACATTCCATCTGCGTCGTAATCGCCGAAGATGGCAATTTTCCGACCGCTTCGCACCGCAGCGGCGAGGCGCTCCCCCACTTCAACCGCGCCGAAGAGATCCTTGGGAGGCACGAGATCCTGATAGGTCGGAGCTAGAAATTTCTTGAGCGATTCGCTTGGGATTCCGCGGGCCGCAGCAATGCGGGCGACCAGCGTGCCCGTCGGCGGCACCGTCGGAACAATCCATGGCTTGAGGATGCCCTGCACGGCGAGAGAGTACGGTGCTCGATCGCGCAGGGATCCGGCCGTCGCCATATCTGCAATTGCTACTATTCGCTCGCCTCCGATCCATCACGCTGAGCTCCAACAATGTCTGATCGCTACAAAACAGTTCTGCTCTTTGGCGCGCCTGGGGCAGGGAAAGGTACGCAGGGAAAGATTCTGGGCAAGATTCCCGGCTTCTTCCATCTGGCATGCGGGGATGTCTTTCGATCGCTCGACATGACGAGCGAGCTGGGCAAGCAATTCCTGAACTTCTCTTCGCGTGGCGAGTTGGTTCCCGATGAACTGACCATTCAGATGTGGCGCGAGAATATGCACGCCCAGACGGTGCTCAGCCTCTTCAAGCCGATGCAAGACTTGCTGATCCTCGATGGCATCCCACGCAATGTGAGGCAAGCTGAGGCGCTCAAGGCATCGATTGATGTGCTCAAGGTAATCCACCTGCGCTGCAATGATGAGGGGGCGATGATGATGCGGATGCGTCGCCGGGCACTAAAAGAGAATCGGATGGATGATGCCGACGAGAGGGTGATCCGACATCGATTCGATGTCTATCATGCCGAGACCCATCCGGTGCTCAGCTACTACCCCGAGTCAATCGTCGCCAATATTGATGCGATGGGTTCACCCGCCCAGGTGTTTCAGCGCGTTCTTGAGGTGGTCGTGCCCGTCCAAGAATCGCACTTCAATCGCCCGACTTCGGGATCGGTTTGAGGAGTGGTCGCTGAACTTTGGCGGTCGCTGGCCTGAATCGCGCTTCCGCTTCGCTCAGCGCCAGGAGCCGTCTTTCGACGATGGCGCCGCGCATCTGGTTCGGGAACCGATCCTCAAACTTTTCGAGATCGGTGGCGCTGGTGAGACCGACTTCGAGTTCGATGCGGTCCTCAACAAACCCGCCCGCCGGATCCAGTTTCGGCTTGCCCCGCTCGTCGCGCTGTTGGCGCGCGACTGAGAGCCGCACATTCTCTCCGGGCATCTTCGACTGAATGATCTCGACGAGGTCGGTGTTCAAGGCAATGGGCTTGCCATCAATCTTTTCGATGCGATCACCGAGTTTGAGGACGCGTTCGGCCGGCAACCCGGGAAGGAGCATCACCACGATGACCCCTGGATTGAGCAGGTCGCCGCTTGCTTCCATACGCAGTCCCAGTGCTCCCCGCGGCAGCGAGAGCACTTTTTCACTTGCCACGGTCAAGAGTCGCTCCGTTTGTTCGTCGCTGAGGTTGCCTTTGACAAGCACGGCGAAGAGTTCTTCGGTGGCAATTGCAGGATCAGCCAACCGCGCGCTCGCGGCTTCGCGTGTGGCGAATGCGCGCGCGTCGAGATCTGCCACGGCCTCGAGCACGCGGCTCGAGATGCGAACATGTGCGATCACCTCGGGTGACCAGAGGCGAACCACTTCCGGCGCTGGCTGCAACGGCGCGGGAAGCAAGTCCCCCCGCCACAGAATCGGCGGTACCGCGTCGGGATCAATCTTTGGCTTGACGACCGTTGCTAGATCTGGAACAACACCGATACCAGCAGGTCGTTGTCCTGGCGCGCGCTGACCCTGCGCAACCGCCACTGGCGTCACGACACCAGAGAGCCCACAGCACAACGAGAGAGTGATCAGTCGGTCGCGCATGATGTGCAAAGCGTAGTCAACTCGGCTCGCGCCGACCAAATCCACTGGGATCTCTGCGTCAAGAATCGCAGGTAGTCGATCGCGGGGTGGGAACCGAGCGCGCCGTCATGCGCGACGCGCGGAATCACCTCGGCGATCCCCGCTTCGATCATGAGCGCTGGAATCGCCGGGCACTCGCTGGCCCGTGGGAGCGATTGGCCCGACCAGGCATAGCCCGCGAGGAATCCCTGAATTCCTTCCATGTTGAGCGATGGGTCCTGGTTCGATCCCAGCTTTCGATTGGCTCCCTGCATTCCAAACTGCAACACGCCATTGGCGATGTCAAAGATTGTCCGATCGAATCGCACGGAATCGAAGTCGAGGAGCGCGATCGCAGAACCGGTGAAGAAGAGAATGTTGCCGGGGTGAAAATCACCGTGGATGATCGACCGGAGTGAGCTCTCGGCGTTCGCGCTGAGCGCAACCTCGGCAGCCGCGGCCGCCTGCGTGTACTGATCGCGCAGTTGCTGACAGAGTTGCCCGAGTTCAGTGGCGGATACGGTGGGGTCAACTGACATGACTGCTGGGGCGACGCGATCCCAGGCTGAGGAGACTGCCCGACTGTTGTGATACCCCGTGTGCCGCGGGCTTGGAGTGATCGCAGACCAACCATGAAGCGTTCGGTGGAGTCGCGAGAGCAGAAGTCCGCTCTCGCGCGATTCGGCCACCGAGCGCAGATATCGCTCCCCCGCGACGAAGTTGAACAACTCATAGATGAACTGTCCGTGCGCGATCCAAGTCGCTTGCGCCCCAGTTCGTTGGAGATTCGGCATTGGAAAGTGATGCTTCTCGAGCTCGAGCTGGACGCTGTGCGAAAAACGCAACCGGGCGATGTTGTCCTCACTCAATGCCCTTCGCTTCAGAAGGAACCGAAGTCCACCCGCACACTCCACGACCGCCTTGGGAAAGCGATGGGATCCCTTGTTGAACGCCTGGGCGCGCAAAACCTTGTCCGTCCGAAAACACCCTGAAACAGCTCGAATTTCTTCCTGAGAGAGAAGGGTTCGGGAGCGATCGGCGCTCCTATTCGGCATTCGCAGCCTGCTCCTTGATTCGATCGATCGCCGTCTTGATCTCGACAACCTGCCGACTGATTTCGACATCCGCAGACTTGCTTGCGATGGTGTTGGCCTCGCGCAAAAGTTCTTGGGCAACAAAGTCCATAGTGCGACCGATCGGTTCGGCAAGGGTCGGACTCAAGAGCGACTCGTATTGGTCGAGGTGTCCCGTGAGTCGCGCCACTTCTTCGGCGATGTCTGATCGCTCTGCAAAGATCGCCACTTCGCGCAGCAGATCAGCGGGATCGACCGACGATCCAATCTCCGCGAGCATCGCATCAACCCGCTGCCGCAGGCGAGCCTGATAAGACACCACCACCGCTGGGACCCGCCGCGTGATCGATTCAATTCGCGTGCGAATCGTCTTACCAAATTCAACAAGGTGCTGGCGAAGATTCTCTCCCTCGCGGGTGCGCATGACCATCACCTTGTCGCAAGCCTCGTCGAGCAGTTTCAACGCGATGGGCCGCAATCGCTCGAGAAACACAGCGCCGCCATCCTCGACAACCACGCCGGGCAAGAGCAACAACTGACCGCGGTCAATGCGTGCCGCTGCTTCGGCGCCGAGGGTCTCGGCAAGTTGCGTGATGTAGTCGTTGAGTCGGGCGCCATTGATTCGGGCGGAGATTCGCGCATCGCCATTAGAAATGCGCAGGGTGACGATCGCGCTGCCGCGCACGAGTCGACGCGCTGCTTGTGCCTCAATCTCCGATTCGAGCGCCGTGAAATCCTCGGGGATCCGCAGGGTGCATTTGAAATGTCGGTTGTTGACAGAACGAACCTCGACCGCGACGAGCGCGCCATCGAGCTCTGCTTGGGCGATCCCGAAACCGGTCATGGACCGGACCATGGCGCCTTAGGGAGTCCCGCCCGCAGGTGCGGGGGCCGGTGTCGGTTCCGGAACTGGTTCAGGAATTGGTGCAGGAACTGGTGCAGGAGTTGTTTCAACCGGCGCCACGACTGCAGCTGGCGCGATCAATGGCACATCGACTGCTTGGGTTGCTGGAGCGATCGTGGTTCCCGGTGCCGCCCCAACCGGCGCGGCCGCGGCAGGATCGACCGGCAAGAGCCCAGGCTCGATGACCTCTTCTTCAGTCGCAGTCCCTTGAGTCGCGACTGTGTTCTCCATCACATTGAGACCGATGGCGACCAACAGGTAGAAAGCAAAGGCTCCCATGGTGAGGTAGGTGAGCACATCGCCCGTTCGTCCACCAAACGCCGTATCGGTTCCGCCGCCCGATGCGCCGCCGAATGCCTGCGCGAGCCCACCGCCCTGAGGCCTTTGCAGGAGGATCACCAGCACCAAGATGACGCTCGAGAGAATGAAGAGAAAAGTGAGAACCAAAAACCACATGCTCATGGGATGTTTCCGCGCTGCCGGGTCAACCGGCCGAGACTCCGATCATTGCAGCGGAGCAGATGGAAAGGAAGTCGTGCACCTTGAGAGAGGCGCCGCCAACCAGTCCGCCGTCCACTCCGAGGCTCGCGAAGATCGTCTTCGCGTTGCCTGGCACGAGCGATCCGCCATACACAATGCGGATTCCCGAGGCGAGTTCCGAATCATAGCGTGAAGCGAGGCAGGCTCGGATCTCTCGGTGAGCCTCTGCCGCATCTACCGCCGTCGCGGCGATCCCCGTGCCAATCGCCCATATCGGCTCGTAGGCGATGACAACCCGATCAAGATCTTCACGGGCAATCTGCGCCAAGGCACTGTGCAACTGGCGAGCGACTACTTCATGCGCATGACCGGCCTCGCGTTGCTCAAGATTCTCCCCAACGCAGAGCACCACCGAGAGCCCACTCTCGAGCGCCATCGCCAACTTCTCGGCGACGAGCGCATCGCTCTCGCCGATGCGGTGGCGTCTCTCGGAGTGTCCAACGAGCACCCAGGTCACTCCAAGGTCGGTGAGCATTTCGGCGCTGACCTCGCCCGTCAACGCACCGTTGGCCTCACTCGAGAGATCCTGTGCTCCAAGCGCGAGCGCGCTTGACGCGATCATCCGCGCGACCGACTCGAGATAGGGAAATGGCACAAAGAGGACGACATCGACCGAGGACGAGCCCTCGGTCCACTGTGCGGCGAGTGCCGTAGCCAGCGTGCGCGCGGTCGCTAGGTCTGTGTTCATCTTCCAATTGCCGCCGATGAAATGTCGCCGCGCCATGTGCAGGATGGTACGGAACCGCCGTCACCCTGCAGCGAATGCGTAGACTTCGTCGCCCATGCGCGCCGCAGATATTCGTAGTGCATTCATCGAGTTCTTCCGCCAGAAGCGTGGACACACCATCGCGGTTGGAAGTCCGGTGGTCCCATTTGACGACCCGACTTTGCTCTTCACAAATGCGGGAATGAATCAATTCAAGGATGTCTTTCTTGGGCGGGGCACGCGACCATACACCCGCGCGGTCAATTCCCAGAAGTGCATCCGCGCTGGAGGAAAGCACAACGATCTCGAAGATGTGGGACGGGATGTGTATCACCACACATTTTTCGAGATGCTGGGAAACTGGTCCTTCGGCGACTACTTCAAGGAGGAGTCGATCGCCTGGGGATGGGAACTTCTGACCGATGTCTACGGTCTCGATCCGGCTCGGTTGTACGCCACCTACTTTGGTGGTGATCCCAAAGCTGGACTCGCCCCCGACGAGGAAGCGCGGGCGATTTGGTGTCGATTTCTGCCCGCCCATCGGGTGATTCCAGGGTCGATGAAGGACAATTTCTGGGAGATGGGTGAGACCGGTCCCTGCGGTCCCTGTTCCGAGATTCACTTTGATCGAATCGGCGGACGCGATGCCGCGTTGCTCGTGAATGCCGGCGACCCCGATGTGCTGGAGATTTGGAATCATGTTTTCATTCAGTTCAATCGCGAAGCGGATGGTTCGCTGAAGCAACTGCCATCGCGACATGTGGACACTGGAATGGGGCTCGAACGACTCGTGAGTGTGATTCAGGACAAGCGATCGAACTACGACACTGATTTGTGGACGCCGATCTTTGATGCGATTCGGGGGGTGACCGGGGGGCGCGCTTATGGTGGCAAGCTCGACGATCCCATCGATATCGCCTATCGGATCATCGCCGATCATGTGCGGTGCTTGACAGCTGCGGCCTGCGATGGAGCGGGACCCGGCAGCGACGGTCGCAACTATGTGCTGCGCCGCATCCTGCGCCGCGCCGCACGACATGGACGGCAGACATTCGGGATCGACCGGCCATTCGTCTACGAACTTGTTCCTGCGGTGGTGGCCACGCTGGGCGAGGCATTCCCCGAAATCACCGCGGGAGGCCGACGCGCTGCGGACATCATTCGCGCCGAAGAGGAGCTCTTTGGTCGAACACTCGGGCGGGGCATCGCGCTCTTTGAAGAATCCGCCTTGCGTGGCGCACGGCTCTCTCCACCGCACATCGCGGCAACCGATGCGTTTCGCCTGCATGACACCTGGGGATTCCCGATCGATCTCACGCAGGTGATGGCCAGCGAGCGCGGGATGACGGTTGATGTCGCGGACTACGAGCGGCTGATGGAGCGCGCCCGCCAGACGAGCCGAGCAGGTGACACTGCTGGGTCCAAGATGGAACTTCCTCCAGATGCGTTGGCAGCGATTGCCGCGCAAGGAGCGCCGCCAACCGACGACTCGGCGCGTGATGCGGGACTCAATGTCGCTGCCCGCATCGCTGCAATCTGGAATGGCTCGTCGTTGCAGCCGGTTGCGCAGGTTGGTGGAACTCTAGGAATCGTGCTTGATCGCACCTGTTTCTACGCAGAGTCGGGCGGGCAAGAGGCGGATCATGGATCGATCACAACCGCGGCAGGCGGGGAGTTTGAGGTCGCCGATGTGCAACGCTTTGGCGATTTCGTGTTGCACATGGGCGTGGTGAAGTCGGGGACGATCCGAGTTGGCGATGCCATCGCAGCGAGCCTCTGCCGAACGCGCCGAGATGCCATCGCCGCAAATCACACGACGACGCATCTCTTGAACTTGGCGCTTCGCGCTGTGGTTGGCGAAGAAGTGCAGCAACGCGGATCGCTCGT
>SIAB01000021.1 GCA_009692015.1 Phycisphaerales bacterium
ACGAGTAGGACGCTGAAGCACATCACCTTTGAGCGTCTCACCGCTTGACCAGAGCCACTTCGCGCACCGGTGCTTTGAGTCCTGCCCGCCCGCCCTGTTACGGGCAAAGCCTTCGTGCGAGTTCAGGGGGTCAACGCAACACTTCGATACCTGACTCAACTGCACTTGGCTCAGCTTGCAAACTCACCCAGAACATGGTTCCGAGACGAGAGACGCATTTCGAAAATGTCACAGCGGATTCTCGCCTGCGTGAAAGCGGAGGAATCTCTGCTCGGGCGAGTTCCGCAGCGTTCACACTGTCTTGATCATGCTTGATCATGCTTGATCATGCTTGCCAGCGCGAGACACATGAGCCAAGCAGGAAAGAACGCGCCATCGATACTGATGATTGGATCGCATCCCGCCAGTGCAACCAAACCGAGACCGGCGAAGACAAGATCACGGCGCAATCACATCGCACGAAGAGTAGTGCAGCCGCTACGCTGCGGGCATGCCGGCGCGAGCCCTTCGTTTGATCGCCTTCGCCACCCTGACCGCAGGCTCGTTGATGACCGGTTGCGTGATGAACGGACCCTTCGTCGAGGCGGACATCGACCAGCTGGTCTCCAAGGATTCTGCACAAGCGTGTGTGGCAAGTGGCGCAGACGCAACTTTCACGCCGCTCGCCGTTCCGGTGAGTTTGGCTGCAGTTCCGGCGGATTCGCAACAATTGCACAATGCCCCAGAAGCGCTGCAATCACAGGGCGCGCAGGCCGCTCGGATCGATGCGGCCTCCGAGGCATCGGCGCGAATGTCGCTTCCCCGCTGCATCGATGCGGCCCTCTCCAACAGTCCTGTGACCCGAGCGGCGTGGGAGTCGGCGCGAGCCACCGCAGCAGCGGTTGGCATGGCCGATGCCGCATACGGGCCAGACATCTTTTTGACCGGCGAGGTCTGGACTGGCTACTTTGAATTCTTCGCGGCGCAGAAACGCTACGAGGCCGGGGTGGCGCTGCTCGCCGCATTGCAGGACTCCTATGACAGCATTGACATGAGCTACCTCAACGGGCTCGTGACCATCAACGATTTGCTGCCAGCCGAATCGGATCTCTTCGACGCGCGCTTCGAGTTGATCAGGTCGCGAGCGCAACTGCTCACCGCGAGTGCCACATTCGTGCTCGCCCTGGGAAGTTCGACCCCCGCCAGGCGCAACCCATGAATGCAGCGTGGCTCAAGTCCAAGCACGGTCTGGGACTCGCCTACGACGAGTACCTCAAGACGAGCCCATCGCACGCTGCGAATTGGCGCAGACAGGGGGTGGGAGTTGCGCTCGACGGTGGCGATCGCCAGATCCTGTCAACCTTCACGCGGCGCATGCCCGTGATCTGCATCAGCGGACTCTGGTGCGGAGACTGCGCAGCACAGGGACCGATGCTCGATGCCATCGCCCGAGCCTGTCCGATGGTCGACCTCGTTTTTCTGGACCGCGACGAGCACGCCGATCTCTCAAACGAAGTTCGTATCGCTGGTGGCAATCGAGTTCCCACAGTTCTCTGGATGACCGAAGAGTTCGAGTTCGTGCATCTCTTGGGGGACCGCACCCTCACCTGCTATCGCCGCATCGCCGCAGCGCAGATCGGCGCATCATGCCCCCTGCCAGGTGCGCTCACGCCAGCCGACGAAGTCTCCGCTGTCACGGGCGAGTGGGTGCGCGAGTTCGAACGGGTTCAATTGATCCTGCGGCTCTCGCCCCGACTGCGCGCGTTGCACGGCGATTGACCACGCCACAGATTCACCGCAATTTCAGGCTCACCAGCGCGATCATGGTCAGCACCACGGTGATCAGCCAGAAGCGCACCACAACCTGTTGCTCCTTCCATCCGCCAAGATGAAAGTGATGATGGATCGGTGCGCAGCGAAAGATTCGCCTTCCCTGACCATACCGCCGACGCGACCACTTGAAATAGGAAGTTTGCGCGACGATGCTGCCGAGCTCCAAGAAGAAAATCCCACCGATCAGGAGCAAGAGAATCTCTTGCCGACAGGCAACGGCGAAGTATCCCAAGAGCCCGCCGAGAGCCAGACTCCCGGTGTCGCCCATGAAGACGCGCGCCGGACTGCAGTTGAACCAGAGGAATCCAGAGCAGGCACCAGCCATCGCTCCGGCCATGACCATCAACTCGCCAGTTCCCGGCACTGAGGGCACCATCAGAAATGATGCCGCCCGCGGACTTCCAGAAATCCACAAGAGCACCATCATGGCAAGACTCGCAATGATGAGCGTTCCCGTTGCGAGACCATCCATGCCATCAGTCATGTTCACAGCATTCGATGTACCGGCGATGGCGAGCATGGCAATCAGCGTGAAGCTTCCGATTCCCAGCACCCACACCCCCGGCGCAATCGACGGTGGTTGCATGAGGGTCTCAATCGAAGGCGTCGGGAGATAGGTCCGCTGAAAGGGAAGGTTGAGGACATGGGCGTCGAACGATCCACTCGCTCGGTACAAAAAGAAGCCGACGAGCAGCCCAAACCCAACCTGAAAGAGCAGTTTTTCCCAGGCAAAGAGACCATCGCGCACACCCGGGGCGCGCTGACTCTGGGTGAGTTTCAACCAGTCATCGAATCCGCCCACCACGGCGAAACAAAGAACGACCACCACACCGAGATGAATAAAACGATTGTGGATCACATCTGCCAGCAGCGCCGTGCTGACCAGCAACGCGCCACAGATGATGATCCCACCCATCGTCGGGGTGCCGGCGCGACTCTGCATCAGCTGATTCAAACTGTCGTTGCCAAACTCGGGGGTATCGCCGATCTTTCGCAGCGCCAGCCAGCGAATGACCCGCGGTCCAATGACCAGCACCAGCGCGAACGAAAGCAGAAAGGCGAAGAGCGCGCGAAACTCTAACTGATACATCACCATCACCAGCCAAGAAAGGCCGCGATCATCGAGCCAACCCTGCAAAGCTTCGGTGAGGTTGTAGAGCATCAGGCAGCCAGTCGTTCCTGAAGTGAAGCGAGCAGGCGCTCAAGCGCTGCGCCGCGCGATCCCTTGAGCAGGATCGCGTCGCCACTCTTGAATTCTCGCACCACTTGCGCGGCACCAGCTGGGCTGAGATCGGCGACCGACACAACTTTGCACCCGCCAACCGCTCGGCATGCTTCGGCTGCGTGGGCAGCCAGTGCGCCGACGAAAATCGCGACCTCTGGCGGCGTCGACCCAACGCCGCGAGCGACCGCCCGGCCAATTTCCGCGTGCAAAGCAGGCGAATCAACGCCGAGCTCGAGCATGTCGCCGAGCACGACTACGCGCCTTTGCCCCGCGGCGACTCGCTCATTGAAGGTCGCCAGCGCGGCGATCATCGCCTCCGGGTTTGCGTTGTAGGCATCATTGAAAATCGTCAGGTCTCCAATCTGCTGCCGTACAAATCGCATCTCTGCAGGACGAACGCCGGCGAGTCCGCGGGCAATCTCCTCATCGGTCAAGCCACGATCGATCCCAATTGCGATCGCGGCGAGGGCATTTATGGCGTTGTGCGCTCCATCGAGTGCCAGCTCGACCTCGTGCTTGCGGCCGCATGCGTCAACTTCCAGGGTCTGCCCGCCCGAGACGCGCGGCGATCTGCGCCGCAGGCGAACATGATTCATCGGTCCCTCCCCGAATCGAACCACCCGCACGCCGGTCGATAGCGCACCTTCGAGTGCTGCGTCGAGGAGTGAGTTGTCTCCGCGAACGATTGCCAGCCCACCCGCGCAGAGACTCGACACGAGGGCGAACTTCTCGCGAATGATGGCGTCGAGCGAACCCAATCCTTCGAGGTGCGCCCTGCCCACCATCGTCACCACAGCGATCTCGGGACGAACGAGAGCCGAAAGCGAGGCGATCTCCCCAGGGGCATTCATGCCGATTTCGGCGAGCAAATAGCCATCTCCGCGGCGCCCACCGCACAGGGTGATCGGCACGCCAATGTCATTGTTGAAACTCTTTGGACTCGCGCTTCCGCGAAACTTCGTCGCCAGCACGCCTTCGATCAATCGACGGGTGGTTGTCTTTCCTGCGCTGCCGGTGATTGCAACCACGCGGGTGCCCGTCAAGCACTGTCGCCACGCGCGCGCCGTGGCTTGCAACGCCTTGCGCGTGTCATCGACCACGAGGACCGCGGCGGTGGGCTGTCCACTCAATCGAATCCGACCCCACTTCGATTCTTCCACCACCAGGATTCGCGCGCCGGCGCGCACCGCTTCAAGCAAGTGATCATGCGCATCGTGGCGATCACCGTGCAGGGCGAAGAAGACTCGATCCGAGAGATCGCATCGCGTGTCGGTTCCGATGCCGCGCGTTGGGCTCGATGTCGTGGGGGCAATGGCCCACGACCCAGCGACCGCGACGCGAAGTTCCTCTGGTGTCATGAACGAAGGCGATAGCGAATCTGCGCAACTCATGATGCAACTCCTTGCGTCTCTTGAATCGAATGGTGCGCGAGCGCAGCACGCGCCTCGCGCCGATCATCGAACGGAAACTTCTCGCGGCCGATGATCTGGTAGTCCTCGTGGCCCTTGCCCGCAATCAGCACTAGATCGCCTGGAAGCGCAGCACCAATTGCCCGACGAATCGCGCTGGCGCGATCACGCTCGCGCTCGACCGGCACGGCGCAATCCGCGGGAATCCCGGCGAGAATCTCATCGATGATTTGCTCGGGCGCTTCGGTGCGCGGATTATCGCTGGTGACGATGACATGATCCGCGTGGGCGCAGGCAATGGCTGCCATCCGCGGTCGCTTCGAGCGATCGCGATCTCCACCACAACCGAACACCAGGATGATTCGACCCGCGCCAACAACCGGTCGCAGTGCGGTGAGCACATTGAGGAGTGCATCGTCTGTGTGCGCGTAGTCGACAAGCACAGCAAAGGCACTCTTGGGATCCGTCACGGGTTCGAGCCGACCGGGCGGCGCGGGTGCCGTTGCCAGTGCTCCTTCGAGCGATGACGCATCGACACCGATGGTCCATGCCGCCGCGACAGCCTGCAGCACATTCATCGCGTTGTGCCGACCCACACAAGGAACATCGACCTGCATCTCTCCCCACGGGCCGCGGAGATTGAGGCGAGTCGATCCCAGCGATGCCTTGATCACCTCTGCAAAGCACGCGGCGTCTTTGTTGCGCAGACTGCAGCGCAGCACCTTGGCAACGCAGTCGCGCAGCATCTGTTCATGCGCTGGATCGTCTCCATTGACAACAGCGCAACTGCCAACCCGCAGACTTCGAAAGAGCAATGACTTCGCATCGCCGTATGCCGCGAGCGTGCCGTGGTAATCCAAGTGATCTCCGGTGAGATTCGTGAAGATGCCAACTGCAAAGTCGATGCCCTCCACGCGACCTTGAGCGAGGGCGTGACTCGAGACCTCCATCGCGGCGCTGGTGCACTCGTTTCTCACCATACTGCCGAGAGCCAGAGCGAGATCGGTCGCGCTGGGGGTTGTCAATTCTGCTGAAATCCGAGAAATCCCGTCATCTGTGAAGACCGTTCCTAGGAGTCCGCATCGCACACCGCTCTGGCGAATGAGGTGTTGCACTAGAAATGCCGTGGTGGTCTTGCCATTGGTTCCGGTGATGCCGACCATGCGTATGGCGCGCGCGGGAAATCCATGGAAGGCATGGGCGAGTGATGCGGCGGCCTTGGTTGCATCATGCGCCCGCACAACCGCAACACCGGGGCGCTCCCAATCCCGCAGCGTCGTCGCGGCATCAACGCACACAGCGACTGCTCCACGGGCAATTGCATCCGCGATGAATTCGTTCCCGCGCGTGGCGCTGCCTGATCGCGCTACGAACAACGACGACGCGCCGACTTTTCGTGAATCATCCGTCACGGATAGCACCGTGGGATCAGATCCACTCAAGACCGAAACGCCGTCCACATTGGCGATGAGATGAGACAACTTCATGCTGCGCGAGCCGACCACATTATCGGCAAATTTGCCCGCGTTGCTTCAAGGCAGAATCAGCATTGCGTCACCGAATGAATAGAAGCGGTATCGCTCTGCTGCAGCGATCGCGTAGAGCTCTTTGAGCTGGTCGAGCCCAACCAGGGCGCCAACCAGTGCGAGGAGGGTCGACCGGGGCAGGTGAAAATTCGTTAGGAGTCGGTTGGTCCACTGAAAGTCAAAGCCCGGGGTGATCAGGATGTTGGTGACGAAGTCCATCGCGGCCGCGTCCGGGCTTCCGGTGGCGACCATCGACCGCGCCGTCTCGAAGAACTGGCTTGGAATCGGAGAGGGCAGGCTCTCAAGGAGGCGCACGGAAGTCGTTCCCACAACAAGAGATGCGTCTCGTTTCCAGGCGGTGAGCGCCAGGAGGTTGCGGGCGCTTACCCGGCACTGTTCGTGGTGCATCGGGTGACCAGAAAGCATCGCCGCCTCGACGGGCCGAAAGGTTCCTGTTCCAACTTGCAGTTCGATGGCGACCCGTTCAACCCCTCGCGACGCAATCGCGGTGAGCAGTTGGTCCGTGAAGTGAAGTCCAGCGGTCGGCGCAGCGCAACTTGGAAGTTCGGAAGCTCGCGCAAAGACCGTCTGGTACTCGCTTCGGTCCCTGCCCTCGTCTGGCTCGCCCGAGTGCGCCCGCTGGCGCGCCTGCAAGATGTAGGGCGGCAGAGGCGTGTAACCAGACCGCTCGAGAACGATCAATGAATCCTCCGCGGAGTGAAAGACAACCTCCCAGTGCAGATCGCGGCGGGCGTGGAGTGTGATCCGATCTCCACCACCGCCGCGGTCACTTGCGCCATGCGGAGCCATCAATTCGAGTTCATCACCCGAACGAAACCGCTTCGAACCCTTGAGCATCGCCAGCCACCGCCCCTGCTGCGCGCGCGACAGGAAGAGCCCAGAAGCTTCACGCCCGTCCGAGATCCTGCGCGCCAGAAATCGAAGCGGCGCCACGCGCGTTTCATTCACCACCATCTTGCTGCCAGGCGCGAGATACTGGGGCAAATCAGCCACTTTTTGATGCTCAACCTGCCCAGACTCGCGATGGAAAACCATCATTCGAGCCTGATCGCGCGGATGGGCTGGCGAAGTCGCGATGAGTCCAAGGTCAAGCGGATACTCCAAGTCGGCGCTGGCCAAGTCACTTCGCTGGGTCGGTGCTGGATTCACAGCTGCCCACCCCGATTGGCTGCAGGCGATCGCGACTCGATCCTCACCCCGCAGCCTAGTCGTCTGCCATTGAGGTATGCGCTCAGCACGACCGGCCGACCACCGGGCGCTTGCACTTCGAGGATCTCCACGCATCCCACGCCGCAGGCCACGCTCCCCTGCGCGAGCACCTCGCCTGGCGTCCCCGTCGACTCAATCCCACCGCGCTCGTCAACTCTGGCGCGCAGCACTCGAAGTGGCGATCCCAGAATGGTCGCATCAACTCCGGGCCAGGGGCTCAGTCCGTTGATGCGCGCCGCAACCTCGCGAGCCGTGGCAGTGAAGTCCACCCACGCATCCGCGCGCGCGAGTTTCTTGGCCCTTGTCACAGCCGACTCATCCTGAACCCTTCCGCCAAGCGATTCGATCGCCCCCCGCGCGCACCCCCGCTCGCCTTCATCGCGGCGCATGAACGCGGCCAATTTCGCCACCACTTCAACGAGCGGCGCCACGCCGAGCGCCGAGAGACGATCATGCAGTTCTGCCGCGATTTCCCCGGCAATTGGCTCTGTTTCAGCGGTGGCGAAGATTCGGCCACCGTCCATCCGCGGAGCGACTTCGATCACACTCACTCCAAGGCGCGCATCGCCCGCCATGAGCGATCGTTGGATTGGCGCCGCGCCACGCCACGCCGGCAGAATCGATCCGTGAAGATTCACTGCGGCGATGTCTTGAAGCAAATCGTCGCCGAGGCGCTGACCAAATGCGACCACCACGAAGATCAAGACACCGCCACCCCGGATCGCCTCGCGCGCCCTGGGATCATTCGCGTCTGCGGTACGAATCAGGGTCAGTCCCTTTGCGATTGCCCATGCACCGACTGCTGTCGCTTGCGACGCCTGACCCCGACCGGCCTTTCGATCGGGCTGCGTCACAACGCAGGCGATTCGGACACCAAGTTCCTGCGAACGCAATCGAATTGCTTCGAATGGAGCAATCGCAAATTGGCCGCTTCCAAAGAGCGCAACGGCGATGGGATTCGCCTCTGCGCCCAGCGAACCGCTCTTCAATCGAGTTCCCCAGAAGCCTCGAGCGCCCGCAGTCGCTTTCGATTGACAATCCGGTCGATGACCGACATGCGGTCGATGATCAGCACCCCATCCAGATGATCCATTTCGTGCTGCCAACAGCGGGCCATGAGATCACTTGCCTCCAGGGTGAATCGAGCGCCATCGAGCCCGAGGGCTTCGATGATGACATGCGGTTGTCGGCGCACCGTGCCGCGAATGTCTGGCAAACTGAGGCATCCCTCGTCGCGCGACTCGAGCAATCCGTCCACGCACAGCGCGGTCGGGTTGATGAAGACGCGGTCATCGCTCCCATCTCCCTTGGGTCCCTCGGTCACAAAGATTCGCTTGGACGCCCCCACTTGCGGCGCAGCGATCCCGAGTCCATGGGACTCCTTCATGATTCGAAACATGTCTGCCGCCAGCGCTGCAATTCCCGCGTCAATCATCTCAACAGGGTCGGCGCGGCGGCGCAGAATTGGATCGGGATGCAGGACGAGTCTGCGCATGAAGCCTTTGGATTCTAACGGATTGGGAGGACAGTTTGCCGATCGATCGCCAAGCGGCTATTGTCAGGTACTCTGCTCTACTATCCGTAGCGATTGAGGTGCCCGTCCGTGATTTTGCCTTGGAAAAACAACGACAGCGAAAAGAACAGCGCCTTTGTTGCCGCGCCGGAGAAGGCCAAGTCCTTCTCTGACCGCGCCGAGAAGGCTCAGTCACAGTCCGCATTCGATGTGGCCCTCTTCTACTACGCCAGCGCGGTCAAATTCGACCCGAAAAACCTCACCATCCACGATGCGATGTATTTGTGCGCTCGGCAGTTCTTCGACGCCGGATCAAAGCCGGCCACCTCGGCCGATGTGCGAACGCTTGATGGATCCGCGCCACTCGACAAGCTCGCCGTCGCCGAACTCTATTGGATGCGCGATCTCAACAGTATCGATCGCGCGCTCGACATGCTGACCGCAGCGGTGAAGGCAGAGCAGTTCCCCTTCGGTGCCTGGGCTGCGCCCAAGGTCTTCAATCTCCTCTCGGTCGCGCTGCGCGACAAGCCCAACAAGAAAATCCTGATTCGAGCCAAGAATCTCTTCATCGAAGTGAATGCCTGGGAAGAGGCCAAATTGTGCGTCGAAACTGCGCTCAAGCTCGACCCTTCTGACATGAACCTCGACCGCGAGTTCAAGCAGATCCTCGCCAATCGCGCCATCACCGCCAGTGGCTTTGACCGGGTCGACGGCGGAACGGGAAACTTCCGCGACAATGTGCGCGACCTCGACAAGCAGCGCGCCATGGAGGAAGCCGACGCAATCACTGGCAGCGTTGGCTCTGAAGATCGCAACCTCGAGCGCACCAAAGCCGAGTACGACGCCAAGCCGACAGTCCCTGACAACATTCAGAAGTACTGCGTCGCGCTGCGCAGAATGGGTACCCCAGAACACGAGGCGACCGCCTATCGAACCTACATGCTTGCCTATGAGGCGCTCAAGGAATATCGCTTTCGTGTGGCCGCGGGCGACATCAAGTTGCAGCGCGCCGCGCGCCAACTGACCGGTGTCGAGGAGGCAGCGAAGATCGCCCCGAGCGACCCAACGGCGCAAGCGACGCTCGCCCGCGTGCGCAAGGCTGTCCTCGACTTGCAATCCGCGGAGTATCGCGAACGATCCACGAACTATCCCACCGACCGGGCGATCAAGGCAGAACTCGGGCGAATCCTCTTCGAACTCGAGCTGTACGACGAGGCGATGGCCTGCTTGCAGGCCGCCAAGGAAGAGCCCAAGATGCGCGTCTCCGCTGCCCACATGCTCGGACGCTGCTTCGCTGTCTCTGGTTGGCACGCCGAGGCCATCGGGGAATTCAAGGAGGCCCTCGCCGCAATTGACCTCCTGCAGGCTGATCGCGAACAGCCGATCAAGTACGACATGATGCTCTCGCTCATCGAACTCGCGCGCGCCGAACGCAGTGCCCAATACGCCCGCGACGCCGCAGAAATCTGCTCGATGATTCTGCGCAAGGACATCAGTTACAAGGACATTCGTCAGCGTCGAAAGGATCTCGACACCCTGGTGAAGGAACTCTCTTGACCGAATCCCCGCCCCCCCATTGCGCGGGTGCGGGACTGGGGCGGATTGTCGCCGTCATCCCCGCTCGTCTCAATTCATCACGATTTCCAGGCAAGATGCTGGCGTGCGAAACGGGCAAGCCGCTGATCCAGCATGCTTGGGAACGCGCCCGCGCCTGCACTGCCATCCACGAGACGATCATCGCCACCGACCACGCTGCGATTCGCGATGCTGCGCTGGCCTTCGGCGCGCGGTGCGTCATGACCCGCTGTGATCATCAAAATGGCACAAGTCGCATCTGCGAGGCAATCGCCACAGTCGACGCGAGCATCATCGTAAACGTTCAGGGAGATGAACCCGAGATCGAACCCGAATTGATTTCAGCCGCAATTGCCGCACTCGTCGGCGACGAGGGAGCGGCACTCGCGACCGTGGTCTCGCCATTCTTGCCAGAAGAAGACCCCTCCAACCCCAACATCGTGAAGTGCGTTGTCGGTCTCAACAATCGCGCCCTGTATTTCTCGCGGGCGCTCATCCCATTTTGCCGCGCGGGCGGGGCGCCCGCGAATCCACTCAAGCATGTCGGACTCTATGTGTATCGCCGCGCGTTCCTGAACGCCTTCCCATCGCTCGCTGCCACGCCACTCGAACAAGCCGAACAACTCGAGCAACTCCGCGCGCTCGAGCATGGCTTTCCCATCGCCGTCGCCCGTGGCATCGCCCGTTCGCAGGGCATCGACACACCCGAGCAATACGCTGCGTTTGTGCGCAGATTCCGCGAAAGTTAGACCTTCGGTGCGGGCGGCGGCGCGGGGGGTTCTTGGGGGCGGATCCGCTTGGACCACTTGGCTGCGCGATCCCGGAATTCTGAATCGGGATGGCTGGCGGCAATCGTGTCGAGACGGGTGAGCCCCTCGGTTGCCTTGAGATCTGCAAGTGCCTCACCGGCTGCGTCGCGCGTGCGCGACTCGGAATCATCGAGCAACTCGACCAGTCGGGTGACGATGATCGCCCGCGCTGCAGAATCCGCCGGGGATGCACTGAGCTTGACGAGTGTGGCGACGGCCGTCGGTCGCAGTCGATCGCCATGTCCGAGTGCCGCGAGTGCCAGAACACGCTCCTGAAACTGCGCGAGGTTGAGCGCACCGATTGCCTCGAGCGCGGCCGCGCGCACCCGCTCGTTGGGGGTTGACACGGTCAACATCTTGGCAATGCCTTCGAGCGTGAGCGCGCTAGCCACAATCGTCGCCCGCTGCTCAGGAAAATCCACACTTCCCAATCGAGCAATCCCGGCGACAGCCGCAATGCGCGGCGCATAGCCCGCGTCGCCAGTGAGCACACTCTCCAGCCGCGGCAGTGCTTCGGTGAGCGGCGCCACGGCCACTGCATCTGCCAATTTTGCCCGCAATTGTGGATGGCAGACCTGCGCGGCGTCGGCGGCAGAGATTCCACACGTTGGGGCGACCAATTCATCAAAGAGCGCCCGCGTGGTCGCCCGCCCCTCGGGCGATCCAAAGACAGCCAGTGCTTCGAGTGCCTCGACGCGCATCTGCCAACGCATGGTTGGATCGCGCACCACAACCGCGAGCGCATCGCGAACTTCTTGCGAATCGGTCGCGCGCAGCGCCCGCGCTGCCTGTCGACGCGACGAACTCGTCGGACCATTCTTCATTTGCTCGATCAACAGCGCTGGGGCGTGGGTGACCTCAAGCACCTTGAGTACATCGAGCATCGGATCAACGACGATCATGGTGGGCGGTCCATCCAGTTCGAATTGTCTTTCCGTGATCGCGCCCGTTACCCCGATCAGCAGGGTGCGTTCACCCAATGCAGTTCGCACGAGTATCGGCAGGCCGAACTTCATCGGGCTGATGGCATCGCCGCGACTCTTCTGTTCGACCGAGAGCGACAGTATGCGCAGCCCCGCGTCGTAACTCGCCGCGACCTTCACGAGTGGACATCCAGGACGAAAGCACCACTGGGCGAAAAACTCCTCGAGACTACGACCACTCACCTCCTCCAAACACGCGCGAAAATCGTCCGTTTCGACGAGTTTCCCGCCATGTCTTGCCGTGTAGAGGCGCACCCCGCGAAAGAACACCTCATCCCCCAAGAGGCGCCGCAGCATGTGCAGGATCGATGCTCCCTTGGGATAGGGATTCGCTGCACGGCGAAAGGTCTCTCCCGCGGACCCATACACGCGCGAGCACATCGCCTGCGGCATGACGACTGGAGTTCCCCGCCCGGCACCAGAGTCATCGGCGGCAACGCCAAAGCTTCCGAGAACCGAATCGTAGTAACCATCCACCCCATCCCGCTCCTCCATCCAAAGGGCCGTGCCATAGGTCGCCCATCCCTCGTTGAGCCAGATGTGCTCCCACGATCGACAGGTCATCCAGTCGCCGGTCCATTGATGACAAAGTTCGTGCGAAATGAGACCATCCATGTCGCCCTCGAGGAGCGCCGTCGCGTCGAGCAGTGCGCCGGAATTCATGGTCGTGGCAGAGGTATTCTCCATTCCTCCCGCGCCAAAGTTGCGAACCACGAGTTGGTCGTATCGATCCCAGGGATAAGCCCGCCCGAAGACGCGACCGAAGCAACCCATCATCCGATCGGTGTTTGCGTAAGTCGCCGATGCCATCCCAGCATGCGCCGGTCGCGTCCACACCGCCATTGGTACACCGCTCACGGGTGCTGGCAATTCGGTGCGCTGAAAGTTTCCTGCCACGACCGACACGAGGTATGGAACATGCGGAATCTCCTGAAGCCAATGCCAAATCTCGCGGTTTTCAGCCGTTTTGTGCTCGATGAGCCGCCCGTTGGCACTCACCGAAACTCCGCGCGGAACATCCATGACCACCTCGGTGGCCAGTCGGATGTTTGGAAAGTCATGCACCGGAAACCAATTGTGATTCATCTGGGGTTCACCTTGGGTGTGCACCTCTGCGGCGACGGCAGGCTGACCATCCACCGATGGGATCGCCGACGAAAAGGTCATCCCATGTCGCGGATCGGTCACTCGATATTCGATGACCAAACTCATCGGTGCCGCCGCCTCGGCGGGTTCCGAGGGACCGATCGGTTCGCGGAGCCGAATCTGCAGCACCCCCTTCTCATGCGACCACTCGAGCGGCTTCCCCTCAGTTCCACCTTCGCGCACCGCGATCACCTCGAGGCTTCCCGCGTCGAGACGAATTGACTCCACCCTTTGACCAGCCGCCGCGAATGTGTAGGTTGCCTTCCCTTCCAGGACCGCCTTGTTCATATCGCCGATTCGAAGGTCAAGCCGCACATGCCGCCAGTCAACTTGCGGATTGGGAGGAAAGTGCTCGCTCGGCTGCTCGCGCTGGGCGCTCGCCTCGGGTGAGACCCAAAGACTCGCGGCGAGAATCACGGCAATTATCCGAAGAGTTCGCATCCACATCTTGTACCCGCAAAGGGCATGGGAGTACCATTGGCTATGCCCGATTCGGAGCCAGACTCGACAGCGAACTTCCTCTCGCAGTTTTCCAATCGCGAAGACGCTGGCGAACATTTTTCTCCCTCACCTCCTGGCTATGTGCGCGGGCGCACAAGATTTGTCGTTGTCGTTGGAACCGTGATGAGTGGGCTCGGCAAGGGAATCTTCGCGAGTTCTCTGGCCAAACTGATGCAAGACAAGGGGCTCACGGTCGCACCGATGAAGATGGAGGGGTACCTCAACATCGATTCGGGCACGCTCAACCCCTACCGCCATGGCGAAGTGTTCGTCCTGGAAGATGGCCTCGAGACCGATATGGATCTCGGCACCTACGAGCGAATTCTCAACCAGAATCTCAACCGGAAGAACTTCATCACTGCCGGCCAGATTTACACCGAGATTCTCGAGCGCGAACGGCGCGGCGGGTACCTCGGTCGTGATGTGCAGATGATTCCGCATGTCACCGGCGCCGTGAAGATGAAGATTCGCGAACTGGCGATGAGCGGTCCCAAGGGACAACAAGTCGACGTCGTCTTTGTGGAAGTCGGCGGCACTGCCGGCGATTATGAAAATAGCTTTTACATCGAAGCGCTGCGCGAACTGGCCTTCGAAGAGGGCGATGGCAGCACCTGCTTCGTGGCCCTGACCTACATCATCGAACCGGCAATCCTGGGAGAGCAAAAGTCAAAGGCAGCCCAACTTGGAATGAAGCGGCTCATGGAGGCCGGCATTCAGCCCCACATCATCGCCTGCCGTGCCAAGAATCCAGTCACCACCAAGGTGATGCAGAAGATTTCGATGTTTTCAAATGTGCCATCGAAGCGCGTCTTTTCGCTACATGACCGCGAATCGATCTATGTCATTCCCGATGCGATGCGATCCGCCGGACTCGACCGCGAGATCCTCTCCATCCTGGGACTGCACGATCGCGTCGATGCCCGCGCCGAAGACATTGCCCGGACCACCTGGAATTCGTTCGCCCGTCGCCTCGCGGCCCCGCGCGATCACCACATCGTCATTGGCATCCCCGGCAAGTACGCCGCCCTGCGCGATGCCTACGCCTCGATCGAAAAGGCGATCGAGCACTGCGCAGTCGAACTCGGGGCACAGATTGACGCCCGTTGGCTCGACACCTCGGATGTTGCATCCCCCGAGAAAACGGCGCAACTTCTGGAAGGATGCGACGCGGTGATCGTCCCCGGCGGATTCGGAACACGCGGAATCGAAGGGAAGATTCACTGCGTGGAATATGCGCGCACCCACCGCATTCCATTTCTGGGCATCTGTCTGGGATTCCAGATGGCAGTGATCGAACACGCCCGCAATGTGCTGGGGCTCAAGACCGCCAACTCCACCGAGTTCGATACCAAGTCTGCCTATCCGGTCATCAGCGAACTTCCCGATCAGAAGCGAATCGAGGGAATCATGGGCGGCACGATGCGCCTCGGCTCGCAAGATGTTGCCATCACGCCGAGCACGCTGGCCTCGTTTCTCTTTGGCGGCGCGAAAGTGGTTCGGGAACGCTTCCGTCATCGCTATGAAGTCGATCCGGTTTTCATCGATCGGCTTGAGGTCGGTGGAATGATCTTCAGCGGTCGCCATCCCAATCATCCGATCATGCAGGTCCTTGAACTTCCGATTTCGGTCCACCCCTATTTCATTGGAGCACAGTTCCATCCAGAACTTGTCAGTCGACCTCTCTCGCCCCAGCCAATGTTCATGGGTCTGGTGGCCGCCGCGATCGCGCAGCGCGAGCCAGCATTCGCGCAAACTCCCGCAGGGCTTCGCTGGGTTCGTTCAGCCTCGACTTCGCCCACGGCGGCATCCCGCTCCTGATTCGACCCTATACTTCCCGACCCTCGGCGATGTAGCTCAGCTGGTTAGAGCGGAGAATTCATAATTCTTAGGTCGGCGGTTCGAGTCCGCCCATCGCCACTCCCCTTCCCCCCGCGCCAACAACTCGAATCAAGCGCCCGACGACGGGCTCGAACCGTCGACCTCCGATTTAGGAAACCAGTGCTCTATCCAACTGAGCTAGTCGGGCTTGATGTAGTCGGGATAACGACCACCGGAAGTGCGGTCAGCCTTCGCTTGGATGAAATAGACAACACACCAGCCGGCGAGAAAAACGATCCAAAGAGCATTGGAGAGCAGCACAAGTTCCATGATGGAATGATAGTGAGTTTGCCTACTCTGCACTGCACCGCGTGAACGATCCGCTCTTCAACATCGTGCTCTGGCAGCCGCAGATCCCACAGAACACGGGCAACATCGGGCGCACCGCGGTGGCGACGAACTGCCGTCTGCATGTCATCCACCCCATTGGATTCGACATGTCAGAGAAGGCACGGCGTCGCGCTGGCCTGGACTACTGGGATCATCTCGATTGCCGCGAACACGCATCATGGGAGGCGTACCTGGCGAGCGAAGCTCCACAACGACTCTGGCTCTTCACCACCAAGTCCAAACGTCCCCACTGGGAGGCTGACTTTCACAGCGGCGATCACCTGCTCTTTGGCCAAGAACAGGGCGGCGTCTCGGCGGTTGTTCACAACTGGGTCGCCGCGTCTTTTGGGATCGATCACCGCATCTCCTTTCCAATGGTCGCTGTGCAAAGCGCCCGCAGCCTGAATCTTGCGACGGCCGTTGCCTGCGGTGTCTACGAGGGGCTTCGTCAGGTCTCGCGCGCAACGGGAAGGATGCCGCCTGCGTATGATTCCTGAGCGAACAATCGGAAAAATCCAATGCAAACCGCCAAAACGAACAAGTTCATCATGACTCAGAGCCTTCAGCGCCGCGCCTTCACACTCGTCGAACTGATGGTCGCAATCGGCATCATTTTGGTGCTTGTCGGAATCCTTCTGCCCGCACTCGGGCGGGTCTCGACCAAGGCGCGGGCGACATCGACCCAGTCAACGATGAACGAGTTCGCCAAGGCGTGCGACAATTTTTATCTTCAGTTCGGCTACTACCCCGGCATCATTCCAGAAAATGTTCTCGCAGCGACCGTGAATCCCGCGATCAGCGGAACTGAAAATGCGCTGCTGCACTTGATGGGTGGTGCGATTCGCAGCGACGATCCAATCTACACCGGCGACACCGGAACTGTGCTCAACTTCGGCAACGCAACAACCGGGTTGATGAGCATCAAAGTCACGCTAATCAACATTGGCAAGGGACCACGGGTGGAAGGCAGGCAATACGAGAGTTTCTTCACGCCCAAAGATGCGCAGATGAAGATCGCTCCAGGTCAGATCGTCAACGGGGCAGTCGAAGCGATCGGCGATCCCGCGGCCCTGCCCGATCTCGTCGATGCCTGGGGTCAACCCATCGGCTATGTCCGAGCAGCCAAGACAACGGGGCTCCTCTCTGGGATCGTCAGTGACAACCCACAGTTTTATTTCGAGCCCCTGGTGCCCTATTTCCGTTCAACAGCACTCGGCGAGATGAGCCTTGACCAGAATGCCACGAGTGTCTTTGGATCCGCCACTGGAACGGCTGCGCAGCATCGTGAGTTTCTCGCCCAACTCATTCGGCATCCGGCGATGGGTTCATTTACGACGCTCACCGATGCCAAGACTGGCACGCCGCGCGGGAAATACTTTCTCTTCTCTCCAGGAGCAGACGGCATCTACTTCGCCAAGATCGGTGACGGGCCAACACCAGTCACGACCTTCGTCTTCACCAGCGTTGAAGCCAGAAGGCCCGATGTCGTGACCAGCTATAACGACATCGTCGTCTCCGGCGGCGGCTAAAGAAAAAACGCGCCCGCAAGTTTCCTTGGGGCGCGTCTGTGTGTGTGAGTTGAAAGCTGATCTTCTTGCGTGGGCTCAGCCTGGGAACTTGTAATCACCCTTTGGTGGATCTTGCGGTGGTGGCGCCTTCGCTGGCATTCCATCTGAGTCAGGAGCACCGGCTCCACCCTTGCCGCCCTTGCGCTTGCCGCCTTCGCCGCCGCGCTTTTCCATCTCCTTGCGCAATCCAACCATGCTCGACTTGAGCGCAGTCTGCTGATCAGGTGTCAAGATCGCCATGATTGCGGTGCGAGCCTCTTCCATCTTTGGCATCGACTCGCGGAGTTTCTGCATCTCCTGCATCGCCGCTTGATCTGGCTTGCCGCCATTGGCTGGAGTTCCAGGCGCATCGGTCGGTGGTCCAGCTGGTGGTCCACTCGGTGGTCCACCCGGCGTCGCACCTGAAGCGCCGTCCTTCCCCTTGCCCCGCGCGCCACGCATCTGCTCTTCCATGACACGCAGTTTTTCGCCGTTCGCTTCCTTCCACGCCTTCATCTTTCCTTCTACTTCGGTGCGGATGGTTTGAATCTGCGTGCGCTGCTCATCATTGAGCTGCGAATCAATCGAAGCCAGCGCTCCCATGAACAAGCGAACCTCGGCCATTGGATTGCCTTGCATTCCGCCGCGATTCCCCTTCTTTCCATCTTGACCGCCGAATGAGCCATCGCCATTCGATGCTCCATCTGGAACCTTCGGTCCCGCGAGCACCCCGCCGTTGTCTGTGCCGGCATCCCGCTTCGGCCGCTTGCCATTGGGAGCGGTTGGTGGTGGTGCCTTCGCACCATCTTGAGTCTTCATCGGATCGTCGTCATCGACAGAGAGTGCCGCTGGCGAAAACCCCGCGAATGAGAGGGCGGTCACGAAGGCGATGAGCGAAGCATGAATGGGTGTGTGTGTCATATGATTTCCTTTCGGGCTGTCTTGACCGCCGACACTGAATGGGGACGCCCATACCCTACCATTTCGAGCCAATGACTCTCACCTCGCGCGACATCCACGACGCCCTTCGCACCGTAAGGGATCCCGACATCGGCAAGGACCTCGTCACCCTCAACATGGTGAAAGATGTGCGAATCGAGGCCGCGCAGGTGACGATTGGTATCGAACTCACCACGCCAGCCTGCCCGATGAAAGAGACGATTCGCAAAGACATCGAGCAAGCGATTCGCGCCAAGGCCGCGGAGGTTGGCGCATCATCGCCATCGATCGCCATCGAGTTCACCGCGCGCGTCCGCGTCGCAGCGAGCAAGAGCGCGAGCAATCCGCTGCCCAATGTCAAGCATGTAATCGCCGTCGGCGCCGGCAAGGGCGGCGTCGGCAAGAGCACCGTCGCTGTCAACCTTGCAGTCGGACTGGCCCGCTTCGGGGCGCGCGTGGGTCTCTTGGATGGCGACATCTACGGACCCAGCGCGCCGACGATGCTCGGTCTGGCAGAACTTCAGGGAGGGATCCGCGGCGAGATGCTCTTGCCCTTTGAGGTGCATGGAATTCGGGCCATCACCATCGGAAAACTCGTGGATCCGGAGAAAGCCCTGATTTGGCGTGGACCGATGGCGCACGGCGCATTCAAGCAACTTGCACTGCAAACCGAATGGGGTGACCTCGACTATCTGATTGTTGACCTTCCGCCTGGAACGGGCGATGTCCCGCTCACGCTTGCCCAACTCATTCCGCTCACTGGCGCTGTCGTGGTCTGCACTCCCCAGCGGGTTGCGGAAGATGATGCGCGGCGCGCCGTTCGTATGTTTCAGCAGCTGGGTGTCGCGGTGCTTGGCGTCGTTGAAAATATGTCCTACTTCATTGGCGACGATGGGAAGTCGTATGACATCTTTGGTCGCGGGGGGGCGGAGCGAATGGCCGCGACCATGGGATTGCCATTTCTCGGCGCGGTACCGATTCACATGGAGCTGCGACGAAACAGCGATGAAGGGACGCCGCTGAAGAATTGGGCTGGCAATCCGACGCTGGCGAGCGACCTCGACGGTCTCTGCCAACGGGTCGCGAGTCAGATTTCGATCGCCACGATCGCGGGTGGGCTCTTGCAGCCGACCCTTTCGATGACCGACTAAACGCAGCCAACCTATAGGGCGGGCTGGTCGACGCCTTCGACAGGAAACCCTCTTCCGAACCAGGGCCAGTACCCGCCGTGCAGCGACGCGCAGCGGAATCCACGGCGCTTCAAGAACGCGCAGGCCCGGGCACTGCGCGCGCCCGCCCCACAGTATGCCAAGACGAATCGATCCCGCGGAATGTCGCTCAGTTGATCGGACAACTGCGACATGGTCATGAGCCGCGCGCCGGCAATTCGTCCGCGCAACCACTCTGCCGTGGTTCGCACATCAATCACAAAACAGTCGCGTTGCTGAAACAAGCCGTGGGCAGCGTGCTGCGAGATCTCATCAACATCGCTCAAGTCCATGATCTCATGATCCAGTGCCGCATAGGCGCGCCTCGAGATCCAGCCGTCAACGCGATCGATCCCCAAGAGATGGAGGGCACGCATCACCTCCTCAACCTGGTCTGGCTCGCAGATGAAAACCACGCGTTCATCGGCGCCGATCGCACCCGCGGCCATCGGCGCAAAGAATCGATCGAGTGGCAGGTGCAAGGCCCCCTCGATTCCATCGAGGACGAACTGATCCCACGGTCGCGTGTCGACGACCACAGTTCTGGGGAAGGAGACGAACTGGAGGAATCGATCTTCTTCGAGTTCTTGCGCTCGCCCCAATTCGTGCAGCAAAGCGGCGCGCTCGCTGTGATTGACTCGTTCCATGCGAGAAAAATAGGCTGGTCGCTCGGTTTGCTCGACGCAGGATTGTGCAAAGTCCGTCGAACTCCCGATTGTCTGCAGCACGCGATTGAATCGCCGTTCGATCGCCAGCGTTGTCTCGCCCGGCAACTTCACAGCCCGACCACAGGCGCTGCCGCTGGAATGCCCGGCGAGCACGATCGTGTCATCGGGAAGCGTCGACAGCAATCGCAGCGAGTCGCGCATCTGATCCTCGGCCCCCACCGCCGCTCGACCAGCACCGCCTGGCAAGAGTGCATCGCCAGTGAGAATGACATGCACGCCACTCTCTGGGTGCTCGACCCACACACTGAGCGCACCCGGAGCATGACCGGGCGTCAAGATTGCTCGCGCTTGAAGATCCCCGACCGAAAATGTGTCGCCATCGCGCAGAAATGTGACCCGTCGGCTCCATCGATCTGCGTTCTGTGAGTACCAGGTCGGCGGAGTGGTTTCGCCAGAGAGAAAGGCCCGGACAGAATGTGCGCTGAGCATTTCCGAAACACCAGAAATATAGTCAGAGGGGGCGTGCGTTTCGAGCACCGCCATGATCGTCACCCCGATTTCCGCTGCGATCCCACCATAGCGAACTGGATCCCGCACTGGGTCCACCAAGATCGCCTGCCGCGTACGGGGACAGGCGATGAAGTATGCGCACTGGGCGATGATGGGTTCGGTGACTCGTCGAACAATCACGCTAGGAGCGTACCCGTGCGGGACGCGCTAACTCTTGATTTTCGTGAGCGCCGCCTGCAGCGCGTCGAGATGATGCCGTTCGTGCGCCGCAGAAATTTGCACCCGAAGCCGGGCATGACCCTCTGCCACCACTGGAAATCCAAAGCCGATCACAAAGACGCCGAGGTCGAGCAATTGTCGACTCATGGCGATCGCCTTGGCCGTCTCGCCCACGATGATCGGGCAGATCGCCGTGGGACTCTTGAGCACGGAGAATCCGCTCGAAGCGATTCCCTTTCGCGCGTACTCCACATTGTCGCGAAGCTTCTGCACCCGTTGTGGTTCGCGCATCAAAACTTCGATCGCCTTCTCTGCGCTGCACGCCACGGAACAGGGAAGGGCGTTGGAAAAGAGTGTGGGTCGTCCGCGTTGGATCAAGAGGTCGATTGCTGCGCGCGATCCGGCGATGTATCCACCCGCCGCACCGCCGAGCGCCTTTCCGAGTGTGCCTGTGAAGTAGTCGACCTGTGTGGCAGCCATCCCCCAGTGCTCATGGGTGCCGCGCCCGGTGGCGCCCATCACACCGGTGCCGTGTGAGTCATCAACCACCAGCAGCGCGCCGAATTCATCGCAGAGGCGACGCAGCCCAGGAAGATCGGCGATGTCGCCTTCCATCGAGAAGACTCCGTCGGTGACGATCCAAATCGTCCCAGTCACCGCAGCGTTCAATCGCGCTTCGACAAGTTTCTCGCGCAGCGCAACGAGGTCGCTGTGTCGATAGACGCCGCGCAGCAGACCCTTCTTGATCGACACCGCCAAGCGAATGCCATCGATGATCGACGCATGGTTCAACTCATCCGAGACGATCAGGTCGCCAGCCTCGCAGAGTGTCGGAAAAATCGCCTCGTTGGCATTCCAACAACTGGTGAAGGTGTAGGCCGCTTCGACACCGTAGAAACTTGCGATTCGCCTCTCGAGCCGTTCGTGACAATCAAAGGTGCCGCAGATGAAACGCACGCTGGCTGTTCCCGCGCCGTACTTGCGAATCCCCTCAAGTGCGGCCTCGACAACTTCGGGATGATTGGCGAGTCCGAGATAGTTGTTCGAGCAGAGGCAAACCACCTCGCCACGACCGCGAATGCGCACCGTGGCGTCCATCGGACCCTCGATCATCTGCAACTGCTTCAACTGCCCACTCGCCCGCAGCGATTCGAGGATTTCGCGGGTGCGGGTGGGAAAAATCGCAGATTCCATGGTGGTCATTTCTTGAGCATATCGGCTGCCTTCGCCCTGCCAGCCGGCGCAGTTGCTGCGGTATTCGAATACCGACTCGAAATCCGCGGCAAGAGATACCCGCTGAAGGCACTCTCAAGCGTGTGGCTCTGCGTCCATCCCCAGTCCGCGCGCGCTGCGGAGTCATCACAGCACTCGGGCCAGGAGTCGATGATCGACTGGCGTCCCAAGTCTGGCTCAAACTCAATTTCAGCGCTCGGAAAGGCGAGCCGCACCAGTCGAGCAAAGTCATCGGCCCGCGGCGAAAAACTGGCCACATTGTAGACGCAGCGACGCAGCACAGGTCGCGGTGCAGCCATCAGGCGAAGCGTTGAATCGATCGCCTCGGGCATCGTCATGAATGGAATTCGCGAATCGCCGCGCACAAAGCAGCAGTAGGCCCGTCCGGCAGCGGCCGCGTGAATCATCTCAGGTCCGTAGTCGCTGGTCCCGCCCGATGGCATCGTCTCGGCCGAGATGATCCCAGGAAACCGAATCGAGCGAAAGTCAACGGGATGCTCAATGCGGTCCTTTGCGAGCTTTCGATAGTGGTGAGCGTAGTACCGACCGAGGTGCTCGCCGGCGAGTTTGTTGCACCCATACATGGTGTGCGGCTCGCAGAACTGATCTTCGCGAACGCTGCCACTGGCCCGCTTGGTGGCCAGATCCGGCATTCCATATACGGCGATCGAACTCGGAAAGAAAAACTTGACTGTGCGACCATGCGATCGAGCTTGCTCGGCAGCGAGATGCAAGAGATTCAGTGTGCCGCCAACATTCACTTGATGGGCGGTCTCTGGAGCGAACTCGCCGCGGGTCGAGAGCAGCGCAGCGAGATGATAAATCTCCTGGATCTCATACATCGCCAGCAGTCGCTCCAAGAGGGGGTGATCACAGATATCACCAATGAATGCTTGGTCACAGTGGGCGCGAATATCGGGGGCGAGTTCGCGCACATCGAGGGCGATGATCGAAGCATTTCTCCCCCGAGCACCGTGCAAAGCAGAGAGGAGCCCATGTCCCATCTCACCGCCTGCACCTGTTACGAGAATCGCTGAATCGCGCTGCTGTCCAGTTGGTGCGGTCGGATTTGAATGCGCCATCGAGGAGTGTGTCATAGGCACCACACGATATGCACAACCGGCGCTTCCGAGCGCCCCCTTACAGCGTGCAGCCAAGTTTGAGCAGCAGGTCGCGCGTCGCCTTCGTCCCGGCAACTTCCCCGAGAATCACGCCTTCATATTCCACGCCGATCCAGCCGCGATACCCAGCACTCCGCACGATCCCGAGCATGCGCGCGTAATCGGTGGCTGTTTCCTCTCCCCGCGAGTCAAAGTCGTTGCTCTTGGCACTCACGGCGCGCGCGAAGGGCATCATCGCAGCGACTCCGGCGTAACGATCATCCATCGTTCCATCTGCGCGGTGAAAGTTCCCAAAGTCGGGAAGCGTTCCGCAGTTCGTTGCGCCCGTGGCACGGATCAGCGAAGCAACCCACGCTCCATCACAGGAGATTCCCCCGTGGTTCTCCACTAGCACGGCGAGTTTCAAGGGCTCCGCCAGCACGCAGAGTTGACGAAGCCCGTCGGCACAGTGCGCCATCTGCTGCGCATCGGTTCCTTCACTTCGGGCGTTCACGCGGATCGCATGACAACCCAGCGCCGCTGCGGCATCGAGCCATCTCTTGTGCGCCTCGACGGCCTTGCCGCGCGCCTGTGCGTCTGGATCTCCGATCTCGCCCACGCCGTCGCACATGATGAGCAGGCTCTCCACCCCGGCGTCGCCGGCTCGCTTCTTCAATTCAAGAACCCACGATCCCTCGACTGGAAGCGCGTGATAAAACTGATTGACATACTCCACGCCGACCACGCCAAAGGTGGATCGCGCAAAGGCTGGAAAATCAAGTGGGTCCAACCCCCCTGCCTTGAGCATCTTGTGCAGAGACCACTGCGCGAGACTGATCCGGTTGGGTTTGTCGGCGCGCGGTTCGGATGCTTGTGCAGCATCAGCGATCGGAGATTGCGCCGAGGTCGGTTTCGAAGCGCTCCCCGCCGCGATCGCCAAGAGCGATTGCAGAACGGACCTGCGCGAGATCTCAATTGGCATCATGGAACCAGATCATTCAGAGGGTCCGGCGCGAAGC
>SIAB01000022.1 GCA_009692015.1 Phycisphaerales bacterium
CCACCCCGCCCCCGACACAACCTCAGTAATTCGGCGTAGGTGCTCGATACTGGGTGAGGTCGACTGTCTTGAACCAATCGATGGTCCGCCGCAACCCAGCCTCAAGCTCAATCGTTGGAGCCCACTTCAACTCTCGGCGAGCAAGCATGATGTCCGGACAGCGCTGTTTCGGATCGTCCTGCGGCAGCGGACGAGACATTTCGATTCGCGACGCCCCCCCCACCATGCGCACAACTTTCTGCGCCAGATCGAGAATCGTGAACTCCTGCTCATTTCCAATGTTGACCGGTCCGGTGAAGTCATCCCCCGTCTCCATCGCGCGCACCAAACCGTCGATGAGATCATCGACGAAGCAGAACGACCGACTCTGACTGCCATCACCATAGATCGTGATCGCTTCACCCGCGAGCGCTTGGCGAATGAAATTGCTCACGACGCGCCCATCGAATGGATGCATGCGCGGACCATAGGTATTGAAGATCCGCACAACCTTGATCCTGGTCTGATGCAATCGGTGGTAATCAAACATCAGAGACTCTGCGGCGCGCTTGCCCTCGTCGTAACAGGCGCGCGGTCCAATCGGATTGACATTTCCGCGATAACTCTCTGGCTGGGGATGAACATCGGGATCGCCATACACCTCGCTGGTCGAGGCCTGCAGGACTTTCGCCTTCACACGCTTGCCCAACCCGAGCGCGTGCATCGTTCCCAGAACGCTGGTCTTCATGGTCTTGACCGGATTGAACTGGTAGTGACCAGGCGCAGCTGGGCAGGCCAGGTTGTAAATCTCGTCGAGCGCATCGATCTTGAATCCCTCGGTCACATCATGGCGAATGAATTCGAAGTTTGGATTCCCCTCCAGGTGGGCAATATTGAGCATAACCCCTGTAAAAAGGTTGTCCATGCAGATCACACTGTGACCGGCATTCACCAGTCGATCGCAGAGGTGCGAGCCGAGAAAACCCGCGCCGCCTGTCACCAAAATTCGTTTGCTCATTGGCGCGGGAGTCTAGCAACTGCGATACTGCGTCCGTGACGACTCAGCGACGCACACGACTCGTCTTCGGCGCAATGACCGGCACAAGCATCGACGGGATCGACACCGCTGCTGTTTCGGTGCGCGGGCGAGGACTCCGCGCGCGAGTCACGCTCTGCGGCCAGGCGCATGCTCCACTTGGAGCGCTCACCGAGCGACTGCGGTCCGCGCAACGACAGTTCCCGCTCACGGCTGGCGAGTTCGTGGCGCTCGCACGCGACCTCGCGATCGCGCACATCGCGCCCCTGCGACAACTCGCCGAGACCCACGGTGCTCCCGATTTGATCGCGCTTCATGGACAGACTCTCTTTCATCAGCCGCCCGACTCGCTTCAACTCATCGATGCGTCAGTGGTCGCTCACGCATTCGGTTGCTCGGTCATCAGCAATCTTCGCGCCGTTGATCTGGCTGCAGGTGGTCAGGGGGCGCCGATCACGCCACTCTCCGACTGGATGTCGTTTCGCGCCAAGAAGTCCTGGCGCGTTGTGATCAATCTGGGCGGTTTTTGCAATGCGACCGTCATTCCACCCGAGCCAATCGAGCGCTCTGATTGGATCGGTTCCGTCCGCGGATTCGACCTCTGTTTGTGCAATCAGTTGCTCGATCACTTGGCTCGAACGCGGGCCAACGCCCCTTTCGACGCCGATGGCCGAATCGCCGCAGCTGGCAAGGTCCACGCTGCACCGCTCACGGCACTGCGTGCCCACTTGGATCAGCAGCGCCGTGCCGGTCGCTCGCTTGGCACCGCCGATGAAATCCTCGCCGCGGGCTCGTCCGCGCTCGCCGACTTGAACCCATCCGATGCGCTCGCTACCGCAACCCGCGGCATCTGCGAGACGATCGCGGCGGGGATCCTCGAGCCCTGTCCCGCATTCGCGAGCGGCGCGTCGGTCAAGGTTCTCGTCGCCGGCGGAGGGGCGAAGAATCCCTGCCTCATGCACGAGCTGTCGCGCGCGTTTGGGAAGCGAGTCCATACCACGGATTCGGTAGGCATCCCCGCAGAAGCGCGCGAGACAATCGCCATGGCAGTTCTTGGAACACTCGCCGCGGATGGTGTTTCGATCACACTGCCCGCCGTGACGCACCGTGGCGCAACACAAGTTCTCGACGGGTGTCTCTTGCGCGCCAACCCCGCCCGTCCATAATGCTGCGATGACGGCGAGACGCACAGCGCTCATTGTTGAAGACGAATCCGAGATTGCGGACCTCGTGAAATTTCACCTCGAGCGGATTGGCGTGGGCGCAACGGTGACCCGCTCGGGACGGCGCGCCCTGGAACTCGCCAGGCAATCCATTCCAGACCTCCTCGTGCTCGACTTGATGCTGCCGGATCTTGATGGACTCGAAGTCTGTCGACGGCTCAAGGAACACGACGAGACGAAGTTGATCCCAGTTGTGATGCTGACCGCGCGCGGTAGCGAAGCGGACATCGTTGCAGGCATTGAGATGGGCGCCGACGACTATGTCACCAAGCCTTTCAGCCCGCGCGTCCTGATGGCCCGACTCGAAAACGCCATGCGCAAGCGAGGAAGTCCAACCGCCGAGCAGCCCAGCGGAGTTCTGCGCCGACTCGATGGCAGGCTGTTGATTGATCGCGCGCGACACACTTTGACCTGCTGCGGCGAGTCAATCACGCTGACGATCACCGAGTTCGAGTTGCTGTGCGTGCTCGCCAAGCGACCTGGCTTCGTACGCACCCGCGATCAAATCATCGCCGCCGTTCATGGACCGCTGATGGTGCTCTCACAGCGCACCATCGATGTGCACATCACAGCGATTCGACGCAAACTCGGTCCGCTCGGAAGCGCGATCGAAACCGTGCGTGGTGTTGGATATCGGTTTTGTGAAGACGCACCGGTGTAGCCGCGCGGCACTCGCCTGCGGATAGCCTGCGGATAGCCTGCGCGTCAACGATGCGCGCGGCGCCACAACCATTCCCTTGGCGCGTCGTTCGCGCACTCGCGAGCGCGGGGTTTTTCATCGGGATCGCGCTCCAGTTGGGGGGAGTCTCCACCACTGGAGTTTTCTTACTCGTCATTTCAACCGCGCTGCTCTGGGTCTATTCCAACAGTCTGCTCCAGCGTCGACGCGCAGATGCGATCTATCAACTCCTCGCCAAGATCGGCGACGGTGATCTGGCAGCTTCGCTCCCCGATTCCCCCGACGAATGGACGCTGCGGCTTCAACGGGGGATCGCCCGTGCCCAGCGCGGATACGGCGAAGCACTGGCCCGCGCTGAACTCGAACGCGATGAACTTCGCACGCTCGTTGGTGCGATTCAGACCGGTCTTCTCTCGCTCGATGCACACCTGCGCATCCGCAGCGCCAACGAAGTCGCAGAAAAAATGCTTGGATTGGTTCCCGGGAGCTACCGAAACAAGTTCCTCGCAGAGGTGATCCGAGAACCCGAACTTCTGCGATTCGCCGAAACGTCTCTGCGCGCGCCTGCGCCAACGCTTCGCGAGATCACGCTCTCGCAGGGGGCGGTTGAGGCACTCATGGTCGCGGCGGATCCCCTGCGCGACGGGACAGGAACTCACCAAGGTCTCCTGCTCGCCCTCGATGATGTCACCAAGGTCCGCCGACTCGAGAGTATTCGGACTGACTTCGCCGCGAACGTCTCCCATGAACTTCGCACGCCAATTACGAATATCAAGGGCTATCTCGAGACTCTGATGGAAATCGGATCGGAAGACCCCGTGCAGACTGCGTACTTCTTGGGAGTCATGCATCGCAACACGGCGCGCCTCTCGACGCTCGTTGAAGACATCCTCCTCTTGGCATTTCTCGACCAACCCCGCGCCGGAGCCCGTCTCGAGTTCGCGGCTGCAGATCTCCTCACCGTCGCTCGCGATGCGATCCAACAACTGGAAGGAGTTGCCAAGGCCAAGGAGATGGAAGTCGATCTGCGCATCGATGGGCGACTCAAGTTTGTTGGCAACGCCGGGCTGATCGCCCAGGCGCTTGTCAATCTCATTTCCAATGCACTCAAGTTTGCTCCCCGCCAGAGTCGCGTGGTGGTTGCGGCGCTGCTCGCAGATGGGCAGATCGAAATCCGCGTCGCAGACGCGGGACCAGGCATCGATCCGATTCACCTGCCTCGCCTTTTCGAGAGGTTTTACAGAGTTGACACCGCCCGGAGTCACGAACTCGGCGGGACGGGTCTTGGACTCGCAATCGTCAAACACATCGCCATCATCCATGGGGGCTCGGTCGCGGTGGATTGCCCTGCAGAGGGCGGCACCGTTTTCACGGTGCGATTACCGCAGGGCTACCTCGATCCCCCCGACTCGGCGAAATAGTCGGTTCTTTCCCCGGTCTTCACACAACCTGAACGCCCGCAGATGAGAATGAACCCAATGAAAACGAGCCTGACTCAAACATCATCCACAACGCCTCGCAACCGCGTGCTTGCCCACGCCCTCATCGGTCTCGCACTCCTCGCAGCCACCCTTTCCATCGCCACCCAGCGCGACACACAGGATGCGGCTTCCCTCAAGGGGTCGATCCGCATCGATGGATCGTCGACTGTCTATCCAATCACCGAAGCTGTAACCGAGGAGTTCTCGCACCAAGCACCCCGGGTGAATGTGACCGTGGGAGTTTCCGGCACTGGTGGTGGATTCAAGCGCTTCTGCGTTGGGGAAACTGCGATCTGCGATGCATCGCGAGCGATCACAACCAGCGAGATTGAACTCGCCGCGGCGAACAAGGTTGAGTTCATCGAGTTGCCGATCGCATACGACGCGCTCTCAATCGTCGTGCACCCAAACAATGACTGGGTCAAGAGCATTTCATTGGCGCAGGTGAAGGCGATTTACTCTGCAGGCGGTGGCAAGACCTGGAAGGAAATCAACCCCGCTTGGCCGGACCGCGCCATGAAAATCTTTTCGCCAGGTACCGACTCTGGAACCTTTGACTACTTCAAGGAAGCAGTTCTGGGCAGTGACGGCAAGGCGCGCGCCGACATGAGTGTCTCCGAAGATGACAATGTCCTAGTGATGGGAGTCAAGGGCGATCGCGACGCAATCGGATTCTTCGGTCTTGCCTACTTTGAAGAGAACAAGGACAAGTTGCGCGCCCTGCCCGTTGTGAACGCGACTGGTGCGCCCGTTTCGCCAAGTGCCTCCACGGTCAACGATGGCTCCTATCCGCTCGCGCGACCGCTCTTCATCTATGTGAATGCGAAGGCTGCGATCAAGCCAGAAGTTGCAGCCTTCGTCGATTTTTATCTCGACAAGAGCGAAGAACTCCTCACCGAGGTGGGCTATGTGCCGCTTCCGACAGAGATCGTGAGCAAGGTCAGTGCAAACTGGAAGGCCCGTCGCGTTGGAACCCAGTTTGTCAAGGATGGCAAGAAGATCGACGGCACATTTTCAAAGCTCTATCAATAAGGATTGAACAACGGACACCCGATGGCTCGCACCGTTGGGATACCCTCCTCTTCTTCTTCACATGACTTCCTTTGCCGCACGATCCGCTGGTGAAATCGCCCAGCGCGGCAGACCCCACTCGCCGCTGCGGCGCCGTTGGTCCGAGAAAACCATTCGGGCGATTCTGTTTTTGCTGACGCTCCTCACCGTCGTCACCACCGTGGCCATCATCACGGTGCTCGCCACTGAGACCTATGGATTCTTCACGCTCGCGGGTCATCCAGAAATTTCGCTTTGGGGATTCTTCACCGGTGAGGAATGGAGCCCGCTCCTCGGGGCAGAACCAATGTTCGGCGTGCTTCCACTGGTTTGTGGAACGCTCCTGGTCACCGCCATCGCCGGAGTCTTCGCCCTGCCGATCGGTCTTCTCACGGCGGTGTACCTGAGTGAGTACGCAGCGCCGCGCACCCGCACCATCCTCAAGGCGGCACTCGAGATTCTCGCCGGTGTCCCGACCGTGGTCTACGGCTTCTTCGCCTTGACCTTCATCACGCCATACCTGTTGCAACCGCTCTCCAGCGGATTCGGCGCATACAACGCCATGTCAGCTGGCATCGCGGTGGGGATCATGATCCTGCCAATCGTCTGCTCACTCTCGGAAGATGCACTGCGCGCCGTCCCACAATCTCTGCGCGACGGTGCCTACGCGCTGGGATCGACCAAGTTCGATGTGAGCGCCAAGGTGGTTGTGCCCGCGGGACTGTCGGGTGTGATCGCAGCGTTTCTGCTGGCGCTCACCCGCGCCATCGGCGAGACCATGATCGTCGCTCTCGCCGCGGGCGGACTCGCGCAGATGACCGCGAATCCCGCCGCGCAGGTGCAGACCATGACCGCATACATGGTGCAGATTTTCCTGGGAGATGCCCCGGCAGCCGGCATTGAGTACAAGTCCAGTTACGCGGTCGCCTTCACGCTCTTTCTGATCACCTTCGCCTTGACATGGACCGGTGCGATCGTGCTCAAGCGATACCGCGAGGAGTACGAGTGATGAGCGGCAGCGTCATCCCAACGGCGCGTCGCCTGCTCGCGAGCAGGCTCTTCCTCACACTTTGCCTAGCGGCGACCACCATCGCCATTCTTTTGCTCGGAGCACTCCTCGTGTCCATCGCAATCGAAGGACTTGGTTCACTGAGTTGGCGCTTCCTCGATTCCTTCGCATCGCGCAAGGCTGCCCAAGCTGGGATCAAGGCGCCGCTTCTGGGATCAGTCTGGGTCTGCGCCATCTGCGCGCTCATTGCAGTTCCCATGGGAATCGGTACCGCGATCTACCTCGAAGAGTTTGCCAAGCGGTCGCGGATCAAGCGATTGATCCAACTGAATGTCTCCAATCTTTCGGGAGTCCCGAGCATCGTCTATGGAATCCTGGCGCTTGCCGCGTTCGTGCGTTTCTTCGGAATGGGCTCCGGCGACGAGCCGTGGACACTCGGGAATCCCGAGAGTTTCTGGTACCTGCAATGTCCACTGGGACCAAGCGTCCTCGCCGGTGGATTCACACTCGCACTGGTCATCCTGCCGATCATGATCATCGCCAGTCAAGAGGCGCTGCGCGCAGTCCCCCAGTCACTGCGGCAAGGTGCGCTCGCCTTGGGATCCACCCGCTGGCAGGTGGTTCGACTCGTCACGCTGCCCGCGGCCATGCCAACCATCATGACTGGAGCAATCCTGGCGATGAGCCGAGCCATCGGCGAAGCGGCTCCGCTGCTGGTGATCGGCGGATTCCTCCTCGTCTTTCAAACTCCCACAAATCTGATGAGCGACTTTACCGTGCTGCCGCTGCAGATTTTTAACTGGGCGGGAAGACCCCAAGAGGACTTCCACAAACTCGCCGCTGCTGCGATCATTGTGCAACTGGTGGTCCTGGTGGCTTTCAATTCGATCGCCATCGTCATTCGTCAGAAACTGCAGAGGCCGTTGCAATCATGACCCAACCCACCACGCCAGAGCAACCCCTCGGAGCATCACGGGTCGAACTACCCAGAGGGGAAAGCGAGACCGCCGCCCGCGCGCCAAGTTCGCCGCAGACGGCCATCTCGATGCGTGGGCTCAGCAGTTGGTATGGGTCCAACCAGGTTCTCCACGCGCTCGATCTTGAGATCGCTGCCAAGCAAGTCTGCGCGTTCATCGGTCCATCGGGTTGTGGCAAGAGCACGCTGCTGCGCTGGATCAACCGCATGAACGACACCATTCCCGGCGCACGCGCCGCGGGGATGCTCTCGTTGCATGGGCTCGATCTGCTCGATCCAACGCTTGATGTTGTCGATCTGCGGCGCCGCGTTGGAATGGTCTTTCAGAAACCCAATCCTTTTCCCAAGTCGATCTTCGATAATGTTGCCTTCGGTCCGCGACTCCACCGGATCTATTCGCCAACCGACCTCGAAGAACTGGTCGAGCAGAGTCTGCGCGCCTCGGCGCTTTGGGGCGAAGTGAAGGACCGCCTGGACAGCTCAGCACTGGGACTCTCCGGCGGACAGCAACAGCGCCTCTGCATCGCCCGCGCGATCGCCGTTGGTCCCGAGGTGCTCTTGATGGATGAGCCCTGCTCGGCGCTCGATCCGCGCTCAACCGCATCGATTGAGGAACTCATCCGCGAATTGCGGGCGACCTACACCATCGTGATCGTCACCCACAATATGCAGCAGGCATCGCGGGTCTCCGATGCGACTGCGTTCTTCTATGAGGGGAAGTTGATCGAAACGGGAGCAACCGATCTGCTCTTTACAAATCCAACCAACCGTCAGACCGAGGACTATGTCACAGGTCGATTCGGCTAGTCACAACACGCGAGGAAGCACCATGGCAGTCAACCTACAAACCGACATCTTGGAATTGCGCCGAAGCCTCTTGAGCATGGGGGCACTCGTCGAGCAACGCGTCAACGCCATCGTCGAAGCGCTGATCGAAACAAATCTCGAGATCGCCCAGAGTGTTCGGAGTGGTGACGATGAGATCGATCAAATGGAAGTGGCGATCGAAGCGCAGTGCATGCGTCTGCTCGCGCTCGCCCATCCTGTGGCAACCGACTTGCGATTTGTGCTTGCCGTGATTCGGATCAGCGGCGAGCTCGAGCGCATCGGAGATCTTGCCCGCGGCGTCTCCAAGCGGATCATCAAGATGAGCCAGTCCGATCCGGTTGAGTTGCCGCCGCCGCTGATCGACCTTGCCTTTGGCGCGCGAACAATGCTCAGCGATGTCTTGAGCGCCATGACCAACGAAGACGCCCATCTCTGCCGACAGGTGCGGCGATCGGATCAACGGCTCGACGACATTCACAAGACAGTGCTCCTCTGGGGGCGCGCTGAGCTGCCGAAGAACCCTCAATCGGCCGGCACGGCGATCGAAATTCTGGCAATCGCCCAGCGATTTGAGCGGATTGCCGATGTTGCGGCGCACATTGCCGACGATGTCATTTTCCTGATCGAGGGTCGCGTGGTACGTCATGATCATCCATGATCATCCATGATCATGGATGATCATCTATGAATTCGAGTGCTTTTCACGCCGGCTCGCGCCAATCGATCCACCCCCTTCCGTTTTTCAGCAATCTCTGTAGACTTCTCGACCCGCCATGCATTACCCACACAAAGTCAGCCGAAGAAAGAAAGTCCGTGCCGTTGGCTTTCGTGCCAGAATGAAGACGAGTGCTGGTCGAAAGATCATCAATCGCAAACGACGGCTTGGACGGCGTATCAATCCACGGTGAGTGGGTCGCTCCCCCTTTCCAATCCCCCCAGAGGAATCATCCTCATCGGGATGCGTGGAGTTGGGAAGAGCACAGTCGGATCCCTTCTCGCGCGGCGGTTGAAAACACAATTCTTTGACCTCGACGACTTGGTGCTCCAACACCTTGGAGCAGCATCCGTTCGCCGAGTCTTCGAGGAACAGGGCGAAGCCGCTTGGCGCGCCGGTGAATTGGCAGCGCTCCAACGCTTCTTCGATTCATCGGCGCAGCATCCCCGGACTGACACCTGTCCGCCGAGGACCGTGCTGGCCGTTGGCGGTGGAGCGCCGGCCAACCCGGCCTGCTGCGATATTCTGCAAAAAGCCCGTCGCGATGGATGGCGCATCGTTCATCTCACCGCACCGATTCAAGTGTTGGTTGATCGTCTGACTGCGAACCTCGGTGATCGAACGGCACTCACGCGCCTTCCACTTGCCGACGAACTCGCAGCACTCGCCGCGGCGCGCGCCAGTCTCTACTCGGCACTCTGTGATGGTGTCGTGGATGGATCGGGCAATCCCGAGGCAGTCGCGGCCTCGATCGCCACCGCCGCATCCTGATGATCCGCGATTTGGCCTCCCCAGATAATGCGCACATTGGGCTCCTCGCCATCGGCCCAACCAAGTTCGCGCAGGGCCAAGAGTGCCGCAGCCTGCTCGGCTGCTTTCTTGTTGAGCGCCCAGCTGCTGGCAAATCGGCGCTTACCAACCGCCACGCGAATCTCAAATGATTTGGCATGATCTGGACCGGTCTCATCAACCACGACATAGGTTGGTGTGCCGAGTTCCATCGATTGCGTGACCTGCTGCAACACGCTCTTGAAATTCATTTGATGCCCCATCCGCTCTGTGGCATCGACGTGCGGTTCGACAAAGCGCATCACGAATCGTCTGGCGCACTCTATTCCGCCATCCAAGTAGGCGGCCGCGATCATCGCTTCAAAGGTTGCCGCAGCGATTGATGGTGGGATCGCGTTCCCTGCAAGACCCTTGCCGAGAACGACATGGCTCATGAACCCCGCCTGGATGGCGTAGTCGGCGCACTTCAAGCGACTCACCAAGTACGACTTGATCTTGGTCAGGTCACCCTCATGTGCATCTGGGTAGCGGCTGTACAGATGCTCGCAGACAACCAATCCCAGAACGCTGTCGCCGAGCAACTCCATGCGCTCATTGCTTTCGACACGGGCGGTGGCGATTGAAGAGTGCGTCAGCGCACAGGCGATAAGCGCTGGATTTCGAAAGGTATGGCCGACCGCTTCTTCGATCTGCAAGCGCGCCGATTCTTCGAGATTCATTTAGGTCTCTCGATCCACCCGGCGGAGCGGGTTCACCGTTCTGGACCGAAGTAGCCGCTTCCGAGGTGGGTGGTCAGACGCGTCGCATCGACGGGAGACTCGAAGGCGTGAAAAGTCGCAGCCATTCGGCGCGGACCGGCTTCGCCGTCCTCATCCAAGATTCGAACCACATGAGCCGTGGTACGAATCGAGCGAAGCAGGCCAGGAAGGTGCAACTCGATGACAACCTTGTCCCCCGTTTCGAGCGGTTCATCAAGTTCGAATCGCAGGCCGCTGAGTGAAATGTCGTAGGCGTGACCCTCAAATGCTGTCGGAGGAGCGTCCTGCAACTCGGTCGCGATGACGACCCGGGTGTAGCCAATTTGGGGGGCGAATCGATCCGCCGCCCGGCGATTGTCCTGCTCTCGTTCAGACATCTTCATTCTGTTATCGCCCAACCTGACAAACTTCTTGAAAACTTCATGATCCAACGACTCGTCGTTTGGAATATGACACCGAACTACGACTTCGCAAGTCGGAGTGTTCTCTGCTAGGATTTTTTTGTGAGAGAGAGCGAAATTGTTACAAAATGTTCGGTTCTTCATGGTGCCAAAGTGATTTCTGGCAAGAGGGTTGCGATCATTGGCTATGGCAATCAGGGGCGTCCCCACGCTCTGAATCTGCGAGAGAGTGGCATTTCTGTTGTCGTGGGCGGCCGCAGGGGCTCGGTCGCTCGAAGAAATGCCGAGGAAGATGGCTTTTTCACACTCGACGGGGCGCAAGCCGCTGCAATGGCGGAACTTGTCATCGTCGCCCTCCCCGATTTGGTCCATGCAGAGGTCTGCCCGACGCTGATCTGCGCGATGGAGCCCACCGCTGTGCTTGGTTTCCTCCACGGATTCTCAGTCCACTATGGCGCGGTCGTGGTCCCAGAGTCGCATGGTGTCGTGCTCGTCGCTCCCAAGGGACCAGGCACCGCGCTTCGAGAGCGCTTCAAAGAGGGGTTTGGGATCCCAAGCCTCTTGGCAGTTCATCAAGGTGGCGCAGACCCAGCGAGAACCGAGGCACTTGCAATCGGTTGGGCGCAGGGCATCGGCAGCGACCGCGCTGGGATCATCCGCACCACTTTTCGCGACGAGACGGAGACCGACCTCTTCGGCGAGCAGACGGTCCTCTGCGGCGGACTCAGCGAACTCATCCGCGTTGCCTTCGAGACCCTCGTCGAAGCTGGGTATCCGCCGCTTTTGGCCTACACCGAGTGCTGTCATGAGGTCAAGCAGATTGCGGATCTCATCTGCGATCGGGGTATCGCGGGAATGGGCGAAGCAATCTCGACCACCGCACGATTTGGTGCGCTCGATGCGGGAGCTCGCGTGATCGACGATTCCGTGCGCATCCGCATGCGCGCGGTGCTGCGGGACATTCAAGATGGCTCGTTCGCAAAGCGGATGGGGCAGGATGCCGCGGCGGGCTCGCCAAGACTCGTGAAGGCAACCCGCACGACGGCCGATCATCCGATGGAAAAATCGGGGCGTGAACTTCGTGCGATGTTGCCGTGGCTCAAGTAGAACTGCCCCCGCCCGCAATGACCTCGCTCGATGCACTCATCCTTGGGATCGTGGAAGGGATCACCGAATACCTGCCCGTCAGTTCGACGGGGCACCTCATCCTGGTTTCGCGTTGGCTTGGGCTCGCAACAACAGAAGAGGCGCGCAAGTCGATCGACACATTCAACATCGTCGTGCAGGGCGCGGCGGTTCTGGCGGTGGCTGGGCTCTACCGCCGGGATGTTTTCGCCATGCTCCGCGCACTGCTCATCGTGGCTCGCATTCTTCGTCCCACACCGATGTACTGGCGGCATGTCCAGTTGGCACGCAACCTTTTTCTCTCCTTCATTCCGGCGGCAATCATTGGACTGCTGCTCGACGACTGGTTTGAGGCCCACTTCTTCGCTCCCGTTCCAGTCCTCGGCGCACTGGCTCTCGGCGGCATTGTGATGATCGCCATCGGGCCTTGGGTGCGAAAGCGCGCGCGGGACACAACCGGCGCGGGGCTCGACGGCGCAACGCTCACCATCCCCGCTGCGCTGGGAATCGGCCTCATGCAGTGCGTTGCCCTGATTCCAGGAACGAGCCGGTCGATGATGACGATTCTTGGATCGCTCATGACTGGCATGTCGCCCCGCGACGCCGCAAAGTATTCATTCTTGCTCGCCCTGCCGACGCTGGGGAGTGCCTGCCTCTACAAGTCGTACGGATTATGGAAGACAGGTGGCATGCTCGAACAGCTCGGTGGATGGGGTCCCGTGTCGATCGGAATGATCGCCGCATTGGTGAGCGCGGCCCTGAGTGTGAAGTGGCTGATCGGTTATCTCGGAAAGGGCGGTATCTCTCTCTTTGGATGGTGGCGTGTTCTTCTCGCAGCGGTCCTCGGGCTGGGACTTTGGCAAGGCTGGCTGAGCCTCGCCTGATCGCTACGATCGACCCGTGTCATCGATGTACCAAGTTGCGCTGGGACTTCGCAGCCTGGCGATCAAGGTGGTGGTCTTTGCCTTGCTTGCCGGACTCTTTGCCTGGTTTCTCGGCGGATCCATCTTTCCAGGGTCACAGGTTGTCAATCTGCCAAGTTTTCAGTGGCGCACGGACAATTGGCACATCCAAGTCGCGGGCAACGGTCGCTCACCAGCACCGGCTCATTGGCGCTTGATTCGCGTCGAACCAAGCGGCGCCGAGCACAACGAAAACTTTGGATTGCCCGGCGACTGGGAAGCCTTGCATGGGCCGGTGGAGCGATCCGACGGGATCATCTTTGGAATCGAGCGTAAATTTGAGGGGGGCACGACCTGGTGGACCGCGATGATTGACCGCCAAGGAATCACCACGACCCGCCAGGTGGCAAGCAACGCGGATCTCTTCAAAGCCATCGGATCATCGATCCCATGAATGAATCGCGGAATCGCGGAATCGCGGATTGAACGCCTTCAACCATTGATCGTGGATCGCAGTCGAGCCTCATCCCAGATCTCAACGCCGAGTTCTCGCGCCCGCTGCAACTTGGATCCCGCCGCCTCACCGGCGATCAGGATGTGTGTCCGCGCTGAAACGGTGCCCGTCACTTTCGCCCCACGACCTTCGAGAAGTTCGGTGAGTGCTCGCCGCTCGAAGTCGACGAATGTCCCCGTTATGACCACGGTCTTACCGCGCAGTGGATCGCTCGCCCTTACGGCGTCGCCCGCGCCATCGCGCGCCGCAGTGTTCAATTCTCGGCTCGAAAAATCGACGCCGACATCCTTGAGCAGTTGAATCGTCTCGCGCATGGCCGGCTGCGCGAGGTCGTGGGCGATCGATTCTGCGGTGATCGAACCGAAGTCGGGGAGTGCTTCAAGATCAGCTGCTGATGCCGCCATCAGCGCCTCGATATCGGTGTACGCGCGGGCGAGGGTCTTTGCCGCCGCGATTCCCAGGTGGCGGATCCCAAGCGCCGCAAGAACCCGGGCGAGACCGCGGCTGCGCGCGGCATCCGCAGAGGCGATGATCGAATCGACTGTTTTCTCGCCGACGCGCCGCTGCGAAACCTTGCCCGATTTAGTGACACTCTCGGACTCGAGACTTGCGACCTGCTCGCGAGGCAAGCGGAAGAGATCGGCGAAGTGCGCCACAATTTTTGCGTCAACGAGCTGGTCGATCAGCCGCTCACCGATTCCATCGATCGACATCTGATCGCGACCCACAAACCAACGGAGCCGCTCCCGAAATTGCCCGGCACAATTTGCGTTTGGGCAGAACAACTTGGGACCTTCCTGCACCACCCCCTCCCCGCACGAGGGGCAGTGCGTCGGAGGCTCGATCGGTCGCTCGCTTCCAGATCGCTTCGCCACAACTGGACCGATCACCTGGGGTATCACCTCACCCGCCTTCTCGACCTCGACCAGATCACCGAGGCGAATGTCTTTCGCACGAATCTCCTCGAGATTGTGAAGTGTTGCGTGCGCGACCGTCGAACCGGAGATCACGACTGGCTCCATCGTGGCGCGCGGCGTCAGCGTGCCACCCTTGCCCACCTGCCAATCAACCTTGACGAGGATTGTTGTCGCCCGCTCCGGCGGATACTTGAACGCCACGATCCACCGTGGACTCTTTCCAGTGGCGCCGAGTAGTTCCTGCGCAGCGAAGTCATCGACGCGCACCACCATTCCATCCACGCCGAATGGCAACTTCCCGCGTCGGGTCGCGAAGGCCTCAATCGCCCCAACCGCTTCCTCAACCGTCGCGCAGCGAAGCGCAAGTTGATTGACTGGAATTCCCCAGGAGCGCAGCGCCGCGAGAAACTCCCAGTGACCGGTCACTTGCGCGCCGCCCACCCACTCGCCACGCCCATGGGCGATGAATGCAAGCCTGCGCGATCCAGCCACGGCTGGGTCGAGACTCTTGAGCGATCCAGCCGTTGCATTGCGGGCATTTGCCAGGAGCGGTTCATCGCGCTCATCACGCTGGGCATTGATCCGCTCAAACTCCTCGTTGGGCATGTAGATCTCGCCCCGAACTTCGAGGATCTCTGGGATCGGCGCAGCCGCTGCGGCTCTGCCGTGCAAGCGCAGCGGTATCGCGCGGATCGCGCGCACATTCGAAGTGACATCATCGCCTGTCGTTCCATCGCCGCGGGTCACGGCGCAATCGAGGCGCCCACGCACATATCGCAGACTCACAGCGACGCCGTCAATCTTGGGATCCGCCACCAGAATCGGCGCGTGCCCAATCCCCTTCTCGCAGCGGCGATACCAGGCCTGGAATCCCGCAAGGTCATAGGTGTTGTCGATCGACTGCATTGCAATGCGATGCGCGACTTGTGTGAACCCATCGATCGGCTTACCTCCCACCCGTTGCGAAGGGCTCGTTGGATCGGCCAACTGCGGAAACTGCACCTCGAGCGCCACGAGTTCGCGCAAGAGCCGGTCGTATTCGGTGTCTGGCATGAGGGGTGTGGCATCCACGAAGTAGGCCGTGTTCGCTCTGTTGAGCAGGTCGCGCAAGCGCGCGATGGTCTCTTCACTCGAGGACTCGCCGGAGGCCTTGTTGGGCATTCGAGTCAGCGGCGCGCCAGGCGCCGAGCCTTCAGCAATGCCTTGGGAACACAATGAAAAGTTGCCGCGCAGCGCCCAACGCGTTTCTCGCGCGGCGCGCCGAGGATTTGAACTTGCTGCACGACTTCGAGTTCGACTTCAATATTGAATTCGCCTCCGGCAGCGATCTTGGCACCGAGATCCTCTGGGCAATTCACATTATAAATCGCCGGCCCAACACAGGGCCTCAGAAAGTTGTAATTCAGCCGCTTGCAGACGATGATGTATTCACCGCCGCAGCGCGAAAAGAGGTACATCCCACCGGCCACCTCGCTGTTGGCCAAGAGCGCAGCACCCGCCATCGCGTTGTACCAATTTCGGTTGATTCTTCGAAAGGGCAAGACCGCGACGAAGCGGTCAGCGCCGAGGCTCTTCATCGAGATCCCAGAGCGAAATGCATATGGCAGCCAGATCAACGAACAGACGCGATGCCAAAAATTGTTGCGCGTGGAGAGACGGGAGATGTAGGCCTCCATCCGCTCGGCAAGCGATAATTTTGCGACATCAGTCTTCATCGTCGTCACGCGATTCACCTGAATTCACGATGGTAGCATTTGCGTTTTCGAGATCACCGTATGACGAAACTTGGCGTCTGTTCATGGAGTTTGGGAGCACGGGATCCCTCTCAATTGGCGAAGAGACTGCACACGCTTGGCATCCCACGCACGCAACTTGCGCTGATCCCCTGCCTCGATCAACCGGCCTGGTTGGGGGCCATCGACGCACTGCAGAGCGAGGGGATCGAGGTCCTGAGTGGTATGTTGGCGATGGCTGGCGAGGATTATTCAACACTCGAAACGATCGCAGCGACCGGAGGAGTTCGCAGCGACGAAAGCTGGGGAGAAAACCTCGACCGTGCGCTTCGCTGCGGCGATTTGGCAGAGAAAAACTCGCTGAATCTGGTCACCCTCCACGGCGGATTCATACCGCATGCGCGGCGCGACCCACTGCGCAGCAAGATGCTGGATCGCCTGCGAACGATCACCGACCTCTTTGCGCAGCGCGGCATCGCAATCGCCCTCGAAACGGGGCAGGAGTCCGCCGCGACCCTCGCCGACGCTTTGACAGAACTGGACCGTCCCACGGTTGGCGTGAACTTCGATCCCGCAAACATGATCCTGTACGGCATGGGGGATCCACTCGAGGCAGTTGGAACGCTCGCCCCGTGGTTGCGGCAGGTTCACATCAAGGATGCCCTTCCGACGCAACACCCGGGGACTTGGGGCACCGAGGTTCCGGTTGGTCAGGGTGCGGTCCCGTGGGAAGCGTTCCTCGCAGCAGTCGATCGCATCCGATTCGCCGGCCAAGGGATCGATCTGATCATTGAACGCGAATCTGGAAAGTGCCGCGACGGAGATATCGTCGCCGCCCGCGACCTCGTCGCTCGCCATCTCTGCACTATCGTGTAGCGATGCCGACCTATCTGTACTGCGTGGTCAATCCAGATGGAAGTGACGGCGAGCACTTTGAAGTCTTCCAGCCGATGGCTGAGGATGCTCTGGCAACCCATCCCGAAAGTGGCAAGCCAGTACGCCGTGTTCCAGTCGTGGCGCAAGTTCAGCTTGGCAGCGATGGCAAGCGACTCTCCAATTCCAATCTTGATCGCCTGGGATTCACGAAGTACGAGCGCGCCGGAGATGGGATCTGGGAAAAGAAGGCGGGAGCGGGACCTCCCACCATCAAGCGCGATGACGACTAGAAGATGAGCACCCGCGCCTGGCCGACAACCATCGGATGGGGGCTCTTCTGCAGCGCGAGTTGGACCTGGTGCATCGGGATGTTCCTCCCGTTCATCTTGCTCGAGCAGTTTGGATGGCCGGGTTTCCTGGCGTTCCTGATTCCCAATGTGGTTGGCTGCGCGCTCTTTGGATACCTGCTCACGCCGGCGCGGCAACAGTTCGTCCGCGATCGCTGCGGTGCGCTCTGCCTCTGGTTCTCGTTGGCCACCCTGCTCTATCAAGCGTTCTTTGCCGGATGGATGATCGAACCAGTGGGGGCGATCGCAGTCATCATCTGCGGACTCGCTCTGGGGCGATTCCTCGGCGACTCTGGATGGCTGCGGCTCGCGGTGCTTGTCACGATCGCCTCGGCACTCACGATCGATTGGACCCTCCTTCCGGCGCTCTGGGACATTCCCGTCACCGGGACCAAGCCGGCTGATTCGCTCCTCTCCCTCGTCCCAGCGATCGCGCTTGGGTTTCTCGCCTGCCCGTATCTCGACTTGACTTTTCACCGCGCTCTGGAGCGCTCTCCGAGTCGACACGCGTTTCTTGTCTTCGGCCTGGTCTTCGCCGCAACGCTTCTGGGTGTTGCGACCTTTTGGGAGAGTGCCCGGGCGTGTCCCCGATTTGGTACCGCACTCACCCTACTCTGGGGATGCCAGCTGAGCTTCACGATCGGAGCACACGCGCGCGAGGGTTGGACGGACACGCGCCTTCGCTCGCGACAGATTCTGGTTGTCTGGGTGCTCCTCGTGGGCCTCGCGCTCGGCTGGTTGACGCGGACCAATCCCACGGCGTGGTGGGGAAGTGGTCAGGAGACCTACCTGCGACTCCTCGTGCTGTACGGCCTTGTTTTTCCCTATCTCCTGCTTCTGCGGCTGCGCGGAATCCCAAACTGGCTTATCACCATCACGATTCTTGCGAGCCTGCCATTCTTTGAAATGGGTTTCATGCAGAACCGCACCGATACACTTTTCGTACCCATTGGTTTGCTTCTCGTCCTTTTGGCGACATCTATGGTCAAGACGGCTTGGAAGGATCGATCCCACCCATGACCAGCTACTCCACGTCTCCCCTCGCCAAGTCTGACTGGACCATCGCGACGGCTCGGCATCTGCTAAACCGCGGTGGCTTCGGTGGCACGCCGGTGCAGGTCGATGCACTGCAGGCGATGGGTATGGATCGCGCCGTCGATTACCTGCTCGACTATGGCTCCACGCCTGCCGCGGCGATCAGCCCAACCGAGTTTGACTGCGAGATTCGCAAACCGCTGACCGCGGAACAAAGGGCGGTGTATCAGACCGCTCGTCAGTCAAACAATGAAGCGGCCCGCGAGCAACTGCAGCAGTTGCGAAACCAACAAGACGGGCTCGACCGCAAGCAGATGCAGGAGATTCAGAAGTGGTGGTTGCGGCGAATGATCGAGACGGGTCGACCACTCGAAGAAAAGATGACCCTCTTCTGGCACGGGCACTTCGCGACTGCCTACCGCACCATCGAAGACAGTTTTCACATGTTTCAGCAGAATCAACTCTTCCGAACCCACGCGGTTGGCAACTTCGCGGATCTGGTGCTGCGCATCCTGCGCAGTCCCGCGATGCTGAAGTACCTCGACAATGATGAGAGCCGCAAGGGTCGGCCGAATGAAAATCTCGCCCGCGAATTGATGGAGTTGTTTGTGCTCGGCGAGGGCAATGGCTACACCGAAAGTGACATCAAGGAGGGCGCCCGGGCGCTCACCGGTTTCACCTTCAACGACGACACCTTTGAGTTCCAGCCCAACAATCATGATCGCGAATCGAAGTCGATCCTCGGGCAGACCGGCAATTGGGATGGCGACGATTTCGCCAAGATCATTCTCTCCCGCCGCGAGACTTCCGAGTTCCTCTGCGGAAAGCTCTATCGATTCTTTGTCAACGATGGACCCGGGATGCCCGACGCCAAGCGCAAGTCCTTTGCCATAGCGATGGCCACCGAACTTCGCAAGCAACAGTACGAAATCAAGCCCGTACTGCGCCTAGTTTTTCGAAGTCAGCACTTCTACGACAGTGCGAATCGCGGGGCAACCATCAAGAGCCCCACCCAACTGATCGTGCAGACCATTCGCGAACTCGGCACACCCCCCCGTGAACTGGCCACGCTCAACGCGGCGGGAGATCTGATGGGGCAAAGTCTCTTCATGCCGCCCAATGTCAAGGGATGGGATGGTGGCCAGGCGTGGATCAACACCAGCACAATCTTTGTGCGCCAGAATCTTGCTGTCTACCTGATCACGGGACTGCGCCCGGATTCCTTCGACCTTGACGAGAGTCTCGCCAAGTGGGACACCGGTGCACTTGAGAGCGCGATCGCCGCGCGCACGGCGGGTGACAGCGCCAAGGAAGCAGATGCGCTGCTCGATCTCATCCTCGCCATCGATGCTTGCGAGGCTCGGCGCACCCAATTTCGACAGTATGTCAAGACCCTCGGCGGACCGCTCACACAGGCTCGGCTTGTTGCGGCACTCTGTCTCGTGACCGCCATGCCCGAATATCAACTCTGCTAGCTCCTGGAGTCCCTATGGAACCAAACACACCACTCACCCGTCGAATCTTCCTGCAACAAGGAGTCACGCTGGCGTCACTCGTGGCCACGATTCCGTGGTTCCTCGAGAACTCGGCGCTGGCGATGCTGCCCGCAGACCTGCGCGTCAGCAGTCAAGCGGGTGTCCCCGAGGATCGAATCCTAGTGGTCGTGCAACTCGGCGGCGGGAACGATGGTCTCAACACGATCATTCCGTATGGGTCGGATGACTACTACCGACAACGCCCACAACTTGGCATTCCCGCACCTGGCACAACAAACGGCGCGCTGCAACTCGACAGCAAGATCGGCATCGGACTTCACCCCAATCTCGTGGGGTTCAAGGAACTCATCGACAGCGGACGCCTGGCCGTTGTGCAGGGCGTTGGCTATCCGAATCCAAACCGCTCGCACTTTGCATCGATGGATATCTGGCACACCGGCAAGTCTGAAGGACGCGGCAATGGTTGGATCGGTCGCTATGTCGACAACGCCTGCAATGGATCACCCCAGGCAGATGCCGAGATCGCCATCGGACGGTCGGCTCCTCTGGCGATGTTTGGCGATCTGCACAAGCCCGTCTCTTTCGAGAATGCCAAACTCTTTCAATGGACGGGTAAGGAACTTCCCGCAGCGCTCGATGCCCCCTATGAGGCGATGAATCGCGCCGGCGCTCTTGAAGGAGTCGTGCCGGGATCGCAGGCCGCATTCTTGATGCGCACCGCGCTCGACGCACAACTTTCGAGTGATCGCATTCGTGCCGCGATGGATAAGACACCGCTGGTCTCCTATCCGAACTCGCAGCTCTCGACGCAGATGAAATCGATCGGGGCGATGATCCGAGATCAGATGAAGACGCGGGTCTATTACGCATCGATCGGGGGATTCGACACGCACGGCGGACAGGCTGGCGCGCATGGCAACCTGATGCGGCAGGTCGGTGACGCACTCTTGGCATTTCAGAACGACCTCAAGGCGCAGGGCAACGCCACGCGCGTTGTGACGATGGTCTTCAGTGAGTTTGGCCGCCGTGTCAGGCAGAATGCCTCGGGTGGAACGGATCACGGAACCGCTGCGCCGATGTTCTTGATGGGCGAGGGGGTGAAGGCCGGTGTTCACGGAACACATCCATCACTGACCGACCTCGATCAAGGCGACCTCAAGTTCACCTGCGATTTCCGATCCGTTTACGCGACTGTGCTTGATTCGTGGATGGGCGCGCCCTCGAAGAAGATTCTCGGCGCTTCGTATCCCAACCTCAAACTGCTGCGGGGGTGAGCGAAAGTTCGATCGTGCGGGGTGCGCACCGCTCACGCAATGTTGTCATCGTCGCCAAGCACTTCGATGGAAACCCCTTCCGGGAGTGCGTCAAGGAAGAGCCGTCCATAGCCCTTGGTTGCGATGCGTGAATCAAGGATGACCACGCGTCCCACATCAGTCGCACTGCGCACCAGCCGCCCGAATCCCTGGCGAAAGCGCACGATCGCCCGGGGCAGTGAGTCTTCAAAGAATGGCTTGCCGCCGCGCTGTTCGATGGCTTCGTGGCGCGCCTGCACCAAGGGCGCGTCTGGAACTTCAAAGGGCAACCGGGTGATGATGACATTGCGAAGCGTGCGTCCGCGGACATCGATCCCCTGCCAGAAACTTGCCACGCCGAAAAGCACGCTGCGCTCTGACTCGCGAAAACGCTTGAGGAGCAGTGCGTTTGGTGTGCCCGCCCCCTGAGCGTGCACTGGGAATTGGCGTTCGGTGAGTTCTGGCATAGTCGCCTCGACCAGCGCTTGCAGGCTCTTGAAACTGGTGCAGAGGACAAATGCGCCGCCATCGGTCGCGAGAATGTGATGCAACACCCGCTCTGCCAGTTTCGCGGTGTGTGTTGGCTCTTTGGGTTCTGGGAGTCGCGGTTCGACAAAGACCCGCACCTGCCGGGCGTAGTCGAATGGGCTTCCGAGCACCAGCACCTGCGCATCGCTCAACCCGAGCGTCGCCGCGGTGTGTGCGCAGTCTCCTTGAGCCGCGGCGAGTGTTCCCGAAGTCAGCACGACTGAAATGTCCTGGCTGTAGAGATGCTGCGCGAGGAGTGGTCCCACTTCGATGGCGGCACTGGCGAGGGTGATTTCGGGGCGAACCGCGCCGCGACCGCGCCTTCTCTGCGAACTGCTCATCCAGTAGACGCATCCCTGCATCGTCTGACCAAGGAGCGCTTGGCACGATGCCGCCAACGCGGCGGCCCGTTGCTGATAGGCGTTGATCTCAAATCCATCGGCCTCATCTGCCGCCCGCTCGCGGACGAGTTGCAAGAGTGTCGCCAGCGCCCGCAGCGGCTCGCTGAGTGAATCTGCGATGACATGCTTCTGGCGAATGCGGAAGTCCCCCTCCGCACCCTGCGCCTCTCGCCATCGCCAGAGGTCGCTGAAGAATCCCTCCGCGGCCTTGCGACAGGCTTCCACTTGTCGCAGCGCAGACTCGAGCGTGCGATCGCCGCCCTCTTGCATCGGTGCATCGTTGAGCGCACCCCGCTGATGCGCTGGATTCCAAAGCGAGCGCAGCAGATAGTTGACCGAACCCTCGGTGAGCCGTGCCCCAAAGTGATCGGCAGCAACTTCCTCGATGCCATGTGCCTCATCGAGAATCACATGGTGATACTGCGGCAGAAATCCGCGACCACCTGCCGCACGCATCGCGAGGTCGCTGAAAAAGAGTGCATGATTGCACACGAGCAGGTCGCCGTTCTCCATTCGCCGACGGGCCGCTTGATAAAAACACTTGTCATAGGTTGGACACTTGCGCCCCATGCAGTTTCCCGCATCGGATTGCACATGTTCCCACACGGAGTGCGAGGGCATGACATCGAGAGAGTGTTTCGTTCCATCGCGAGTTTCGTATGCCCAATCTTCAAGACCGATGAGTGCGTGACGATCCTCCTCATCACCGAAGAGTCGATCCTGCCGCGCACTGGCGAGTTTGAGTCGACGCAGCGAGACATAGTTTCCTCGCCCCTTCACCAGCACCGTGCTGAACTCCTCGGGTATGACCGCATTGAGGAGCGGAATGTCCTTGTCAACCAACTGCTCTTGGAGCGCAATCGTGTTGGTGCAGATGATGACGCGCTCACGGTGCTCGACGACGCGTCGGATCGCCGGCAGAAGATAGGCAAAGCTCTTTCCGACCCCGGTGCCCGCCTCGACCAGCAGTCGACCCTTGCGATCCAGACACGAATCGATCGCGGCCGCCATCTCAATTTGTTGAGGTCGCGTTTCAAATCCAGTGAGGCGGCGAGCTACTGGTCCGGTGTCAGAGAGAAAGATCGCGGCGTCGAGCGCCATCATCGCAGTCTAGTCCGCACGGCCGCGCCACCGGATGATCATCCCCAATTGGAGAGCAAAGTTGCAAGATCAAGACCACCGACCACGCCGTCACCGTCGAAGTCAGCCGATCCGCCTGCTCCCCACTGTGAGAGAAGGGTGGAAAGATCGAGTCCGTTCACGATGCCGTCACCGTTGGCATCGCCCAGCACCGCCGCACACCCGGAGGTCACGACGCGCAGGTCGTCAATGGCAGCTTCGACGAGCGACCCGGCATTGAGATCCTGCGCCAGAAATCGAACCCGCACGGGCGATCCCACTGGAATGAGTCCGTCGAGCGAAATGTCCGCGGCGCGCCAGCTCGTTGCGCTTGTAGTCACGGTGGCAGCCGTTGTCCATGTGATGCCATCTCCCGAGACCTGCACGATGAAGGAGTCCAAGTTGGGAGAACCCCCCAGATTGTTCGTGTACCAGAACCAGTATTGCAATCGTGCTCCGCCGGTCATGGTGCACAGAACTGGCGACAACAGTGTCGTGATGCCGCCGTCCACATCAGCCGCGCCAGCCGCGCCGCCGACGGTCCCCTGTCCAGTGAACGCGCATTGCACGCCGGGCGCAGAAGTGTGATCATCTTCACTCTGTGCCGTCGATCCGAT